>DBMI01000115.1:209910-262204 GCA_002298165.1 Desulfarculales bacterium UBA702
TTTTCCGCCTGAAGGAGCTGCATCTTTGCATCTTCAAGTTCTCTCAGGATTCTCATGTGTTCACGGAGGTCGGAAAAAATTCCAACAGTGCCTATTTCGCGATCTTCTTTCTTTATGAGCGCCGCGGAGAAGCTTACCGGTACGTCCTCGCTATCTTTGGCCGGCAAGACTATTCGCGTCGATGGAAGTTTGCCCGGCGGGCCATAGCCGCCGTGGCGCAGCCGCCGCATTATCTCCTTTGTCAAATCGGCGCCCAGTACCCGCTCAAACCCCGCCGGATCGTCCATCAATTCATCGGCGCTATATCCAAGGATCCGCTCCGCCGATTCATTGAAAATCAGTACACGGCCCTCGATATCGACCACCACAATCCCGTCCGCTGAACTCATTATGATGTTTTGCAGAAAACTATTGGCACTGAAAAGCTGCCGTTCGATTTCAATTTGTTTTGTGAGGTCCTGGAAATACATGAAGGTGGTCAATCCGCGGCCGATCCGAGCCACTACGATGCAAATCTCGAACGTGACCTCTTCGGGACCCGGACTTTTCGACGGGTTAATCGTGCAGAAGCTCGCCCGCTCGTACCCCCCCTCGACTTTGATCGCCAGTTCGCGCGCAACTTCCACGCACTGGTAGGGGAGAAACTCGGCTGGATTCATACCAATCAGGCTATCCTTGGAACGCCCGAATATTTCAGCCAGTTTTGAATTGGCGTAAGTCACCCTGTCATCTTCATCGACCATCAGGATGCCTTCCGGGGTAATTTCGACAACTACACTGATTTTCTGTTCGGCCTCGACCAGGGGCGTTATATCCCGCATGGCCTTAAAACCGCCGATGACACGGTTTTCCTGGTCGGTGATTATTGAACAATGGACCGCCACGGGAATTTCACGGCCTTCACGATCCACTACAACCCGGCGGACTCCGACTATTGGCTCTCTCGCCTCCATGGACTGCTTCACTAGGCAACCGGCAGTATCACAGTACGGGGTCCGCAGGATTTCGGCGCATCTCATCCGGCCGACAACTTCCCTGCGGCTGTAGCCGGTAAGCTTCTCGAGCAGTTCGTTCATGTATGTTACAGTGAGGTCGGCATCAACAGTGAAAAACGGAATTGGGAAGTTATTGATAACACTTGAAAAGAGGTTCGCCAGGAAATCCTTTTCCGCTTGCAAATGGACTGGAGCGGCCTCTCGCATAATAGCCACCCATCCCGCGGCACCTCCTGAATTTTCGGCAATCTTCTGCACCGATACTGAAAAGGGGACCCAGTAGCCGCGGTTATTCTTTACATCTATAATTACAGGCGCGGCGCCTTGGGTGGGCTCGCACAAATCCGCCAATGACGGGCAAGCTCCTTTATAAGTTCGGAGGATATCTGAACAAACAAGTTCCGCGTTGGCTGCAAGGCAGCAGCCGGTGAGTTTTTGGGCGGCATTGTTCAGAAAAATCACCCTGCCCCCGACATCCGAAACCACCACCAAGTCGGAGAGATCACCGAAACAGTTCTGGAAAAACTCCAGGTACAAACCATTTTCGCACCGTTTACTCGACGCACTTCTTACGATTTCGGGATTACTCTTGGCAGGCTCGTGACACATCTTTCTCAGCCTTGTTGTAGATGAACAGCGTTTATGATTTCGAACAGAACGGACCGGGATCTGGATCGAGAATGAAGTGGGAGATTTAGAACTTCAGATCGAATAATATGGATTCTCAAAGTGTCATCGTTTCTTATACAGCAAAAACGAAAATGGGGTAATAGTAAATTACGTCATGCTTCAATAATGGAAGGCAACTAACAAGGCTTTGATGCAACTTTCTATTTGAGCCTGCCCGTTTCGCGGCGCACATAGACAGAGGCTTCCAGGCCGGCCACGCAACCCTCACCCACCGCTTTTGCCATCTGCCAGGGGGGGCCGCATATATCGCCAGCGGCATAGAGTCCCGGCACATTTGTCTCCTGCTTCTTGCTGGTGACAATATAGCGCATAGTTTCGGAATCAAGGGCGACATCGAGCATGGATGTGAGTTCTATAGCTCCCTTGGCCCCAAGTTCGATAAATACTCCGGAGACCTCCAATTTTTCGCCGCTGTCGAGCAAAACGCCTTGGACTGAATTGCCGCCGAGGATGGCCGCAACCGAGCGATTTCCGTGGAGATGTATCCGGCTGCTTTCGACCTGGTGCACCAGGTTTTCGGCAACATTAAGGTCATTGTATATAAGATGAACCTCACCCGCAGTCATCAAAAGAACGAGCGCGCCGCAGGCAGCCGCGCTGCCATCGCCCACCACGGCCACGGTTTGTCCACGGAAGAAATTGGCATCGCAATCAACGCAATAGCTTACGCCCTTGCCCAACAACTCCTTTTCACCGGGCACGTTCAGGCGGTTTCGAGAAATACCCATTGCAAGTATGACCGACCAGCAGGCCAGGCTATCGCCCGTTTCGAGCCTTATCCGAAATTTAGCGTCGTCGCCCTTTTCGATGGAAAGCACGTCCTGGTCCATGAACGTGGCCCCAAACCTTCTTGCCTGCTCCCTGCCCTCAGCGAGAACTTTTTCACCCTCAACGGGACCGTTGACGCAACAGTAGTTTTCTATATGTGCTTTGTATAGTGAACTGCTCTGCATCCTTCCCAGTACAACCGTGCTCACCCTGGTACGCGCAGCGTGGACTGCCGCCTGCAATCCAGCGGGACCGCTTCCCAGAATAGCCACATCGAATTCGCTCAGTTGCTCACTCATTTTTCTCTCCCGAATGAATTCCAGATCGAATGATTTGCACTTCTGCCCTGGAACAAAGATCGACTTGTAAAATCCTTCTTCCGCACGGGTTGACTCGTTCGATTCATCCTGTTAAATCTCCTGCGCGATTGCCGGATTAAAGTCTCCTGTTTAAAATGACGATTTTACGAGTGAAAATGGAACTGGCTCCATCTCAGGTCTCGAATAATGTCAGAAAGCAATACTGCTCATTGTAGGAAATGGGTTTGATTATATCTCGATACCTCGATGAGGCCTGATGTATCGGTGAATAAGCTAATCCTTGCCGACGGAGGGTTCAATGGCTTTCCCCTGACTCCCGCCGGTTCCTGATTATTCCGGCTCACCGGAATCATAAAGGTCAGAAAATTAGATGGGCGAGAATATCGCTTCCAGGCCGATAGAAGTCACTGCCGCCCTGCTGAACGATGGCCGGCGGGTATTTATCGCCCAGAGACCGTCCTCAAAAGAATTCGCCCTCCAATGGGAGTTTCCTGGCGGGAAAGTTGAAGCGGGAGAGAAGCGGGAGGCTTCGCTGGTTCGCGAAATCAGCGAAGAGCTTTGCCTCGATATTGCCGTCCGGGCTTTTTTCAGGACTGTTTCATTCGAGCAAAATGATTTTGCGATCAATCTTCACGCATACTGGTGCAGCGTAAAAGGAGGAAAACTCTGCCTTAGAGAGCACGCTGCCTACAGGTGGGTGAAGGTTTCCGAGCTTTGGGAGATCGATTTGACTGGTGCAGACCGCCTTTTAATTCCCTTTCTCGAAAGGCTCGACGACTTTCCCGAATTTTCCGGGGAATGATTCATCATGGATGCCGGTAGTCAGTAGGGCTATTGCCGGCTTAACACATAGGGATTGCGGCGGAGGTGATCTTGTGGTTTACTTACTCTCTTAAGGCTTATCGCGGGAGCGGGTCGTAGGGCAACTATCCTTTCCTTGCCCTGTGCATGCGAAAAGGTTATCTATAGCCGATCAAAATCTTTTAAATAAATTTTTGGAAAGCGAATAACCATAATGGCCACTGAAAAGGAAAAGGGCTCCTCAGCCAACATACTCGATTGGTTAGCATCCCTCAAACTGACCCTCTTTGTTTTTTTCGCCCTTGCGGCCGCCTCGACAGTCGGGACTCTGCTTCCGCAGGGGGCCGAACTCGAGGAGAGCGGCTTAAGCGCGGGGACGATCTCGCTCATCCAATCCCTCGGACTCAATAACCTCTATCACAGCTCATGGTTCAGAATGTTGCTCCTGCTGCTTTGTGTAAACCTTCTGGTTTGCACTGTGGACCGTCTCCCTAAAACGATCAAGCTTTTGAGGAGACAGGAGGATCAGTTCGATTCGAATAAGCTGTCGAAATTCGGCACCAGCGCCGTAATGGCAACCAGAATGTCCCCCCAGGAAGCACAGCCTCTTCTGCAGAACGCCGTCGAGGAGACCTTCGGTCAGCTCAAAGATTTGGGATCATCGGCCCGATTCTGCGGTGTTCTCGAAAAAGGTCGCTGGAGCCGGCTCATGGTTTATGGAGTGCACACGAGCGTAATCCTGGTCGTTTTTGGGGCCCTTCTCGGTTCAATTCTCGGCTACAAAGGGTTTATGAACATCCCCGAAGGTGAGGCATCGGACCAGGTTGAACTGACGGCCGGCGCCCATAACCATCTGGCTCTCCCATTCCAGGTAAAATGCGACAAATTCGAGGTAAGCTTCTATGATACCGGCGCCCCGAAAGAGTTTAAATCCGACCTTACGATCATAGACAACGGGAAGGAAGTCATAAAGCAACCTATAGTTGTCAACGACCCGCTATCTTATAACGGGGTGACATTTTACCAGTCATCTTACGGGTCCATGCTGAAGCAGGCCGAACTGGAACTCAAGGACAAGGACAGCGGCAAAACGGAAGTTGTCTCTCTGACACTCCAACAGACTGCCGCAATACCCGGAACGCAGGATCAGATTAGGATATCCGAGTTTCAGGACAACATGATGGGCTTTGGCCCGGCGCTCGGAGTTGTCATCAACAAGCCGGCAAAACCGGCCAACGGATCCTGGGTCCTGGCGGATAAGCCCAATTTTCACGGCAATACGATTCAAAACTATCAGATAAAAGTGCGAAATATCTCAAAGGCCAACTACACGGGACTCCAGGTAAGTCATGACCCGGGAGTATGGGTTGTGTATTTGGGATTCACGCTCATGCTGATTGGAATCATGCTCACATTTTACTCGAGCCACAATAAATTATGGGCCTGCATTGAAAACGACGGCAGAAAGACGATTGTTGCCATTGCTGGCAGGTCGAGCCGAAGCGCACCGGCTTTCAACGAAAAATTTGATGAGCTCCGGGACCGGCTTAACTCGTTATTGAACGCGGAACCGTATAAGCTGGAACAAACAAAACCTGAAAAGGCGAAGACGGAAAAGGCCAGACAGGAAAAGACAAAGGCCGAAAAGACAAAGCCGGGAAAAACTAAAGAGGAAAAAAAGAAAAAATGACAAGTTCGCTTCTCCTCAGCATAACAACCTTCATCTATTTATTTTGCACGGTCCTGTACCTCGCAGCCGTGGTGTTTCGCTACAAGCCGCTCCTGTTCGCCGGCACAATGACTGCGCTCGGCGGATTTATAATCCAGACGGCGGGGATCATCCTTCGGTGGAAGGAATCCTATGATATGGGATATGGGCATGCCCCCCTTTCAAATATGTACGAATCACTTGTTTTCGGTGCATGGGCCATAATAGCCATTTATCTGGTCTTCGAGTGGAGATCGAGGCAGCGTGCGCTTGGTTTTGTTCCTGGCGCCATGGCCTTTCTGGCGATGGCTTATGCTTCCTTTGCCACTGGTATGGATGCAAAAATTCAGCCCCTGGTACCAGCCCTCAAGAGCAACTGGCTGATTGCTCACGTGATAACCTGCTTTCTCGGGTATGCGGCCTTTGCGGTCTCATGCGGTTTGAGCATGCTATACCTTTTGAGAAAAGACGTTAAGGACAACCCTGGACACGGCACGCTCGCATTTCTGCCCAATTCCAGGCAGCTCGAGTCTATTAACTATCAGATGATCCTGTTCGGTTTTCTTTGGCTGTCAGTCGGCATTATTACCGGGTCGGTATGGGCCAATTCAGCCTGGGGCACCTACTGGAGTTGGGACCCAAAAGAAACATGGTCTCTTATCACCTGGTTCATCTATGCAGCTCTTCTCCATGCCCGCACCATGAAGGGATGGCAGGGCTCCAGGGTCGCATGGTTGTCAATGATCGGATTTGGTTGCGTCCTGTTTACCTATTTCGGGGTAAATTTCCTTCTGAGCGGCTTGCACAGTTATGCGAGATAACTTATCTGGAGAAATGCGCGAGTAACTTATCCGGATAGAGTCACCCAGCACCACGTAAATGCAAAACAACTTGTTTGGAGGCATCAAATGTTGAATCCAACCGAAATGCTCCTTCTGCTCCTCGGCGTTGTTATACTTGTCGGAGGGAAAAAGCTGCCTGAACTTGGAAGCGGACTTGGAAAGGGCATAAGCGAATTCAAGAAGGCGCTGGGCGCTGGTTCGGAAGAAGAAAAGAAGCAGGTATCTTCGGAAAAGATCGATGAAGTAAAGCCTGCCGAACCCAAATAATAGTTACACTGGAAAATCCGTAATAATATTTTGCTTTCGGCACGTCCGGTTATGCACTCCTTCTGAAATCGAGCGCCTGGAATTAAAAACCTTCGGGGATTGAATGCGGCCGATTTTTCTTTGCGATGCTGCTAAAATACCCGCGGCCGAGCTTCAGGCCTTCCTGTAATCATCAAGGAACCATCTATGTTTGGAATCGAATTTTCCGAACTGCTTGTGATTTTTGCCGTCGCACTCATAGTGTTCGGCCCCAGTAAGTTGCCTGATTTTGCCAGGGCGATGGGTCGCGGCTATGCGGAATTCAGAAAGGCGATGAACGAGCTAAAGAATACGATCGACCAGGACGATACCATGCGGGGGCTGAAGGAAGAATTTCACGCAGCTCAACGCGAGGTGGTCCTGAGCCAGCAAAACACCAGAAGCTACCTGCTTGACCAGAAGACTGCCCTTAAATCCAAGGCAAAAGATGTAATAGATCCGGCGCAGATTGATCCCTTCGCCCAATCTGGCGCCCAATCCGACGAGCCCGAATCCATTGAATCCTCTCCAACCGCCGTCGATGACTCTGCCGCACCGCGGGCAATTTTGGAGACTGCGGTCCAGGCCGACAGTCCAGAGCAGCCGAGCCTGTCGTCATCGCCTGATGAAACCGAGACCGAAAAGCCCTCTTCTCCCGTCAAATCCTAGTAAAAAGTAAAGGTAAACAGGAAAACTGACTCATGTCCGAAGATAACATTACAGCCGAACCGGACAAAATGCCCTTAACTCAGCACCTTGAAGAATTACGCACCAGGCTGCTGATCTGCGCAATCTCGGTAGGCCTTGCCTTCATCGTCTGCTACGTATTCAGCGGAAAACTTTTCGAAATTCTCATGAAGCCCTGGATCGAGGCAATGCCGGAGGGGATGTCGACAAAGCTCATATACACCGCGCCTCACGAGGCTTTTTTTACCTACATGAAGGTTGCCTTCATCGGCGGCATGATCGTGTCCGTTCCCGTTATACTTTGGCAGATATGGCTCTTCATTGCCCCCGGCCTCTATCAGCACGAAAAAAGGTACATGATGCCGGTGATCTTCTTTTCGGGCTTTTGTTTTCTTGCAGGGGCAATGTTCGGATATTTCGTGGTTTTTCCTGCCGGATTCAAGTTCTTTGCCTCGTTTGCAAGCGAATACATTCAACCCATGATGAGGACCAGCGAGTATCTTTCGTTTGCCAACAAAATCCTGTTCGCTTTCGGCCTTGCTTTCGAAATGCCGGTATTCGCCTTCTTTCTCGCAAAACTTGGCATTCTCAACTCGGGCTTCCTGCGGCGCAAGCGAAAGCACGCGGTAGTACTTGTATTTATTGCCGCCGCGGTTTTTGCCCCCAGCCCTGACGTAATGTCTCAATTGCTCATGGCGGGACCGCTTCTGGTCTTATACGAAATAAGCGTTTGGGTCGTGCACTTTTTCGCCTCGAAGCCTTTCAAACCCAGGGACTCGGAGGAGGAACCGAATACATCAGCGTGAAGATAAATCCCATGAGAAGTTGCACTTCAAAATTTACTAGTGGGTCGAAATAACGCGAGGCCGAATGCTCCGGAGCCGGCGTATTGGGTTTTGCTCCGTTTGAAGCAGTTGGAGAGACTTCCCCATCCAATGCTCAATCCAATCTGGATCAATTACCGCTTAAATCGGAATCAAAGATGGCCGGGCATTTCCTGGTAATAGCGACCAAAAACAAAGGTAAATCCGCCGAGATCAAGGAATTTCTGAGGGGCTTTCCCATCGAGATAAAGGACCTGAACGATTTCGAACCAATTCCGGACGTGGTGGAAGATGGGGCCACTTTCTCGGAAAACGCTTACAAAAAAGCCGCCTTTACCGCAACGGCCCTTGGCCTTCCTGCCCTGGCCGATGACTCGGGACTCGAGGTAGATGCTCTGGGCGGAGTGCCTGGAATCCACTCAGCTCGCTACTCCGGCCCTGATGCCAACGATGCTCGAAACAACGCAAAGCTGCTCGCCGAGCTTGCCCGTAATCCCAATCGGAAGGCTCGCTTTTGCTGTTTTATTTCTCTCGCCCTGCCATCGGGCCTCGCGCTGACCTATCAAGGACACTGTGAAGGTCTTATTCTTGACTCGCCTCGCGGCAGTATGGGTTTCGGCTACGATCCACTGTTCTATTTCCCACCGGAGGGAAAAACTTTCGCCGAAATGAGCCTGCAAGAAAAATCTCGCGTAAGCCATCGCGGTCAGGCTCTTTCCGAGCTGCGAAAAGACTTCGGCAACGTGCTTTCATGGCTCGACCGCGAATTCGACGCTCAATAATCCTTTGCAAAGCTTTCTGTGTGCTTTCGTGGTATAAAGAAGGACATCAATCAAGCACGACAGACACCGGGAAGTCGAAATAGAGGAAAGTTACTTGTCCAAGGAAAAGGATTCATTCTGCCGCGCACCCGAGGCAACGGCTTCGGTGGGAAAAGATTACTTAGCTCCATCTTTACCCGTGGCCAAATCGCCTGCGCCATCCTGCTGACCCAAGCCCGTCACGAAGGCCAGGACTGGCCTTCCAAGCCTAAACCAGCCGTTTGTAAAATCGTCCATCGATACCCCGGCCGGCCGCATTCCATGCCTGTCCTCCACTCTCTTTTTCCAGGACCGCCTGGGTACGGCACAGGTACGTCTGGGAATCGGGCGCAACTGCTACAAGGTCGATCCGGGGCTTTATGGCCTCGGCCATCCTGACGCCGAATCTCCGGTCCTGGTTTCAGCCAATTACAAAATGAGCTTTGACAGACTGCGAGAAGCCCTTCCCGGCCGAAACGCCTGGATACTGGTCCTCGATACCGACGGAATAAACGTATGGTGCGCCGCAGGCAAAGGTACCTTCGGAATCGACGAACTTGTCGGACGAATCGAGGGCTGCGGCTTGAAGAATTTGGTCAACCACAGGCAGCTGATCGTCCCGCAGCTTGGAGCGGCAGGTATTTCCGCCCATGAGGCGCAAAGGCTCTCCGGCTTCAGGATTATATACGGACCGGTACGCGCTGCCGATCTGCCGGAGTTTATCGATTCAGGCTACAAAGCAAAACCCCAAATGCGGGAAAAGACCTTCACGACCGCCGAACGGCTCGCGCTGGTACCCGTTGAAGTGGTTCACGCACTAAAGACGCTTTTCTTTATTTTTCCTTCTCTTCTCATTTTGGGCGGGCTTGTTGGAAGCGGTTTGCGGGCAAGCGCCACTATGGGGCTGCTGGATACTGCAGGGCTGATGTTCGGGATAGTTGCCGGTTGTATCTTCACGCCCCTGCTCCTACCCTGGCTTCCGGGGAGGGCTTTCGCGGCTAAGGGTATCCCGCCCGGCATTGCATGCGCCCTTCTCTACATCTTTGTGTTTCTTCCGAGATATGGAATTTCGCTCGGAACTCTCGCCGGTGCGGCATGGCTGCTCATAATTCCGGCAGTTTCCGCATATCTGGCCATGAATTTCACAGGGTGCTCAACCTTCACATCTCTGTCCGGAGTAAAAAAGGAGATGCGCATTGCCGTTCCGCTGGAAATCGGGGCTACTGCGGCAGGTGTGATCATGCTTGTTGTCTCGCGATTCTTTTTTTAGACATTCCGTTTTTGCTCCAGGAGGTTTTATTGGGAAAACTGGTTTATTTAAGGAATGTCGTTACTCTTGGACTCGATGCTGAGAAATGCTCTGGCTGCGGGATGTGCGGCATAGTCTGCCCTCGAGGGGTCTTCGAGATCAGCGGCCGGAAGGCTACAATTGTCGACAGGGACTCGTGCATGGAATGCGGTGCCTGCGCTCTTAACTGCCCAAGCAAAGCCCTTCAGGTTAGGACCGGGGTTGGATGCGCAACTGCGGTCATAAACGGCATGTTAGGGATCAAGACCTCGGGTTGTGACTGCACAATCGACCAGTATCAAACCGTAACTGTAAATCCCGCTGCAACCGGATTGGACCGCGGTTAGAAGAACAGCACCCGTCAAACACCAGGCCGACGTCCGCAGCCTCCCCAACCTATAATCCCCTCATCCACTCGGGTTTAAGGGCTATTGCACCCTCAAGAGCCCTATCAATGGATTCGAGTGCCCTTGCCTTTTCCGCAGGCATTCTCACCCTCAGAGGCAGATAATTGGAAGCATGGTTGGAAAAGAAAAGACCGCGCGTGATCGTGGTATGGAACAGCATTTCACGAAGTTCGCGAAGCATCAGTTCAGCCGATAACAGCTTAAAAGAACCAGCCCGGACCTGCGCAGCCAATTCCGAATTGGGAGGTACCATGAGAGTCAGCACCCCCACATAATTGGGATCGATTGCACTGAGAGCCTCACCGGTTGCCCGAGCATGCTCCAGCGACCGTTCCGGGCCGGCAAGCCCCAGGATTACCATCACCGAGAGCTTCAATCCCGCTGTCCTGACCTTACGGCCGGCCTCGATCATGCGCTCCGGAGTGTGGCCTTTCTTTATATCTGAAAGAGTCTGAGCGTCCCCGCTCTCAAGGCCGAAATATACGATCCCGAGTCCAAGCCTGCGTAGCTCCGCCAACTCATCATCGCTCTTTCGCAAAATACCCTTTGCATTCCCGTATACCCCGACCCGCAAAATCCACGGCATCTTTTCTCTTATTCGGGTGAGGATCCGCACCAGCCGCGGCTGAGGGATGATCAGCGCATCCCCGTCTATCAGGAATACACGCCGTTGGAAGCGCAAGTTTCTCGCTGCATAATCAATATCGGCATCGATTATCGAATCATCCTTTATAGTGAAACGCTTTTCCTTGTAGGTTCCGCAAAAGGTGCACCTGTTGTGGGAGCAGCCAAGAGTCACCTGCAGCAATATGCTGTCCGCCTCGCTAGGGGGTCGAATTATCATGCCTTCGTAGTGCATTCCATCCATGTTGCGTCTCTATTCCCGGTAGATTATCAATGTAGTTCCGCGGCCCTCGACCAATACAATAATATTAGAATACAATAGCTTGGTAGTTCAATAATTTGCTAGTAGAATAGATATAACCAAACGGCTGCCTGAAACCTAACCTGAAAAGCGCGGGCCTTCAAAATGGAAAGCGAGCCAGATCTGAAAGAGACCGGCCAACGAGATAGCACAAAAGCACGCAAACGCTATGAGGGGACATCTTTGAACCCGGAAATATCGGCACTCGGGTCCGCAAAGCTCCCGGTTTCAATTGCGATAATAACCAAAGACTCCGACAAAAAACTTCGCCGGTGCCTCGCGAGCGTCTCTTTTGCAGAAGAGATCGTCATAGTTGATTCCGGCAGCACCGACCGAACAGGTGAAATCGCAAGGGAGTTCAACGCCCGTTGGTTCGTGGAACCATGGAAAGGCTACGGACCTCAAAAAAACAGCGCTGTCCAAAAATGCTCGCATGATTGGGTGCTGTCAATCGATTCCGACGAATGCCTTACGGCCGAGGCTGTCCCAAAGATCGCCCAAATCCTGTCGGAAAACAATCCGGCCGACGCTTACATGCTCAGGCGCAAAAACCACATACACGGTAAATGGATCAAGGTGGCCGACTGGTGGCCCGATTATACTACACGGCTTTTGCGAAAGGGCCGCGGGCGATTTGTGCGGACCATCCACGAAGTCTGGCAATGTGATAGCGGAAGAATCGAGCGGCTCGACTGCGCGATCGAACACTATAGCCATGACTCCTATTCAGAGATGATTGGCATGCTGAATAATTACTCGACCCTTTTGGCAAAGCAGATGCACGAAGAGGGAAAGAAGGCGGGACCCGTCGATGCCATCCTGCACTCCTTTTGGATGTTTTTCAGGAACTATGTTCTCAGGCTTGGATTTAGCGCCGGCTTTGACGGCTTTATGATCGCCCTTACAAAGTCCCTCGGGACATTTCTCAAATATGCCAAGCTCTACGAGCTGAGCAAATTTGGAGCCGGAAAACCGATGGATGGGTAATCGTCAGCGGAGGTATTCCAAAGTATAGAGGCGAACAGATGCAGTCTGGATATAACAAAGCGGCCCGGAATGCCGGGCCGCCTCGAGTACTCTCAAATATTCCACTTCGGTCTACTCCTGAATCTCCTCGACCGATTTTGCTTCGATTGTATCCCCTTTTTCGCTCTCAGTGACCTTACCGGTTACCTCGACCATTTTCCCGACCATCTTGGTGAGATCTTTTCCTTTGACGATATAGTCTCCGTCATCGGCCTCAATCACGAAATTCTTACCATTCTTTACTACTATTCCGACAATGGTTTCCTCCGTTGAAGCTGCTGAGCACGCGCTCGGCAAAAATGATGAAAAAAGGAATGCACAAAATACTGATGAGAATAGAACTGCGGACATGCGTTTCACTGATAACTCCTCCTTGGGTAGGGCAAAGTGGCGAGCCAGGCCGGGAACTCTGCCCGTATATCATTTCAAATGAGCCTTGATACCATGAATCATCTGCCAAAGTACATTAAAATTGCCTTTAAATGCATTTCACAAAGCCGGAGCTGATAAGCTCGCATCCCTTTATCCGGCAGGCTTAACCAGACTTTTGGAATGGCCGTGGGCGACGATATAGGAATTTTTGTTCCTTCAGTTGAGTGTTTTTTACTCACGATTAGGTGAGAGCAACCCAATTCGTGAAAATTTGCGCGATCCTGGGTTTTTGGCTTTATTCCTACATCCAGTTAGGCTTAAATGAAACTCGATGATTGTTCAACATTCCAATTTTCGATGCTGAATAAACAAATTCGGTCCAGTTATCCTCCAGCCCAGAACAAACTGCCTGTCGTCAAAGGGCACCGTAAAATCGAAATTGAACTTATTTGTTTTCAGTCTATACTGGACCAAACGAACCAACTCCGGGCAGGAGGTCTGCAAATGGAAAGCCGTTTTCACTCCGATCTCGAACAACTCAAAGAAACGATCATCCGCATGTCTGATTTGACAGAAAAGGCACTGCGCAAATCTGTACGGGCATTTGTGGAAAGAAGCGACCGCCTTGCCCGTGAAGTGCTGGAAGGGGATAACGAGATCGACCTCCTGGAGCTTGAGGTTGACCGCCATTCGCTGCGGCTCCTGGCACTCGATCAGCCACTGGCTCGGGACCTGCGTTTCATCATCGGCAGTATGCGCATTGCGGTAGACCTCGAGCGAATTGGCGATCAGGCATCTAACATTGCCAGAAGGGCACTCTTCCTTAACAGCCGTGATCCCCTGCCCCATAACCATTCCATCGAGGAACTCGCGGATATATGCATCGAGATGCTCAGGTCTGTCATAGCATCATTTGTCAATCAGAATGCAGATTTAGCCATGAAGGTGTGCAGGATGGATGATGCGGCGGACAAATTGAACTACAGGGTCCTCAAAGACCTTATGGCCTATATGACCAACGAAGCACCAGCGGTTGAAAGGTCGGTCGAGACAATTATCACCGCGAGGTGCCTTGAAAGGGCGGCGGACCAGACAACCAATATCGCCGAAAGCGTAATCTTCATCGTAAATGGGCTCAACATAAAGCATCATTGCCAAAACTGAGTCACCAAAGAGCTGAACAGCTCTGCTGCCGCAGCAGCCACTATCGAGGTTGAAATGAAGAAGACGGTCCTTTTGGTTATTCTTTTCGTGCTCTTACTCTCGCCGATCTTGAACGCGAGCGAGGACGAAGTCATCCTAAAGCCGGTGAAGCCGGGTGAATGGTCAATGCAATCCAAGGATGGACAGCGGATCGGAACACTCCGCACAATGGAAGAAGGAGCTTATTCCGTGCAGCTCCCAAATGGTGAATACATGGGAATCATCCTCAAGTCCGGTGAACTAAAAAAGCCGGGACGCCATCCTTCCATCACCCCCGATGAAGCAAAACTATACATCGAGATCTGGGAAGCGATTCGGAAGCTTCCGCGTTGAATGCTACCGGGCTTATCTACAGCCTGAGAGCAATTCTACTTTCTTAAAAGTCTATTTAGTTGGTGCAAACACCGGTTTGCGCTTTTCCGAAAATGCTCTCAAGCCCTCCATACCGTCTTCATGGGCAGCGCAGCTTGACAGTGCCCAGCGCTCCCTTTCAATGTGAGATTCAAAGGAGCTGTTGAAGGAATCGGTCAGCAGCTTCTTGGACCACCCAAATGAATTGATGGAGCCGGATGCAAGTTCGCGTGCCATTCCGGCGGATTCGGTCAGCACATCGGAATCGGCTACGACCCGGGTTGCCAGTCCCCAGGCAAGCGCCTGCTCTGACGGGATTGGCTTGTCAAAGGCCATGATCTCCAAGGCTTTTGCCAGCCCAACCAGCCGCGGGAGCATAAATGAGCCTCCGCCGTCGATGCAAAGGCCACTCGATGTATAGGCCTGCCGCAAATTAGCGGATTTTGCGATAATCCTGAAATCACATGCCAGCGCCAGCGAAAATCCACCTCCAGCCGCAATTCCGTTTACCGCAGCAATCACGGGTTTGGCCATCCTGCGTATTTCGAGGATGGCTTGATGGAAACGCGCGGCCAGTTCATGGAAGCCGGCCGGAGCACCACCTGGGTAAGAGAGCGCCCATTTGAGGTCGCCGCCCGCGCAAAAAGCCTTTCCCTGCCCCGAAATTACTACAGCCCGCACGCTGCTGTCGGCGGCAAGGGAAATCAGATTCGTTGCAAAGCTGTCAACAAGATCCATGTCGAACGCATTGAAAGCGCCCGGCCTGTTCAAGGACACGAATGCAACGCCGACATCTTTTTTCACCAATACCGAATTTGACACCGATTCTCCTCCACGCGCATCACCGCTGTTCAGGTTAGAGTCCCATGCCATAGCACAACACGGTGGTCACTCCCCATTAGCCTGAGACTATATCTTCAATACCTATCACAAAAGTGTTGATTCAAGCCACCATAAGTACAAATTTCAGCCCATCGAAGAAGCTTAAACCCTATGGTTTTCGCGTTCCAGTAATTAGTTGCAATACTCACTCTTAATGAAGACCATTACTAATCATGTATATAGGGCAGGCGCATTATGTAGCTCTAAATTACAGCTTTTTTCACCGAAAATACGGTGAATACCCTAGCAGCTAAAAAGGCTTCAGGAGCGGGTATGGCAAGCGAGAGTGTCGGATAGTTTTACATTCTTGGGAATTTCGCAAATATCCGCAATCTTTGACATTTCCCATCACGTAGCGCTTCCCAAACTGAAAATAGTCGGAATTCTTTACACTTTCAACGAGGAACTCAGCATGGATGAAATACTTTTTATAAATCTTCATTTGCGTTTTATTTTGTAATTTCCAAGTCTTAGCTAGAGAGTGAGGCCATTTCTGATTTTGGCTCTCTTGTTGCACAAACTTGGCTCCACAAGGCTGGCTACCTGTATACTCGGGGTACTTATTTGAGCATCCGGAAACTAAAGTTCCAATAGAAGGAGATACTTTGATGAATAGGTCAGCGATTAAATGCATGTTCTTCGGAGCACTTTCGGTGTTTCTGATTTTCGGGGTGATGCAAGGGGCGAACGCAGCGCCAACAATTTCTTTTGACGATGGAAATACATCCTTTACCGTTGCAGGAGATATTTTCGGTAATATAGCGTACAATGCCTCTATAGGGGACTTTTCCGTCGATTTGACTGGCACGAGTTACCCTTCTTTAAAAATGGGCCAGATGAGTTTGAATGCCCTGGATATTACTGCAGCATCAGGTGTCGGGCCGCTGCAGCTTACCATTACTTTGTGGGATACCTTTTTGCTTACCCCTGGGCCAAAAACTGTTTTTGAGTCGATCAAAGCATCGATCACTGGCGGCGACATAGATTTTATAGTTTGGACTGATACCGGCGACGTTATCGGTTCCGCCTTATCCGGTCCTCCAGGGTTGAACACCTTTTTTGCAGGCGACTTCGACAATCCAGGTACTTTCACGATTTACGAACAAGTCCACATGACCTTTGATGACGGAGGCTCAGCAAATTTTGATACATTTACCGAAGTTGTCCCCGAGCCCGGAACCCTCATGCTGCTTGGAGTCGGCTTGGCTGGGCTTGGTCTTTTCAGAATGAGGAGAAAAAAAAGCTGATACACATCTGACACAGCTTAGAGAACTAAGAAAGAGGTAAGGGTAACCCTTGCCTCTTTCTTTCACCAACTATATGAACCATTTTCTACCTGACTCGCCGCTTATATTAAGCATTTCAAAAGCTATACAGTTAAATAAAATCTCCTATTTTGCAAGCATAATACTAATCTGAAAGAAAAGAGGACGTCGAACGTCGTATCTCTGATTTTTTGGGCCATCCTTTCTGGTAGGATTGTTACCACCTCATTTCACCTCAACATAAAGTTCCTCTATAATTTCAAACTGCTCGGAAAAAGCTGAAGTCATAATATTATCAACATTTTAAAAGATCTACAAACAGCAGCCCTATGATTGTGTAGATTCCCATACCTCAAGTTTCCGGCGCATGGGAAGTACCCTACATTGTGTACGTCGGTACTGTTATTTCTAATGTCCCCTCCTCCACAATACTCCCTCACTCAGTAGTTTTTCCTACTATTTACCCAGTTACAAACACATTACAAAAGTTTAACGTCTGGACACTTAGCCAACTTGAAGGCCCTCATATTATCAAAGGGTATGCCCTGGATTTGTATACAGCCGCCAGCCTTGCAAATCCAAAATTGACGGAATTTCACTGCAACTCGAAATTCGAAAACAACATTCCGTGGAGGTTAAAGATGGGGATCAGCAGACGACAATTCATTAAGGGCTCACTCACTACAGGAGCCGTCGCGGCGGCAGCTGGCATGGGTATTTTCGATCCAAGAAGAGCCTACCCATTTGCCCAGACTACACCGATCCGAAAATTTGTAACTCACCTGCCTGGCGTTACCCCTTTGGGAGCAAACGAGATAGGTCAATATATTACACTTCTCAAGGGGGCGAAAAAGCAATTTGCAGGACTGCAGACAGACGTCTATAACGTTGTTGCGAGTAAATTCTATCAAAAAATGCATCCCGATCTTCCTGGGAAAACAACATTTTATGGATATTGCGATCTGTCGACGCGCGACACCAAATATCTGGGTGGCGCAATCGTGGCCAAGCGAGGAACGCCGGTCCTTCTAAATGTTACAAACGTGCTGCCATCGCAGCATTTTCTGCCGGTCGACCCCACTGTGATGGCCGGCCCCAATGGCCTCATGGTAGGAGATCTTCCTCAGAACAGGATCGCGGTGCACCTCCATGGCGGGTTCTCACCATGGTTCAGCGACGGCACGCCCTTCCAGTGGTTTACACCGTCCAGCCCAAACATGCGGGGACCGAGTTTCAAGAATGTACCCGGCACCAACCCACCCCCGGGCACGACTACTCTTTACTGGACCAATCAGCAGAGCGCAAGGATGATGTGGTACCATGACCATGCGATCGGGCTTACGCGTCTCAACGCGTACGCCGGCATTGCCACCGCCTACTTCCTGACCGATGATTTCGAGCAATGGCTGGGCACAGCAGGGCTCCTTCCCTTCGAAAGCGGGCCGGAAACCATTCCCGATTTTGATGGGATAATGGGAATCCTGGGGGTTCCGCTTGTCATCCAGGAAAAAACTTTCGTTGGAACCGACATTTCAACCAAGGACCCCACCTGGCACTGGGGTGCTCCGGGCAGTCTTTGGTACCCGCATGATTACGAAGTCAATACCTTCTCCGGCGGACTGGCCAACCCCTCCGGCAGGTGGGATTGGGGTCCTACCGTGATTCCCCCCTCGGTTGGTACAATGCCGCTGCCCCCGGTTTCCAACGTGCCCGAATTCTTCGCGGATACGGCCATGGTCAACGGCGCTCCATACCCGGTCTATGAAGTCGAGTCCCATCCCTACCGTTTCCGTATACTTAATGGCAGCCAGGCCCGGTTCTGGCACCTTAATCTCTACAGAGAACTCGGAACGACAGGTGAAGCCGACCTGACCGCTCCCGGTCCCGCCATGTACCAGATTGGGACCGAGGGCGGGTTTCTGCCAGCCGTCGCCGTTCATCTTAACGGCAGACCTTGCCCGCTTGACCTTGTAGCGGACCCCACTGGAAACACGGCAAAACCGGACGGCCCATTCAACCTGTTGCTGGGGCCTGCGGAACGCGCCGATATACTGATCGATTTTACCGGATGCGCGGGTCAGACTTTCATCCTGTATAGCGATGCACCGGGCCCATTCCCCGGTGGAGATCCCCGAAACGACTATTTCACCGGTGCACCGGACCAGACCGCATCCGGCGGTGCCGCGCCGACTGTACAGGGGATGGGACCCAATACACGTACCATTATGAAGTTTAACGTTACTCTTAATCAGAATAACGTGGGGATCGTTCTCGATGATGCATGGCTTCAGAACATGAATATGGCCCTTGCCAACAACTTCAAGGGAAGCGCCGCCCAAAACCCGGGAGTCGCACCGCAGCAGGACGCGCTGCTGGCGCCCTGGAATCCTGCGACAGGTCAGTTCGAAATCCCGGCAGGGGTAACTATCTACAACAAAACCCTCAACGAGGACTTTGACGAATTCGGCAGATTGATCCAAATGGCCGGAACCGATGTTTTGAACGGCCTGAACAACCAGGGCATGCCGACTTTCTCACGGGGTTACCTCGAAGCGGCAACCGAAATCGTCAATGCGGGAGAAATTCAGGTTTGGGATTTTTATAACACCACCGGTGATACCCACCCATGGCATTTCCACCTGGTCAATGTGCAGGTTCTCGGGCGCGGCCTCTATGCAATAAATCCGGTGACCGGGACCCCGCAGTTCGGCTCCTTCACCGACCTGAGCGGAGTTGTTGCCGGCAAGCTCACGCCGCCCGATGCGAATGAAATGGGCTGGAAAGAAACCGTTCGCATGAACCCGGGAGAAGTCACCAGGGTCATCATGAAATTCGATCTGCCAATATTACCGGCGGTAATGGGAGATCCCAAAAGCCCGCGGTTCCCCGGTGGCCGTGAATACGTGCACCACTGTCACATTTTGGAGCACGAGGAACATGATATGATGCGTCCACTGGTCGTAGTCTAGTCGGAGTTCGAACGATCGTGATTTACCCATGATTTAAAATCCCCCGCCGGTTCTCCGGCGGGGGATTATTTTCCGGCCCGAAAGCTTTCCTCCCAAATTATAAATCACGCCTGAATATCATCATCCGCAAATACCCTGACATTTCTCGGCCTTACATATACCCTTTCACCTTTTTCCAAGGCCAGTTTCTGAAAGAGGTCGCGGGATAGTTCGGCTTCGATAATTTCGTGGTTGCCATTTATCGTGAGGCTCACCCTGACAACCGAGCCTACAATTTGAGTGCGTTCGACCGTGGCACGAATGCTCCCGCTTCCGGTTGCCTTTCGTTCGAGAACCAGATCGTGCGGCCGGACATAGCCAACGGCCGGCACATCTTCAGCGGCATGGTGTTCCGGCGCCGGCAGTTCGATTCCTTCTAAATATGCCAGGCCGCTGTGCACCCGTCCCCGAAATAAATTGACGTGTCCAAGGAAATCCATGACAAACGGGTTCGCAGGGGATTCATAGACCTGCTCCGGGGTACCGACTTGTTCAATTCGCCCTTCATTAGTGATAACGACGATATCAGCAACTTCGAGTGCCTCTTCCTGGTCGTGAGTGACAAAGATACTTGTCAAATTGATCTTGTCGTGAAGCCGTCGAAGCCATCGGCGCAGCTCCAGGCGAATCTTCGCGTCAAGGGCGCCGAAAGGTTCATCGAGAAGCATCACCTGGGGTTCGACGGCGAGTGCACGTGCCAGTGCGACCCTCTGCCGCTGCCCTCCGGATAATTGAGCTGGATATCTGTCGGAGAAGTTTTCAAGCTGCAGCAGGTGCAGCAAATCATTCACTCTTTCGAGTATCTCCTTTTTAGACGGACGATCTTTTCGTGGCCTCACTCGAAGCCCGAATGCCACGTTTTCGATAACTGTCATGTGTCGAAAGAGCGCGTAGTGCTGAAAAACGAACCCTACCCTGCGCTCGCTGACATGACTGGAAGTTGTATCTTCGCCGTCGAACAGAATCCTCCCCGAATCGGGACTTTCCAGTCCCGCGATAACGCGCAAAAGTGTTGTCTTGCCTGAACCTGAAGGTCCGAGAAGTGCGGTCAGTCCCCCTGATGGTATGTTCAGGCTGATGTCGTTTAGGGCATGGAAATCACCGAATCTCTTGCTGATCTTTTCTAAGTCGATGCGCATTGAGCGGGCTTTCTAACAGGGCGCGGCGAGCGCATTTTCCATTCCACCAGGCTCTTTACCGCAAGGGTAGCCAGGGCCAGCAGCGCGAGAAGCGAAGCCACTGCAAAAGCCGCGGCAAAATTGTATTCGTTGTAGAGTATCTCGACATGGAGCGGAATTGTATTGGTCATGCCTCGTATATGGCCGGAAACCACCGAAACGGCCCCGAATTCTCCCATCGCTCGGGCATTGCACAGTATTACACCGTAGATGATGCCCCATCTAATATTCGGGAAGGTTACCCGCCAGAAAATCTGAAAACCGTTTGCGCCAAGGACCATGGCGGCTTCTTCTTCATCGCTTCCCTGTGCCTGCATGAGCGCGATCAGTTCGCGGGCAACAAATGGGAAGGTCACGAAAATGGTTGCGAGAATTATCCCCGGAACAGCAAAGATAATCTTGATATCGTGCTCGTAAAGCCATGGCCCAAGCCATCCCTGCAGTCCGAAAACCAGTACGTAAATCAATCCCGAGATAATCGGAGAGACTGAGAATGGCAGATCTATCAATGTTACGAGAAGATTTTTTCCTGGAAATCGAAATTTAGTGACAGCCCATCCGGCGGCTACGCCGAAAACCAGGTTCAGGGGTACGCTGATTGCGGCAACCAGCAACGTAAGACGAATGGCAGCGCGGCAGTCAGGTTCCCGAATTGCGGCTAAATATGCACTGAAACCTTTCTCAAGCGCCTGGCCGAAAACGGCCAGCAACGGCAGGAACAGGAAAAATCCAAGGAACAAGAGTGCAACACCGGTCAGGAGCCACCGAATCATCGCCGGTTCGCTTAGCGCGTTTCGCCCTGGTTGTTCCTGAACGGATATTGCCGGCGACGCAACTGTCTCCATTGCGCTCATTATCCCTCAGCGTATCTTCTGCTCCAGCGCTGCAGCAAATTGATTGCGAGGAGCAAAACAAATGAAACGATCAGCATTACCAGCGCTATAGCCGTCGCACCGCTATAGTCGTATTGTTCAAGCTTTGTGACTATCAATAAGGATGTAATCTCGGACACCATCGGCATATTGCCGGCGATGAATATGACCGATCCATATTCTCCCACCCCCCGAGCGAAAGCTAGCGCAAAGCCCGTAAGAATTGAGGGGAGAAGCATTGGGAAAATAACGAGCTGGAATGTCTGGAGCCGGTTAGCCCCAAGGCAGGCGGCGCATTCTTCCGTCTCCTTCTCAATTTCTTCGATTACCGGCTGAAGCGTCCTTATTACGAAAGGCATGCCGATAACTACCATTGCTACCACTATGCCGGCCGGTGAATAGGCTATCTTTATCCCAAAAGAATCGAGATATGATCCCACCCATCCATTAGACGAGTAGACTGTTGCCAGGGTAATGCCCACTACCGCGGTGGGTAGAGCGAAGGGAAGGTCAACCAGGGCATCTATTATCTTTTTCCCGGGAAACGAATATCGCACCAGAACCCATGCGGTAAGAGACCCAAAGACGGCATTGATCAGGGCGGCAACAAAAGCCGCCCCAAAGGTAACCTTGTAGGACGCCATAACGCGCGGTGCGGTGACAGTATTGATGAAGCCGTCCAAAGTCATGCCCGCTGTCTTGAAAACCAGCGCCGAGAGCGGGATAAGCACGATCAAACTGAGATAGAAAACAGTATATCCGAGGGTTGGCACGAGACCTGGTAAAATACTTTGTTTTCGTAAACCCGATAACACAGTTGATCCCTTCAACCGTCAGATTAGCTAATCTCTAAATTTCTTAGCTCTTAATTGCGTAAAATGCCAGGCTATTTGCCATATATCTGATCAAAAGTGCCGCCATCCGCAAAATGGGTTTTCTGCGCGGCTTGCCAGCTTCCGAATACCTCATCGACCTTGAAAAGCTTAATTTCCGGGAATTTAGTCATTGAACCTGCAATTGTCTCATCAATGGGTCGATAATAGTTCTTTGCTGCAATGCGCTGCCCTTCGCTGCTGTAGAGATATTGCAAATATGCTTCACCAATAACCCTTGTCCCATGCTTTTCGACCACTTTGTCTACCAAACTCACTGGAGGCTCGGCCAGAATGCTCGCCGGTGGATAGACTATCTCAACCTTATCTGGGCCAAGTTCCCTGACTGCCAGTAATGCCTCGTTTTCCCATGAAAGGAGCACATCGCCAATACCACGCAAAACGAACGTCGTGGTCGAACCACGAGCACCGGAATCGAGCACCGGCACATTTTTATAGAGCTTTTTCACGAACTCCCGGGCGCTCTGCTCATTTCCACCAGGCAACTCAAGCGCATAGGCCCACGCAGCGAGGTAATTCCAGCGTGCCCCTCCGGAGGTTTTGGGATTGGGCGTGACAACAGTTATACCGCTCTTTACCAGATCGTCCCAATCTCTTATCTGCTTGGGATTTCCCTTGCGTACCAGAAAAATGATCGTGGAAGTGTAAGGCGAGCTATTGTGGGGCAGCCTCTTCTGCCATTCTGGATTAATCAGCCCACGCGCTTGGATTTCATCAATATCGTGTGCAAGCGCAAGCGTGACTACATCTGCTTCCAACCCGTCAATAACGGCCCTCGCCTGCTTGCCTGAACCGCCGTGCGACTGCCGCACTTCGACTTTTTGCCCCGTTTTTTTCTGCCAATAATCTGCAAATGATTTATTGAAATCGGCGTAAAGCTCGCGAGTTGGATCATAAGAAACGTTCAGCAGCGTAACCACTTCACCGCCAAAGGCCGGCATGGCGTAACTCACAATCAAAATCAGGACTGCAGCAATCCGAAAAATCCGCTTTGAAACCATGAGCGCCTCAGGTAGATCATGTCCGGTTTTGGTCTATTTGAGTGCTAATCTAATCGACTTGGGACCGGGTGAAAACCTTTTTTAAGTCGTAAAGGTGCAGGGTTATCTTCGAGCAACTGCCACACTACAAAAGAAAAGCAGACTATCGCGTGGATCGGGATTTTGGTAGTCTGGAGTGTGACAACTGATGGTGAACGGAGGATAAGATTTGAGGAAATTGTGTCAATAACATCCCGGAGAGAATCGGCTGATGTGGCTAAAAACGAACGGTCCCACTTGCCTGACAAGCGGGACCGTTTTCCGGGAGATTTACTTAAAAGCTGTTTTGGCCCATGCCAATCGGGTCTACTTGTTTTCAACTACCATGTAAGTGTTAACCGAACCGTTAGCACCGGTTATGGAAATCGTGCCGCTTCGTTTGATTCTGGATGTGTTTCTTGAAACCGAGTAATTGACTGATCCATTGCCGGTTCCGCTCGATGTATTCGCATTGATGACGATCCACGATGCATTACTTTTTGCCGTCCAGGAGCAGGTCGTCCCGGCCAGAACGTTTATCGAGCCGGTGCCGCCCGAAGAGGGAAAATTCTTTCCTGTAGGTGAGATTGAGTAGCTGCATGGTGCCGGTACCGGAGCCTGCGATGTGGTTGCTCCGGCGGAATTGGAATATCCCGAACTCCCTGAAGCGTTGTATGCCTGAACCCTGTAATTGTATGTCGTGGCAGCGGAAAGACCCGTGTTGCTCAATCCAGTTGCGCCGACTCCCAGTGAGGCAATCCGCGAAAAGTTGGTGCAGCCGGAACCTGTACACCGCTCGACAGAATAGCCGGTCTCGTTTGTGGCGTTGTCGGTCCACCTGAGATTTATCTGAGTGCTCGAAGCTGCTGTTGCGCTCAAGCCGCTCGGAGCCGCGGGCGGCGTTTGACTTGCCCCAATTTGCTGGTAGCCTTCGTAAGCCAGTGTGTAATAGCCAAAGCGAACGAGGCTGGACAACTGAGTGTAGGCAATCCTGAAAAATCCTGCTTCTCCCCAACCCGTTCCCCAACTGTTTTTAACGGTGAAGCACTGGTTTGTATCATCATAGCCAACGATGGTAATTGCATGCCCCCCTGCATAAGCCCCCGAAGTATAGCTGTAAATGCCGCTTGCGTAATAGAAGAAGTCATTGTAGACGTCCATCGTCGTTACGAGCGGTCCATAAGTGTAGAGCGCGTTTTTGATGTTATCGACCGTCGGGGCCGTGGTAGCCACCCAATGCCAGGCGATAATCCCGTCGGTACTGCTCTTCCAATTCAGGCACGCGCTGCCGCACGAGGTGTTGGCAGCGGTGTATGCAAAGCAGGATTCCAGGGGAATTCCCGTATTTTGAAGGTAATTTGATGCTCCATCAATATAGCCTCCATTGCAAGAGCCTGCACCGCTGCAGGATACCAGTATCTGTTCGGAAAGATCCTTAATTGTCGAAACTCCCATGAATACCTGCGATTCCAGCGCGGCTGTAACGGCAAAAGCCCAGCAGCTACCGCAGTTGCCCTGGTTCTTTACAGGGCTTACATAGTTGATCCCCCCATAATTTCGCCAATCGAAAGTACCCACGGGGGCGGAAAGCGATACCGGGGCAGAGGTTGAAAATGACAGCTCGGCTTGACGCGCCGATACGCCGGATGGCTTTATCAGAGCGGCACGCAATTTCCTGTGTTCCAGAGGCAACTTGGAAACTGCATTGTCGTCGGCAACCCATTTTGCCCCTTTCTCTTTGATTGCTTGCCTGTGGTGAGCCAGTTCGGTCGGGTCGGCAAAACAGACGGAGCTAAACACAAACATGAACATCAGTGCCATTGCGGAGGAAATCGCATTTCTCACTTTTGCACTCTTTCCGGCAATCATGTTAGCTTCCTTTCAATTCAAAAAAATTCTCCCACGAAAGGAGCCGCGCCGAAGGAACAAGAGATGTTCCTGGCCGGCGCAGCTTAATGTGGGTATGGGTTGCAGTGCCGGATCGAGCAATGACCGTGCCATTCTGATGGAGTACCTTCAGGGCTATCCGAACGGGTTTTGAACGGGGATGTTCTTGTGACGTTTTGGTATCTGAAATTCGGTTTGGTTATAGGAAAGTTGTCATTCGATTACGCTTTTGTTGATTCTGAGGACCTCCCAGCGTATAAACTTTCAGGTTGCCGTTGAAAGTAGTCACCGCCCTCCCCTTTTTATCTCAAAGCAGATTAGAGGCTCAAATGCCGAAGCATATCTTGTACTTTTCACACATCGGACGGCATTATTGTCTTTCGCCGACATTGGCGGCCGTTCTGTTTGCCTTCTTTTGCATTACGGGCATGCCTTTTTCGGCATTGTCGGCCCAGAGCGAATCATCTCAAGGTTCGGATGCAATTCCACCTTTTGAGATGGTAAAGAGCTTAAATGCAGATGCGGTCAAGCTCTACCGGCAAGGAAATTACAGGGAGGCCCTCAGTGTCGCTCTCAGGGCAAGTGAGCTTTCCCGCCAAACTCTTGGGGAGCAGCATCCGGGCTTTGCCGATGCAATTGATAATCTTGCAGCCATTTACAAAGCCACGGGTGACTATGAGGAAGCGGAACCGCTCCTTCGGCAGGCTTTGCAGATTCGGCAGAAAGCACTGGGTGAGAACGATCCTGATTTTGTCTTTAGCCTGAACAACCTCGCCGGCCTGTATAAGGCAACGGGTAAATACGCCGATGCAGAATCTCTCTACCTGCGCGCGCTTGAAACCATCCTCGCGAACATTGGCGAGGATAACCCTCTTTATGTCAGCTCCCTGAATAATCTGGCCTCACTCTACAAGGCTATGGGCGACTATGCCAGGGTAGAGCCTCTCTATGTAAAAGCCAGAGATATTCTGAAAAAGATTTCGGCCGAGGATCAGCCTGAATATGCAATTGTAATAAGCAATCTGGCCCATCTTTACGCTCTCATGGGAAGGAGTACAGAAGCAGAATCCCTTTACAGGCTGTCCCTCGAAACATCCCGTCGGATAGTCGGCGAAGAGCATCCCCAGTACGCCCGCACATTAAACAACTTGGCTTCTCTCTATAAAGACATGGGCGCATACTCCAGGGCGGAGCCCCTTTACCGGGAATCTATCGATCTTTTGTCTTCCACTTCAGGCAAAAACAGCCCCGATGCCGCCTCTGCCCTTAACAATCTCGCAGAGCTTTATAAGGATATGGGAGACTTCGAAAAAGCTGAATCGCTCTACCTCCGTGCAAATGAAATCAAGAGGGAGCTTTACGGCGAAAAGCACCCCGACTTCGCTTTGGGCTTGAACAACCTGGCAGACCTCTACTACCTGGTTGGGAATTTCGAGAAGGCCGGAAAATTATATGATCAGGCCCTCCAGGTTTATCGGGCCAGCCTTGGCGAAAAACACCCCGATGTTGCACTTACGATGCAAAATCTTGCCGTGCTCTATAAAGCTGTAGGTAAATACAAGGAAGCCGAACCACTCTACCGGCAGGCACTTGAGATATGGAAATCGACTTTTGGTGACAGGCATACAAGTATTGCTCTTTGCCTCAACAACCTTGGTGGTCTTTATCATGCGATGGGCAGATTTGGTGAGGCGGAACCGCTATACCGGAAGGCCCTTGAAATGCGGACCGCTCTTCTCGGAGAGTACCACCCTGACGTAGCCGCCAGTCTGAACAGCATGGCTGCGCTCAAAGCCGCATCCTCCCGCTATGACGAAGCCCTGAAACTCATGACCCGGTCCCAGGATATCAACGACCGCCTGATCCGAAATATTTTCTCTATCGCATCCGAGAACCAGCGCCTTAAATACATCTCCGTTTTAAGCGGTGAGATGGATGCTTTCCTCTCGCTCATCGCCGATCATCTCTCGACCTCTTCTTCGGCTGTAGCGGCTGGATTCGATCTCGTACTAAAACGCAAAGCAATTGTGGCCGAAGCTATGGCAGCCGAGCGCGATGCCATTCTTGGCGGCCGGTATCCTGATCTGGAACCGGTTCTACGCGAGTTGCGAACATTGAGAATCCAGATTGCTCAAAAGACGATGTCCGGTCCCGGCCCCGAAGGCTTGCCCGCACACCAGAAACAGTTGGCCAAATGGAACGAACAAAAGGAACGAATCGAAATCGGTCTGGCAGCCAAAATACCGGAGGTCAATCTGGCAAAGCGCCTGATGGATGCTGACAGAAACGCCGTCGCAAAATCACTTCCCGAATCTGCAGCACTGGTTGAGTTCGTCCGGTTCAATTCCTTCAATTTCAAGGCAGTCCCTTCAAAAGGGCAGTCTCAATGGAAGCCATCCCGTTATCTGGCATTTGTAATGCTTTCCGGAAAACCGGATCAAATTTCTTTGATCGACCTCGGCAACGCGGACACAATCGACCATATGATCTCCGATTTCAGAACTTCAATTACCGGAGAAACCGACAGGGCCGGAAAACGGGGAATTAGCATGAACTCTGAAGGGGGAGGAAATTCCCGATCCGCGGCCGCATTGCGGAAAGCGGTTCTGGACCCGATCTTTCCGGCATTGAAAGGGCAGAAACACGCATTCCTTGCTCCCGACGGAAATCTATATCGACTCTCGTTCGGTGCTTTGCCAATGGGCACCGATCGCTTTGTAATCGACGATTACCACATCAGCTATATAGGCTCGGGAAGGGATATTCTCCGATTTGGCCAAGAGCCCCGGGTAAAGGCGTCAGCATCCCTGGTTACAGCCGATCCCGATTACGATTTGGCAGCAACAGTCCAATCCACTCAGCCCGGGGAAACGCCTTTAGCAGGAAAACAATCGCGAGACCTGCTCCGGGATACGCCGCATTTTGAACGCCTGCCCGGCACCCGCACGGAGGGAGAACATATTGCAGCCCTGCTCGGAGTAGCGCCGCTAATTGGTCCCAAAGCCTCAAAAGAGCAGCTCAAGTCAGTTCGCTCGCCACAGATAATGCACATTGCCACCCACGGCTTCTTTTTGCCGGACCAGGAGCAAACACCAACCCAAAATGGGCCTTTAAAAAGGAAGCAGCCATATCCGCCGGATCGTAAATTGCCTCCGCTTCTGCGGTGCATGGAAAACCCCCTCCTCCGTTCCGGCCTTGTGCTGGCAGGTGCCAACGCGTGGCTTCAAGGCAAGCGATTGCCCCACGCAGCGGATGACGGCATACTTACAGGCGAAGATGCCTCCGGGCTGGATTTGCTCTCAACCGACCTGGTGGTACTCTCTGCCTGTGAAACCGGACTTGGCGACATCAGGGTCGGCGAAGGAGTCTTCGGATTGCGCAGGGCCTTCCTGATGGCGGGCGCCAAGACCCTCGTGATGAGCCTTTGGAAAGTTCCCGATACACAAACCCAAATGCTTATGGAAGATTTTTATAAAAGGATAATGGCGGGCACTCCCCGTGCGGAAGCTTTGCGTGAGGCTCAATTATCCGTAAAGGAAGAATTTCCGGAACCATTCTACTGGGGTGCATTTATCTGCCAGGGAGACCCCGGGCCGATGCCGTCGCTACGGAAATAGAGGCTCAAACAGGTAAATGGATGCCGGCTTCAATGCTTCCTGCCCTCATTGTCGGCGGGAGCCCGGTCCCATGCACTCCAGCCGCCGCCCAGGGCTTCGATGAGTTGTACACTTCCGATCATCCGGCGCCCGAGGATATTTATGTTGGCCAATTCATTGCCGAGAGTAATATTTTGCGTAACGATGACATCAAGCGCACTGGCAAGGCCGGCCATATAACGGTTGGTGGTTATTTCCAGTGACTGCCGGGCAGCGGTTAGCGAAAGGGCCTGCACCTCGGCCTCATGTTCGAGTATACGCAGCGACGCGAGAAAGTCTTCAACCTGCTGAAATCCTGCAAGCACGGCCTGTCGGTAAGATGCCGCTCTGGCTTCGAAGGCCGCCCTGGCCTGTTCGGTTTGAGCGCTTCTGAGGCCTGCATCGAATATTACCTCATGGAGTGATGCCGGCCCAAGCACCCAAAACGCACTCGGCCATGTCAGCCATTTAGCGATATCGGTAGCCTGAAAACCGCCCGATGAGCTAAGGGAAAGACTCGGATAGTATGCCGCAACCGCAACGCCAATCTGGGCATTTGCAGCCGCGGCGCTTCTTTCGGCCGCTGCGATATCGGGCCTGCGTTCCAAAAGCTCCGAAGGCACTTCGGTCGGTATGGATGGGGGGCCAATATCGAGTGGCGACACCGGGATAGACAACTCGGAAGGGGACTTGCCGATGAGTACAGCAATCGCGTGTTCGTACTGAGAACGCTGAATGCCGGTCTCGATCGATTGAGATTGTGCGGATCTGAGCTGGGTTTCAGCCTGAAGCACGTCAGCTTTCGATGCTACACCGGCTCCGTAGCGGTTTTTTGTCAACTGCAGGAATTTTTCATAATGGGCGGTGGTCGTGTCGAGTACTTGTTTCTGGGTATCGAGTGTCCTAAGCTGGAGATACAGTTGCGCTAGCTGGGCGTGTGCCAGGAGCCGCACATTTTCGAGATCCGCGGCGCTGGCCTCAGCGCTCGCCTGACTCGACTCGACTGTTCGGCGTACCCTGCCCCAGAGGTCCAGCTCCCATGAGATGGTTCCGTCGATGGAAAAGGACGATACGGGAGGTGTGTTCTCTTTGCCGGACCTGCTGGTGGAACTCCCCACTGAAAGCGTTGGGAAATACCCGGCACGGGCAGCTTTTACCACGGCAAGGGCCTGCCTTAACTGGGCTTCGGCTGCCGCAATGTTCTGGTTTGAAATATCTACCTGTTCTTCGAGTTCATTTAATTTAGGATCGTTGAAGATTTCCCACCACGATCCCCTGGGCAACTGGTCTTGAGGCTCTGCTTTTTTCCATCCTTCCATTTCCTTGTAAGCTACCGGCACTGTGATGCTTGGCCTGGTATAATCGGGACCTACCGTACACGCCGCAAGAATTAGAGCCAGAAATGGAATTGCCGCCTTTTTCAAGTGCCTTGCTCGTGCCATCATAGGCTTCCCGCTGCTGAGATGTCTATTGGGTCTTGCGCAGATCTCCATCAATACAAGGCCGAAAGTTTTGTGCTTACAATTCATCCATTGAAGCAGCATCTGTCCCGACGGCCCGCTTGCCTCTCAGGCGCTGCATGCGGAGCCTGAACCGGTCCATGTATAGATATATTACGGGAGTGGTAAAAAGAGTCAGCATCTGACTGAAAACCAATCCGCCGACTATTGCCAGGCCAAGGGGCCTACGCAATTCCGATCCTATCCCCTTACCGAGGGCCAGAGGCAATGCTCCAAGCAAAGCCGCCATGGTCGTCATCATAATTGGCCGAAATCTTAGGAGACTTGCCTGATATATCGCTTCCAGTGGGCTTTTACCTTTATTTCGCTCGGCTTCCAGGGCAAAATCGACCATCATTATCCCGTTCTTCTTGACGAGTCCTATAAGCAGGATGATCCCGATCACGGCAATGAGACTGAGTTCAGTTCTGAAAATCATAAGGGTGACAAGTGCCCCAACACCCGCGGAAGGCAAGGTCGACAGGATGGTGATCGGATGGATATAGCTCTCGTAGAGAACGCCAAGCACGATGTAGACAGTTACAAGCGCCGCCAGTATAAGCAGAGGTTCATTCGCGAGTGAGGCCTGGTATGCCTGGGCTGTCCCGAGAAAGCTGCCGTGAATGCTTGCCGGCAGTCCCATCTTCAGAGTCGCCGTTTCAATCGCGGAAACCGCATCTCCAAGCGCCGTACCGGGAGCAAGGTTAAATGAGATAGTGATCGAGGGGAACTGCCCCAGATGATTTACGGAAAGCGAAGTCGCGGATGGTTCGAGGTGCGCGAATGCACTCAGGGGGACCTCGGCACCGGTCGAAGAATGCACGAAGATATCCCGCAGAGTTTCGGGACTCTGCCAGTATCGAGGGTCCACCTCCATTACAACATGGTATTGATTCAGCATGCTGTAAATGACGGAAACCTGCCGCTGGCCAAATGCATCGTATAAGGTGTCATCAATGAGTTGAGTGCTTATGCCTAATCGTGATGCCGTGTTGCGGTCGATTACAAGCAGGCTCTGTAGCCCCCGGTCCTGCTGATCGCTGTTCACATCCACCAGTTGGGGCAATTGGCGCATCCGCTGGAATACGCGCGGCGCCCAGGTATTCATATCGGTCAGGTTTTCGCCTCTCAGCGTATATTGATAAGTGGCAATGCTCATTCTTCCACCGATTCGCAGTTCCTGCACCGGTTGAAGACCCGTGAACGCTCCCGGCACCTTGCCGAGCTTTCCGCGCAGCCTTCCCATTACTTGCTGCACAGTAGATTTGCGCTCCTCAAATGGCTTCAGGGCGATAAACATCCTGGCGGTATTTGTCGTAGAGCCTCCTCCGCCCGTGAAACCGGTAACATCGGCCACATCTGGATCTCCTCTGATTATATCGACAACTTCCGTCAGCTTCTTGCTCATCGCCTGAAACGAAATATCCTGTGCCGCCTGGATTGATCCGCTGATGCGTCCGGTATCCTGCTCGGGGAAAAATCCCTTGGGGATGAAATGGAAAAGAAGGACATTTATCACGACCGTAAGCAGGGTAATTGAAAGCATCAGGAGTGGTCTGCGAAGCGCCCGGCCCAGGTTCTTCTCGTAGCCCCTTCGCATGAACTCGAAAACATTTTCAATTGCCTTATAGGGCCTGCCGTGGACGGGGTTTTCTTCTCTTCTGAGAACTGTTGCGCACATCATGGGGGTTGTAGTGAGCGATACCACAAGTGAAATCATTATGGCGGCGGAAAGCGTTACGGCAAATTCCCGGAACAACCGGCCCACTATTCCTCCCATCAAGAGGATGGGAATGAATACTGCCACCAGCGAAACGCTCATCGACACAACAGTGAACGCAATCTCTCGCGCCCCGGTCAGGGCGGCCCTGAACGGGGTCTGGCCCTGTTCCATGTACCTGGTGATGTTTTCGAGCACGACGATTGCGTCATCCACGACGAACCCGGTTGCAATTGTGAGCGCCATCAGCGAAAGATTATCAAGGCTGTAGCCCCAGAGATACATCACCCCGAAGGTGCTTATGAGCGAAACCGGGACGGCGACACTGGGGATGATAGTTGCCCGCACGTTCCTTAGAAAGGCGAATACAACCAGGATAACGAGGATTCCCGAAATGACGAGAGTTATCTCGACATCGCGCAGTGAGCCGCGTATGGGCGGAGTGCGGTCAAGGACAACCGAGAGGTTTACATTTTGCGGTATCGAGGCCTGAAGCTGCGGCAGCATCTCGCGCACACGATCAACCGTTTCGATGATGTTTGCACCCGGCTGACGAAACATAACCAGCATTACGGCAGGTTTGCCGTTTACTGAACCTCCGGTGCGCACATCCTCAACCGAATCCTGGACGTCTCCGACATCTGCAATACGAACGGCCGATCCTGATTGGTAGCGAATAATCAGCGGACGGTATTGCTCGGCTTTCCACAACTGATTATTGCTCCGGATCTCCCAATTACGGGACCCATCGGCCAATTGCCCGGCGGGACGGTTCAAGTTGGTAGCGCTTATTGCAATTCGGGCATCATCGAGGCCGATCCCGTACTTATTCATTGCCGTTGGATTCAACTCAATCCGAACAGCAGGCAGTGAGCCTCCTCCCACGAACACCTGCCCGATCCCCTCGACCTGCGAGAGCTTCTGCTGCAAAATCGTCGAGGCGGCGTCGTACATCTTTGCCCTTTCGACGGTATCGGAGGTCAGTGCGATGATGAGAATGGGCGCATCGGCCGGATTTACCTTTTTGTAGGTTGGATTGCTGGGAAGCGATGAAGGCAGGTAGCTTCGAGCGGCATTTATCGCGGCTTGCACGTCGCGCGCGGCCCCGTCGATGTTTCGGCTTAGATCGAACTGTATGGTGATGGACATAGAGCCCCGATTGCTCGTCGAGGTCATCTCGGCTACACCGGCAATTCGTCCCAGTTGGCGTTCAAGCGGGGCGGCAACAGAGGTTGCCATTGTCTCAGGGTCTGCTCCGGGTAGGTTTGCCGACACCTGGATCGTGGCAAAATCAACCTGCGGCAATGGCGAAACCGGCAGAAAATTGAAGGCGATAATTCCGGCGAGCGCCATCCCTATTGTAAGCAACGTGGTCGCGACAGGCCGCCTTATGAATATTTCCGATAAGTTCATTCCGACTCCGCCGGGAGTTCGCCCTCCGGCGGCCTTGGACCGCCTCTGCCAAGACGCCGCGCCAACCGGTCAAACCACAGATAAATAACCGGGGTGGTATAGAGGGTAAGGACCTGGCTGAAAATAAGCCCGCCAACAATCGAGATGCCGAGCGGCTTTCGGAGTTCCGACCCAAGGCCGGTTCCCATGGCCAGCGGCAAGGCTCCCAGCAGGGCGGCCATCGTAGTCATCATAATGGGACGGAACCTTAGCAAACAGGCCTGGTAGATGGCTTCTACCGGGTCTTTCCCTGCATTTCGTTCCGCATCGAGCGCGAAATCAACCATCATGATCGCATTCTTTTTGACAATACCGATCAGCAGGATAATTCCGATAAGGGCTACAACACTGAATTCTGTGCGGAAAAGCAGCAGGGCAAGAATAGCTCCGACCCCCGCCGAAGGAAGCGTCGATAGAATCGTGATCGGATGGATATAGCTTTCATACAGCACACCCAGGACAATATAGACCGTCACCAGGGCCGCCAGTATCAGAATCGGTTCATTAGAAAGCGAAGCCCTGAAAGCTTGGGCAGTTCCCTGAAATTTGCCCTGTATGCTGCCGGGCAGCCCCATTTTCGCCTCAGTTCCCTCGATAGCCTTGACTGCATCTCCCAGTGAGTATCCAGGGCCCAGGTTGAACGATATGGTTGTCACGGGAAATTGCCCCTGGTGACTTATGACAAGTGGCCCCGAGGTTTCTGAAATAGTGGTCACCGCGCTCAAGGGGACCTGTTCGCCGCTTGAGCCTCGCAGATAAATAGCCTTCAACTTATCGGGATGTTGCTGGAAATCGGGTTTGACCTCGAGTACCACCCGGTATTGGTTGAGCTGTGTAAAAATTGTTGAGATCTGGCGCTGCCCGAAAGCATCGTAGAGCGTATCGACTATGTTTTGCGGTGATATCCCGAACCTGGACGCGGTAATGCGGTCCATCTCGACCCAGGCCTGAAGTCCCTGGTCCTGCACATCGCTGCTGACGTCCCGAAGCTCCGGCAAATCCCGCAGCGCATTAACAACTTTCGGAGCCCAAGTGTTCAATTCGACAACATCCGCATCCTCCAGGCTATACTGAAATTGCGTCCTGCTGACGCGGTCCTCGACCGTAAGGTCTTGGACCGGCTGCATATAGAGCGTAATTCCATTGAGTCTGGCAAGCTCGGGTTGGAGCCGCCGAATGATGTCTGTTGCGCTTTCTTTCCGCTCTTCAATAGGCTTCAAATTTATAAGGATCCTGCCGCTGTTTAGCGTGGGATTGGTTCCGTCTATGCCGATGAAGGTGGATAGGCTCTTTACCGCGTGGTCCTGAAGGATGATTTTCGCCAAATCCTGCTGCTTTTCCGCCATCGCGGCAAACGAGGTCCATTGCGCGGCTTCGGATACGCCGAGAATTATGCCTGTATCCTGAACCGGGAAGAACCCCTTTGGAACCACTGTGTACAAAAATACAGTGAGCACCAGGGTCGCAGCGGCGACCAGCAGGGTGGATGTTTGCCGTTCGAGTACCCAGCGAAGGGTCCTGCCGTAGAATTCGATGATCCGGTCGTAAGCCCGCTGAGATTTGCGGTAGAGCCAGGTCTGCTGCTCCTCGGGGGTATGGTGAAGCAGGCGTGCGCACATCATCGGCGTCAGGGTGAGCGATACGACGGCTGATATGAGAATGGTGACACCAAGCGTGATGGCGAACTCACGGAACAACCTTCCCACTATATCGCCCATGAAAAGCAAAGGAATCAGAACGGCGATAAGCGAGACGGTCAAAGAAATAATGGTGAAGGCAATCTGTTCGGAGCCTTTCAGTGCCGCCTTAATGGGAGAATCGCCCTGCTCGATATAGCGGGAGACGTTTTCGATCATCACGATTGCGTCATCCACAACGAAACCCGTTGAGATCGTAAGGGCCATGAGTGAGAGGTTATTGAGGCTGAAGCCGAGCAGGTACATTGCGCCGAAAGTGCCTATCAGGGAAAGGGGAACGGCAAAGCTTGGTATTATCGTGGCGGAAAGGTTTCGTAAAAACAAAAAGATCACCATGATCACCAGTACCACTGCCAGCATCAACTCGAACTGGACGTCCCTTACGGATTCGCGAATCGTTGTGGTGCGGTCGGTCAGGACGGAAACGTCCACGGCTGACGGCAGGGAACTCTGCAATTGAGGCAAGAGCCTCTTGATGCTGTCCACGACTTCTATGACATTGGCCCCGGGCTGCCTCTGGATATTCATGATTACGGCTGGGGCATCGTTCATCCACGCCGCCTGCTTCACGTTTTCCGCATCATCTTTCACATCGGCTATATCCGAGAGCTTGACCGGAGCTCCGTTTCGGTACGCAATAATCAGCGGGCGGTAATCATCGCTTGTCATGAGCTGATCGTTAGCGCCGATAATGGATGCCTGGCGCGGGCCGTCGAACCCTCCCTTGGCCTGGTTTACATTTGCCGCCGCAACGGCTGTGCGTAAGTCTTCGAGTGTCAGGTTGTATGCGGCAAGGGCCGTCGGGTTTGCCTGAATCCGCACTGCCGGCCTCTGCCCGCCGCTGATACTGACAAGGCCCACTCCCGCCAACTGGGAAATTTTCTGTGCGAGCCTGGTATCGGCGAGGTCCTCCACCTTGGGCAGCGGGAGTGTCTTCGACGTCAGGGCCAGAGTAAGAATTGGCGCATCCGCCGGGTTTACCTTACTGTAAACAGGAGGATTTGGGAGATCCTTGGGCAGAAAGCTCGTTGCGGCGTTAATTGCCGCCTGCACCTCCTGCTCCGCCACATCCAGACTAAGTTCCAGGCTGAACTGCAGCGTAATGACCGAACTGCCGCTCGAACTGTTCGAGGTCATTTGCTTAAGCCCCGGCATTTGCCCGAACTGGCGCTCGAGTGGTGCGGTTATTGATGATGCTGCAACGTCTGGACTTGCGCCGGGAAAAAATGTAAGCACCTGGATAGTCGGATAATCCACCTGGGGTAGGGCGGAAACCGGCAGCAGGTAATAAGCAACTCCGCCCGCAAGGACTATAGCCGCCATTAGCAGTGCGGTCGCTACCGGTCTTAAAATGAAAATGCGTGAAGGATTCATTTACTGCTCGTCGCCGATGATCCGGAACCGGATTGATTTTTCGCTTTATCGGAAGCGCGGTTTTCCTGGGTGTTAAGCTCGACCTTGCTGCCCTCCCGCAATTTTTCGGCACCCTCCAGCACCACCTGCTCTCCCTGGGAAAGCCCTTCCTCGATAGAGACTTTGTCACCCTCGGAAGGGCCGATCTTGACAGGCCTGACCGTGACAGTCTGGTCGTCTTTTACAACGTATACGAAAGTCATCTGGGGGCTGCGCTGTATCGCGCCCGAGGGAATCACCACCGTGCCGCGTTTGGTATCGACAAGAAGTTTTGCGATTACGAACTGGTTGGGGAAAAGCTCGCTCTCAAGGTTCGGGAACTCGGCTTTCAATTTGACGGTACCTGTATTTGTATCTATCTGGTTGTCAATGGTCAGAAGGAATCCGGTGGCCAGTTTCTGTTTCTGCTCGCGGTCCCATGCCTCAACAGGGAGTCGCTCCCCGCTCTTGTATTTTTTCAGCACCGGCTGGATACTATCTTCAGGAACGGGAAAGATAACCCCGATGGGCTGCTCCTGCGTGATCACCGCAAGCCCTGTGGTGTCGCTGGCGTGGATGATATTTCCGGGATCAACAAGCCGAAGGCCTATCCGCCCGCTGGTCGGAGCGCTTATTTTCGAATATACGAGTTGCAGCCTGGCATTATCAACCTGACCCTGGTCAAATTTTACCGTCCCCTCAAATTGATGCACCAGGGCCTCTTGCGTATCGACCTGCTGCTTAGCTATCGAATCCTGCTTGAGAAGGATCCTGTAGCGTTGCAGGTCGATTTTCGCATTTTCCAGTTGTGCTTTGTCGCGGGCCAACTGACCTTCCGCCTGAGTCAGAGATGCCTCGAACGGGCGCGGATCTATTTCCGCCAGAAGAGAACCTCCCTTTACGACCTGCCCCTCCTGAAAAAACACCCTCATGAGCTGCCCGTCAACACGGCTCTTTACAGTCACGGTATGTAGCGGGGTCACGGTACCCAGTCCAGTGATGTAAATATTTATGTCACCCAGGCTAGCGGAAACGGCTACGACGGGTACCGCCTGAGGGCCGGATTGTCTCTGCGCCGCCGCCCGGGACTTTCCAAAAAGGAAGATTTCGGAGTAAGTTGCGAGGCCGGCAAGAACGGCTACAAGTGCCAGTAATTTCCACCATCTCATTCCAGGTCGAGCCCCACGCGGCTCGGGGCTGCTCTCTTTTTTGATCTCCGGAATAAATGTCATAATCTTTGCCTCATCTGGGATGGCTGAGCTATTTACCCAAGGGCCGCCAAAGGTCTTCTCCCTTGTGTTTGCCTGATACAGCAAAACATTCAATTTTAACAGGCCGCCGATGGCTGCCTAATCCATTTTTTGTAAAGAATTGTGAAAGGGCTTATCACGGTTCGACCCTTCCCCTGTTTTTCCAGTCCTTTGCCTGTAAGATCATAAGAATCTTGTTGTCCACTTGCACCTTGCAAGAGCCCCTTTCATTCACTAAATTTCGTGTTCAATCCGCTTAATGGATCGACGATCAAAATAGGGGGGAAGCCGGCTGAATGATGGAGCTGAACTCCGAATCTGGAGCACCCCTTCCAACCGGGTTAACAATTCTTCACATAATCTGGTCTCTATTTGCTTGCAATAGTTGTTAAAATAGAGAATTAGCCAGTGCTGTATAAACACAGTGCGAAAGAGAGGCCCTCATATGAATCGCCTTTTGGTAATAGATGACGATATCGAATTATGTGATTTGCTTGCGGACTATTTGAAACCCGAGGGCTTTGATATTACCGCGGTCCACGACGGTCGTGAGGGATTGGAGATGGCTCTCTCGCAAGCCGGGCTCTACAGCCTGATTGTCCTTGATATAATGCTCCCCGGCATGAGCGGCTTCGAAGTCCTGCAGCATCTTCGACAGCAAATAGACACGCCCGTTCTCATGCTGACGGCTCGTGACGAGGAAGTTAACCGAATAGTCGGTCTAGAAATGGGTGCGGATGATTACCTGCCAAAACCTTTCAATCCGAGGGAGCTGCTTGCCAGAATCCGCGCAATTCTTCGCCGTACAATGGAGCGGTCTGAGAAAAACGCAGCTCAATTTCCACCTCAAAAGATTGTTATAGGTGATGTCGAACTCGATGCCAGGACGCGAGTGGTGCGCCACAATGGCGAACACCTTGCATTGACTTCGGTTGAGTTCGGTCTATTGGAAATTCTCCTCAGGGCAGCGGGGACCGTCGTAACTCGTGAGGAACTCGCTGAAAAAGGTCTCGGGCGCCCTCTTTCAGCCTATGACCGCAGTGTAGATGTACATCTGAGCAGCCTTCGAAAAAAACTCGGCCCTAAATTCGCCGGGACGGACAGGATCAAGACTATTCGCGGTGTTGGCTACATCTACATAAATCCCTCCGACACAAACGAACACGGATGATGCAGCTTTGTAGTTTTCGGAAAAATAGATGCGAACTCTGTTCATAAAAATATTTCTGTGGTTCTGGGTAGCAATGGCTCTCGTTAGCACAGCATCCCTTCTATCGGCGCTCGTCACTGAATCTTACCCCCTTTTCGCTATCCCCTGGATACGCAATATCTTACGCCAGCCTCATCAGGGCCGCTTAAAGATGGAACCAGGCTCCTATTCAGGCCACGTGCTCGGACTCACGGGAAATACCGTGAAACTCTCGGGGCAGACGGCCATCGAGATTTATGAAAGGGACGGGCAAGCCGCTCTCCTTGATTTTGTGGACAGTGTCGAAGACACGGTTCGTATTCAAATGTTTCTTTTCGCAGAGGATGGATCTCAGATTACCGAATGGCCCGTTCCTGGCGAAGTTTCAGAACTGGCCGCCCACTCCGAGCATGACCGGCTCGACTACAAGAGATCGGGGGATTTCATTCTAACCGCACAGCGACTGGAGGGGCCCAAATCAAACGACTATACCCTCATCGCCAAAGTTCCAGTACGGCATTTTATAACGCGTGATTACCCTGTCGTTTTAGTGCACCTGATGGTCATTCTCATAACCGCGGGAGCGGTTTGCTACTGGCTTGCCCGCTACATTGCTATGCCTGTCAGCCGTTTGGGAGCGGCGGCCAGGCGCCTTGCCGACGGTGAACTCGAAACGCGTGTCGGCCCCGTACTTGGAAAAAGACGAGATGAAATCGGAGAGCTTGCAAAAGATTTCGATCTCATGGCCGAGCGAATCGGTTCGCTTATGGCGGCGCAAAAGCGCCTCATTCGCGATATTTCCCACGAGTTCCGATCACCTCTTACCAGACTTGGACTGGCACTCGAAATTGCAAAACAGCGGCGTGACAGTGAGGCCAGCACGGCCCTCGAAAGGATAGGTCTGGAAGCAGAGAGGCTAAATGCTCTTATAACCAGGCTGCTGACTCTTGCACGCATGGAAAGCGGTGTCGAGGAAATAGAAAAGTATCCGGTGGATATGGCTGAGTTGCTTGAAGAAGTTGTTGCAGACGCAAACTTCGAGGCAAGAGGCCATAAATGCACCGTCCGCATTCTTTCAACCGAGACCAGTTTTGTCGAGGGAGCAAGAGAACTTCTTCGCAGCGCCGTTGAAAACGTACTGCGAAATGCAATTCGCTACACCCCGGAAGATACTCAAATCGAGGTCAAATTGCTGAACAGAAATGAGGGAGGCGCTCCCCATTGTGTGATCGAAGTTCGCGACCATGGGCCCGGTGTTCCGGAGGATGCGCTCCCTGATCTGTTTTATCCGTTCTACAGAGTTGGCTACGCCAGGGACCGGCAGGGAGGCGGAACGGGACTGGGACTCGCCATTACCGAGCGTGCCGTAAGACTGCACAACGGCGAGGTGAGTGCTTCCAATGCATCGGGCGGCGGTCTATTAATCAGGGTGGATCTTCCGGCTATAAAGATTGACGAATAACAATATAGAGCCTTAATAATCGCAAATTGATCCCATCAGCTTCCTTCACAAATCTTAATGCTGCTTAACTATACTTAACTCGACTCAGCCTGCACCCCTATTATAATTTGCTTATCAATTAAACTTCTTATCAGGAGGTATCAAATGAAGAAAGTGTCGTTAATGTATGCTGTCACCTTAATAGTTGCTGTATGGATGGCAGGTTCATGGCTTTTCCTTAACTCCCTTAATGCACAGGAAAATGGTGCAGCTGCACCGGCGGTGGCTACCCATCAGAAAGCGAAATCGCCGGATTCACCTAAGTACGAGAAAAGCTGCGACTTCAAGCATGGCAAAGGTAAGGAGCATTTCCTGAAAAAACTGGGTTTGAGCGATGCCCAGAAAACACAGGTCCGTTCAATAATGGATGAAGAGCGTGCAAACATTAAGCCCCTGGTTCAGAAACTCAGGGAAGGGCGCAAAGAGCTTCGCGACCTTAGAAAATCGGGCCCGTTCGATGAGGCCAAGGTTCGGGCTGTCGCAAGAGGTCAAGCGGATACGATGACAGAGCTTATTGTGGCAAAACAGCGCATGCAATCGCGAATTTACGCTGTCCTGACCCCGGATCAGCGAGCTAAAGCAGACAAGATGCGTGAATCATGGAAAGCCAAACATAAGGGGATGAGCGATCACGCTTAACCGACTTAGCGGAGCATCAGGCAGACCCCCTTCTGCTGCTCCGCTTCTGCGTAAGACAGGAGGCTTGCGCTCCCGATTAGTGCCGCCACACAGCTGACATCGCTGTGGGGCCGATCTCCTGAATTCTCCCCCCCCGCCCCTTGCCGGTCCATTCGGGCCGGCTTTCTTTTCCCTTCTGCTCTCAACTCACAGAGACCGACCTCACCTTGCCGAGATTGTTTCACAGCCCCCAAAATTTGAGTTAGAATGCCAGCTGGCGGTTGTCTTTACTTATGACACAATTACTTGCAGCAGAACCGAAAGAGAGCTGAAATGAATGCGTATTTTGGATTTGGTCTCTATCTTTGCGTTGGCGCACTTGGCGGATTTCTCGGCGCTAAACTGAAAATCCCCGCGGGCACCCTTACCGGTGCCATGACCAGTGTCATCATTTTGAAGCTGCTCATGCAGTCACAATGGGAGATGCCGGATGGCGCCAACTTCGCTACCCAGGTTCTGGTCGGGGTAATGGTAGCATCGACTTTTCATCCAGCGATGCTCAAGACCCTCAAGGTGATTGCCCTCCCCGTGGCTTTTTCCTCATTGATACTTGTATGCGCCGGCGGCCTGGTCGCCGTACTGATATCGCGGCTTAATTTACTCGACCCGGCTACGGCCTATATTGCCACCAGCCCCGGAGCAATGACATCCTTGATTCCCCTCTCCATGGAGGGCAACGGAAATCCGCTCATTGTTACCTGTTTCCATTTTTTCCGCCTGATGTTTATCCTCTTCACCGCCCCATGGATCATAAGGGCATTGTCATATTGGATGCATTAAACCGTGTAAGGGCAAATAATTATTTGCCCCTACATATCAAATGATTATACCCCTACACACCCGAGCGGTATCCCTCCTGTTGGGCCTTGTAGGGGCAAATGATTATTTGCCCATGCATTATCAAATGATTGTTTGCCCTAATGTTATTTGTCCCTGCACATTATCTAACGGTTGTCATACTGGGTGCATTAAACCGGGCCGGTCTCCCTCCTGTTATGGCCTGGTGGGGGCAAATGATTATTTGCCCCTACCATCAAAGGCGATGGTAATCTTATCCTCTCATGAACTGTCGAATGAATCCCGCTACTTCGGCTTTGCCTCGATAAACCCCGTAGTGGCCTTCGCATAGGATATCGGCGCCTATATCGAGCATCACCTTCAGACTTTGACTGTAATCTCTGGAATTGGAGAGAAAGACCGGATTTAGCGGTCCGTGGACATCGTGGGCGAAAAGGACTTTCAGACCGTCCGATTCCGTAAGATAAACAGTCGATCCCGGCGAATGTCCCGGGGTGTGGATGGCCCGGATTTTCCTTCCGCCGAGCATGATATCCTCACCGGAACCCGTAAGCTTTCTGTCCACCTTAAAGGGCTCAAGCTTTGCCCCGTACCAGTTTCCCGCGGCAGTGACCTTATTGTCGCCAGCCTCGAGGTATGGAGAATCCAGTTCATGCGCCACGATTTCGAGCCCGATTTGCCTCTTTAGTTTGGCTGCGCCACCCGTGTGATCGTAATGGCAGTGAGTGATCAGCAGGTACTTCAGCCGCTTTGGATCAACCCCGCATTTCCTGACGTTTGCAAAAAGCCTGTCGATCCCCTCGCCGCATCCCGCATCCACCAGTGCGGATTCCTGCCCGAACTTGATGAGGTATATCGCGGCATCCTCAGGGGCTGTAAGATGCCCTCCGCCCACTTCGAAAATTTCACTGGTAATTTCCATGGCTGCAAAACCCCAAAACAATTTGTTTATACCGTAATTTCAACATTGACGAATTTCTCTGCCGGATAAAAGGCTGAACTCGATACGATATAATTGCGAAAACCTGCCCCGCAGGTAATTATCTCCCAACCACCTCATTGATGTCGATTCCGTACTTTTTAAGCCGGTGCCAAACGGTAACCCTGTTGATTCCCAGCATCCGCGCGGCCTGGGACTGATTGCCCCGGCACTTTACCAGCGCTTCCACGAGCAGCGATCTTTCCTCCATGGAACTGCCCGGCTGATAATCTTTTTTGCCGGCACAACCCGTCGCGGATTGCGTCATTTTGAGCGGAAGATGCTCCAGAAGAATCTGCCCTTTTTCGGCAATGACAAACGCATATTCCAAAACGCCCCTTAGCTCCCTGACGTTTCCTGGCCAGCGGTAATTCATGAACAGGTCCATTGTCCGGGGGCTCGGTCCGGAAATGTCCTTTCCGCTTTTTCGCCGCAGTTGCCGGATGAAATGGTCAGCAAGCAGAGGGATATCATCGGTTCGTTCCCTCAGAGGAGGCAGATGAATGGGGATCGTATTGATCCTGAATAAGAAATCCTCGCGAAATTTTCCCTCGGATATCAGCTGGTCTAGATCCTTGTTTGTGGCGGTTATTACCCGAACGTCAACCGTCATCGGAAGGTGGTCCCCTACCCGCTCGAACTGTTTGGTCTCGAGGACCCTCAGAAGTTTTACCTGTATGGAAAGAGGAATGTCCCCAATTTCGTCGAGAAAAATATCCCCGCCGTTTGCAGCCTCGAACCGGCCTTTCCGGTGCATATAAGCCCCTGTAAAAGCCCCCTTCACATGGCCAAAAAGCTCGCTTTCCAGGAGTGATTCATTAAGGGCGGCGCAATTTAACTGGATGTAGGGCTTATCTGGCCGCCTTCCAAGGCTGTGAATCGCATGGGCGGCAAGCTCCTTGCCGGTTCCCGTCTCACCGAGAATGAGCACTGGGGCCTCGCTCTGGGCCGCTTTGCGTAAGATTTCGAAAACCTTCCGCATCACTGTGGATTTTCCCACCATTCCGTAGCACTCGGTGTCTTCATCCAGGAGCTTGGAGAGTTGCACGATTTTCTCGTCGCGCATCTCGAGTTCAGAGATGTCGGTGAGGGTTTCAACAGCTCCGAGAACCGTCCCGTCGGAGTCTTTCAAAATAGAGGCGTTTTTGAGCACGGGGAGGTATGAGCCATCCTTTCTCAAAAGCCCGCATGATTTTCTGTGGGAATGTCCCTTGTTGAAAAGGGCGCAAAAGTATCGCCCGCCACTCTCCCGTGCCTTTGCGCAAACATCGCAGTGGAAGACGGAGCACGAGCGTCCGATCAGTTCCTGGCTGGAGTAGCCGGAAATCTTTTGCATCGCGCGATTCACCATGAGAATCGTGCCGTCAGGTGAGACCAGCATCACGCCATCATTCATGGTGTTGATAATCTCATCGAGGTAGCGGCTCATATCCTGTTTCATTGTTTAACTCCTCAGACTGTTTTAAACAGTGTTTAAATACATCAACACATCGTATTTGGCAATCAAAACTGCCGCACAACGTCTATGTTACCGCTGTTATTGTCATTTATCAGATTGCCGGCCGTTGGCACGAGCCTTGCCTATTTAACACCCCTGTATGGAAATCAGCCGAATCAAAAGGAGAAACATATGTCGATGGATCTTAATACAATCAAGGCCGCGAATTCAGTCGATGCACGAGGGTGTGCCTGTCCTGGACCTCTCCTCGAAGCCAAAAAAGGAATCGCAAAAGTAAAGATTGGAGAAGTCCTGGAAATTCTTTCGAATGATTCGGGAACCAGAAGCGATCTTCCCATCTGGGCGGCAAAGGTCGGACATGAATACCTGGGACACCTCAGCCATGACGGCTATGACAAGCTTTTCATCCTGAGGAAAAAGTAAATCGCAAGGGGTCTTTGATGCTGGCGACGCAAAAGGCGGGGAAGATTTTGATTCTTGCCACCGAAAGCTGTGCCTATCCGGGCGCCAATGCAGTCGGGCAGGCCCATTCGAGCTATCCGGAAAATGTATTTATCCTCAGGACGAGAGCCCCGGTTCTGTTTCCCGAACGATTCTACATTGAGTGTTTCGAGAAGGGCATCTCGGGGATAATCATCATGTCCTGCGGCGTGGAATGTCCCTACCACGGAGCATATGAAGTTCTTGCCCGAAGAATCGATCGCGTTTTCGAAATGATGAGAAAAAGGGGCTTGGATCCCACAAGGCTTAGGCTAACGGCCATTTGCACGGTTTGCACGAGGGCCTTTTTAAAAGAGGTCCAGCAGATGAACGAGATCGTCACGAAACTCGGACCTCCCGCAGCGGAACGCACTGACACCCCGCCAGCCGAAGCGAGTTGAGCCAGATGAACGCCGAGAAAAGCACGATGCAGATTTTTAAATTCGATGCGATTGTGATCGGAGGCGGTATTGCCGGCCTTCAGAGCTCACTGGACCTGGCTGACCAGGGCTTCAAAGTGGCGGTTGTGGAAAGGGATGCCACGATAGGAGGCAAGATGATCCGCCTCTCAAAGGTCTTCCCGACTCTTGATTGTTCAAGCTGCATCACTACCCCCAAAATGGCCGCGGCGGCACACCACGAAAATATCACCATCTTCACCTTCTGCGAACTGGAGTCGATTGAGCGAAACACTGATAACCACTTTGTAGTCCGCATCACGCAAAAGCCAAGATATGTGGATCAGGACAAGTGCATCGGCTGCAGAAAATGCGAATACGTCTGCCCTATCTACCTGCCCGATTCCGAACAGGGCGGCTTTTCAGCCCGCAAGGCAATTTATGTCCCCTTTTCCAATGCAGTTCCTCAAATTGCGCTTCGCGATCCGGAAAATTGCCTGCTGTGCGGAAAATGCGAAAAAGTCTGTCCCACACGGGCCGTGGACTTCTTCCAGGAACCCGAGGAGTTCATCGTGGAATCAAGGGCGGCAATCCTCGCAACCGGCTTTGAAATGATGCCGCTGGAAAAAAATGTGCAATACGGCTCTGGCCAGATCCCCGATGTCATCACAGCCCTCCAGATGGAGAGGCTGCTGGCTCCTCACGGCCCCTACAACCGGGTCCTGCGGCCCTCCGACGGCATGGAGCCGGAATCGGTGGCATTCATCCAATGCGCGGGTTCAAGGGATAAGAGCCTTGGCCTTTCCTACTGCTCACGAGTTTGCTGCATGTACTCGATAAAGCAGGCCATGCTTCTTTCGGGGGCGCTCCCGCTAGCGGACATAACCGTCTACTACATGGATATTCGCGCATATGGAAAAGGCTACGAGCAGTTTTTTCAGAATTCAGCCGCGATGGGCGTCCAGTTTGTCAAAGGAAAGGTGGCCTTCCTGAACGGGAGCGATGGCGGAAAAGTCAAGCTGCGCTATGAATCACAGGAAAAAGACGGTGGTGTACAAACGGCGGAACACGATCTGGTCGTTCTGTCTCTAGGCCTGCTTCCCGGATGGAACCCCGATGGCAAATGCGGAGTGTCGCCGGCATCGGATGGCTTCATTAGTACTGTTCTGCCCAAGAGCGCACCAGCCCTCACCGATATGGAAGGTCTTTTTGTTGCCGGGGCGGCTTCGGGTCCAAAAGACATAGTCGATACCATAGTCGAAGCTGGAGCGGCAGCCATGGAGGCTTCCAATTACCTTGGTCGGACCGGGAGATCGTGATGAAAAGAGTGACGAAAGTCGTCTCATCCGATTCAAGGGTGGGCGTTTATATCTGCCACTGCGGAGGAAATATTTCCGACCATGTGGATGTGAATGCAGTCTGCGAGAAGATCTCGAATTTAGACGGTGTGCGGACGGCTAAAACAAATTCCTTCATGTGTTCCGATCCCGGGCAGGAGATGATTATCGAGGACCTGCGCAGCGGGGAGATCGACCGAGTAGTAGTAGCCTCATGCGCCCCCAGCCTCCATGAAGCCACATTCCGAAATGCCCTCTCCAGGGCAGGCGTAAACCCTTACCTCTATGAACATGCAAATATTCGGGAACAGGTAAGCTGGGTTCATCATGGCGAAGCGGCCACCCTGAAGGCGGAGCGACTGATCGCTGCGGCGGTCGCAAAAGCACGGCTATTGAAGCCACTCGATCCAATAAGAATAGAGGCTAAAAGACATGCCACCATTATCGGCGGAGGCATTGCGGGTCTAAAGGCAGCGAAGGACCTTTCGTCGCGAGGTATAGAGGTCGTCCTTATTGAAAAATCCCCCTTTCTCGGGGGATGGACGGCAATGCTGGATACCCTGGCGCCAACCGGCGAGAAGGCAGCCGATCTGGTCTCGAGCCTGGCCCGCGAGGTTTTGGAACACCCTCTGGTTACGATCCACTCATGCTCGCAGGTGACGGGATTCGAAGGATCTGTAGGCAGCTTCAGGCTGGAGGTGCAAAAGGGGCCTTCCGACTCAGGCGTGCCGCCTGTGAAGGATCGAGGCATATTCATACCTTTCCGGGGTTATCTGCCTGAAGAGGATGAGCAGCCGTGCAAAGCCTTCGTTGTCGAGACCGGGGTCATCGTAATAGCCACCGGATTTAAACCCTACCATCCCAAAAATGGAGAATACGGATTCGCGGAATTCGAGGAAGTTGTAACCCTTCCGCGGTTTATCAGGATGCTTGCCGAAAGAGATGCCGGTGAAGGCCCCCTCAGCATAGGCGGCAAGGAGATCAAAAACATTGCGATGATTCATTGTGTCGGGAGCAGACACATACCGGGGATTCACGAAGAAGATGAATCGGGCAAATTAAATGAGCACTGTTCAAGGAATTGCTGCAGTGCAACATTGCACGCGGCAAGGCTTGTTCGCGACAGATTTCCTGGAACACACGTTTTCGAATTCTACCGCGACATCCGCACCTATGGCCGGTTTCAGGAAGATCTCTATTCAAAGGCATCAGAGAGCAATGTAATTTTCCTGCGCTTCGAGCCTGAGAGCCCGCCGGTTGTCTCAAGGAATCCAAGAGCGGATGGCTCTTCCCTCAAAGTAGCCGTAAACGACACCCTCACTTTCGGAGAACGAGTTGAAGTGCCCGCCGATCTCGTGGTGCTCTCCGTCGGCATGCAACCGTCCGATGTCTCGGATTTAATTGAGATGATGAAGCTTCCGGTGGGGGCCGATGGGTTCCTCCAGGAAATTCACCCCAAGCTGCGCCCGGTGGAATTGTCCGTTGCGGGAATTGTGCTCGCCGGGACCTGCCAGGCACCAATGGACACAGGTGAAGCGTCCGCGGCCGGATCGGCCGCCGCAGTCAAGGCATCGGCAATTCTCGCCAAAGGGTATGTGGAACTAGACCCCTTTATCGCCGAAGTGGATCTGGAAAAATGCAGGGGAAACGGGGAGTGCGTCAAAGCCTGTTTGCGCCAGGGCGCGCTTTATCTAAAAGATTTCGACCTCCACGGGGAAAAAGTTCGCAAGGCGCAGGTTGATCCCGTCCTGTGCACCGGCTGCGGTGCCTGCGTTGCGGTTTGCCCCGAGAACGCCGTCGATATCAGGGGATGGACGATCAGCCAGTATGAGGCCATGGTTGAGGCAATCGCCCGCGAAAGCTGATTACCCCAAAGCAGAAAGCGTCAAAGGACTACAGCAATGAACCATACATGCCACTGCCATAAGGCTGAAAAGAAATCGCTAAAGCGCCTTCGCGAGGCTCGCAAGAACTCCATCCTGGAACTCACACGCATGGTGAAGGAACAAAAAAAGATAGTAGCGGCCATCATGGAGCAGCTTGCTCAAGGTCCCGCAACAGTTCCTGAAATCGCATCCGCACTTCGCTTGCCGGCATCGAAGGTCCTATGGTTCATAGCAGCCCTGAAAAAGTATGGCGAAGTGGCTGAAGGAGAAAAGGAGGGGGGATATTTTCGCTACGAACCGGCGGCCGCAAAGGCAATGTCCGGGCCGGAGTCAAAAAAGGATGAAAATGGACCTGATTGATCCTGAATTTCCTAAAACACTAGAACGCTTCGGCGCAGGGTCGGCATTCGAGTGTTTCAATTGCGGCTCCTGCGTGGCTGTTTGCCCACTGGTCAGCGGACACTTCCCACGCAAGATGATCCGCTATGCCCAGCTTGGGGCAACAGAAAAAATTCTCCGGGATGCAAAAGATCTCTGGAAGTGCCTCCATTGCGGTCTTTGCAGTCGAACCTGCCCAAGGGGGGCGGATCCCGGCGAACTGATCCTGTCGTTAAGGCGGTTTACCCTCGACCATTGGAAGAGGTGGCCCAATGTATGATCCAAACAATATTATTCAGCTAATCGCATCCAATCTGAGGAAAACGGGAAATCCCTTCGGCGCATCCAACTCGGTTATCAATTCATGGTGGAAGACGGTTCCTTTAAGGCGCCAAGGCGACGCGATGCTTTTTACGGGACTCATGTACCAGTCGATACCCTACATCGAAATGACCACGGAATGGCTCGCCCGCTATGAAGATACAACTCTGGCCAGTTATTTCCGGTATGGGAAATTGACTCCCTCATTTCTAGTAAGCCTCGGGTTCAGGCTGCTGGTGCCCCAAATCCAAAAAAGAAGATTTAACGCCATCCTAAATTCCGTTTACCAGGTCCTTACGAATTCCAATACGGATTTCTGCTACCGGCCGGAGTTGGACTTCTACAGCGGCATCCTGCTCCATGACCTTGGCGATTCGGAAGGATTTGCGCGCCATGCTGCCTTTGTGGCCAAAACCCTGAAGGCGAACGGCATAAGAAAGCTCATCACCGTCGATCCTCACACTACTTACGCCATGAAAGTTCTCTACCCGCGGGTCACGGGAGAGAGCTTCGAAGTGCGGACCTGGTTTGAATGCGTTGCCCCAAGCGGCAAAAGCTGTGCCGGGCGCGTAACTCTTCATGATCCATGTTTCTATGGCAGGTATCTGGGATTATCAGACCTTCCGTACAAGATTCTGGATGATCTGGGAGTCGAGTGTGTACGGATTAGAAACTCCGGTGAATTTACAAATTGCTGCGGCGGTCCCGCCGAGTCGGTTTCTCCAAAGCTTAACAGGGAAGTTCTTGACAGAAGGGTTGAAGAACTCAATTCCGCCAATGCGCCCGTGCTCGCAATGTGTCCTATATGCCTCGGAAATCTTCTTCGAGCAGGAATTCCCGCAGAAGATTTTTCGACATTCGTGGAAAGATACGTCTAATTTCCGCCGGACGGCTCCGGCCTCCGGCTAATCAGAAAGGGGATAACAAAATGACAGAAAAAATTGTCTATATCGTAACTCATGCCGGAGAAGATGCGGAAAGGGCCACCCTGCCCTTCATGCTTGCCACCGCCGCTCAGGCGATGGATGTGGAAGCGGTTGTGGCCCTTCAGGGCACCGGGGTGTTTCTCGCAAAAAAGGGCTACCTCGACCACGTCCAGGGAGCGGGGCTCCCGGCTCTTAAAGACCTTGTACAAAGATTTCTCAGTGAAAACGGGAAGCTGATGGTCTGCGTACCCTGCATTAGAGAGCGCAAAATTGATGAATCCGACCTCATAGACGGAGCCAAGCCGGGAGCAGCCGCGGCATTGACCCAGGAAATCCTGAGCGCCAATTCGACTCTTGTCTACTAAAACTAGGGATCGCCTAAATTTTACAGCTATTGCAGGAATAAAGAGCAAATGGAAAATCCAAACCAGAAATCAGTGGAATTGATGGATAGCAAAACACTACTGCTTTTCTCCGACGACCTGGACAGGGCTCTCGCCGCGTTCGTTATCGCAAACGGCGCGGCTGCCATGGATAGTCAGGTAACCATATTCTTCGCATTTTGGGGCCTGAATGTTTTGCGAAAACAGGAAGGGTCGGCTGTGCGGAAGGACCTGCTCTCCAAAATGTTTGGATGGATGATGCCCAGGGGAGCTGACCGGCTAAAGCTCTCGAAGATGCACATGTTCGGGATGGGCACATCAATGATGAAGTTCGTCATGAAGAAAAAGAACGTACAGGTTCTCGGCAATCTTATCTCCTCGGCCAGGCAGGCAGGAGTGAGGTTCGTGGCCTGTTCGATGTCAATGGACGTTATGGGGATCACGAAAGAAGAGCTGATGGACCATGTCGAAGTAGGAGGCGTGGCGACCTTTCTCGGGGCTGCGGATCAATCCAACATGACGCTTTTTATTTAACCGATCGGTCACGGATGCCCGACCAAACGACTCCCAAATGCACCAGGTTAACTGTTGAACGCAACTCCGCATAGGTGGTATGGTTTCGAGGTTAGGGCTGTTGCTCAAACAGCGGAATCGAGATAGGGACAACGGAATTGAAGCGACGCTCCCCTCCCTTGGTGGGAGGGGCTTGGGGGAGGGGGTTGTAATTCTTAGATATTTTTTTGGCGCCCTCACCTAGCCCACCATTAACCCCGTCAAAGGGAAGGGAATTCCGATCTCAACTTGTTCGGGCAACAGCTTCTTCAGGGGGACTCCCAAATTCCTGGGCAGCTCACTCTTGAAATGCAGTGCATTGTTCATGGATCAGGAACGGCGTATGTTTGCATGGGCGGAGTATGTAAAGATCCTCGTTGCGGTGCTGGTTATTGTCAACCCGTTCGGTGCAATCCCTGCCTTTGTAAGCCTGGCAGGCTCCCAGCCTGAAGCAGAACGCAGGCGCACAGCCCAGATAACCGCGCTCTCCGTAGCGGTGGTTCTTATTATGGCCTGCCTTTTGGGCGAATCGCTGCTGCGTTTTTTCGGCATCAGTATGGCATCTTTCCGCGTCGGCGGCGGAATGCTTGTGATGCTTCTCGCAATAACGATGTTCAATGCTCAGCTTAGCGGCAGCAAGCACACACCCGAAGAGGCAAAAGAGGCCGAGCACAAGGCCGATATTGCGGTGGTGCCTCTAGCTGTACCGCTTCTTTCGGGACCGGGTGCGATCAGCACGGTTATCATCTACGCAGACCAAGCCCCGGATTGGACTCACAAAGGCACGATACTCGGTATATGCCTGATTGTCGCCCTGGTGGTGTGGATCACTCTCCGGCTTGCCGTTCCAATTGGCGCGGCATTGGGGAAAACGGGCATTAACATTGTAACCCGCCTTATGGGCCTGATTTTGGCAGCTATTGCAGTGGAAATCATCGCGGGTGGTATCGGCAAACTCTTTCCCGGGCTGATTCAGAGGTAGAGGCGCTTCTGCGCCCCATTGCATGATCCAACGGGACTTTGCCACAACCGATGAGAGCATATAGCGGGGGCAGCGGGTTTGGTGCTGTTGCCCAAACCCGCTGCAT
>DBMI01000028.1 GCA_002298165.1 Desulfarculales bacterium UBA702
CGCGGTCGGGAGACCGCGCCACAGCAGTGCTCTCTGTCCCCAATTTGATGTAGTCCAGGGCCTTGTGCCCGTCCAGCTTTTGGGGCGCCCACAAGGGCTGGACTACAATTTTGAAATGGCGTGTTTCTTACGTGTTGTACAAACGCATCGAGAAAACGAGAAGCCCCAATGACGGCATATCTCATAAGAAGACTGCTCCAGATTATCCCGACGCTGCTGGGTATTACGCTCATCACATTCGTGATCATTCAGCTCGCACCTGGAAACCCCGCTATGCTTAAGCTGCAAATGGGAGCAGGCGAGGCTCAACTTGGCGGAAAAGGCGGCATCTCCGAGCAGATAGTGCAGCAGACAAAAGAACTCTACGGCCTGGATAAGCCTCTTCCGATACAGTACCTGTTATGGGTAAAGCGCGTTTTTACACTGGATTTCGGCACCTCCTACAAGGATCACCGAAACGTCTGGGACAAAATAGCGGAAAGGCTCCCGGTCACTATACAGCTTGATCTAATTTCGATATTGCTGGTCTACATCATAGCGATTCCCGCCGGGGTGTATTCGTCAACTCACCCAGGATCGCTCACCGACCGCGCACTTACACTTGGGTTCTTCTTTCTCTATTCGCTTCCCAGCTTCTGGGTTGCCGTACTACTCATAATGCTGCTCGGAGGGGGTGATTTCTGGGACCTGCTTCCAGTCTACGGCATATCCTCGATAGGAAGCGAGACGCTTGGTTTTCTTCCATGGCTCGCTGACAGGGCATGGCACCTTGTCCTGCCGGTTTTTTGCCTCACTTATGGCGGGCTTGCTTACCTTTCTCGGCTGACAAGGGCAGACATGCTCGAAGTCATCCGCGAAGACTACATTCGGACGGCCCGCGCCAAAGGTTTGAGCGAGCGGGTCGTCATCTATAAACACGCATTCAGAAACGCGCTTCTCCCGATTGTTACACTCCTGGCTTTTCTGCTTCCATCAATGATAGGCGGAAGCGTTATCATAGAGAGCATTTTCACGATCCCCGGCATGGGGTTGTTGGGTTTCGAGGCGGTGCTGAGCCGCGATTATCCGGTAATAATGGCCATTACGACTATATCGGCGTTCCTGACCCTCATCGGGCTGCTCATATCCGATATCCTGTATGCGGCCCTCGATCCGAGGATTAAGCTCGAATAATAGAATGCAAATTCAAGGAAACGTGGCTTTAAGATGAGCGATCCAGCGAAACTCATAGACCTTGAAACGGTCGAAAACGAACTTCGGTTGAAGAGGGAAGTCCCCCCCACTTACTGGAAAATGGTCAGCTATTACTTCAGGAAGAACAAGCTGGCCGTAATGGGTTTTTGGATAACTATGTTCCTCTTCTTTGTCGCTATTTTTGCCCCTCTTCTGGCAAACGACCGGCCGATTGTTTTCTATTTTAATGGGTCTGTCCATTTTCCCCTGTTCTCGGGGACCGAGAAGGTAGGCGATTTCGTCTGGAAGGACCTCAAGAAGAAGCCGCCATTCATCTTTCAGCATATCACTGGAAAACAAGAGGCATACGCCATCTGGCCGCTTGTCCCATACTCGCCGACCGAATACAACCTCCTTGATTTTCTTTCGGCCCCCACGGCCACCCACTGGTTTGGGACTGATGACAACGGGCGCGATGTGTTGAGCCGAATGATACACGGCGCCAAGATATCACTATCGGTGGGCTTTGTTGCCGTGGGAATAGCGTTGGTCATCGGCATCTTACTCGGTGCGCTTGCCGGATATTTTGGTGGATGGCCCGACACGATAATAAGCCGCCTTATCGAGATCATGCTTACAATTCCGACGTTTTTCCTGATCATTGCGATAATCGCTTTTCTCCCGCCAAACATCTACAATATAATGATAGTGATAGGGCTTACGGGATGGACCGGTGTTGCCCGGTTCGTAAGGGCCGAGTTCCTGAAGCTCAAGCAATTGGACTTTATAACGGCTCTTCGAGCACTCGGAGCATCGCATCGCCGTATAATTTTCCTGCACATGCTTCCCAACGCAATGGCTCCTGTTCTTGTTTCCGCGGTATTCGGAATTGCGGGTGCGATCCTCACGGAATCCAGTCTGAGTTTCCTTGGTTTCGGTGTGCCGCCGCCAACTCCAAGTTGGGGTGACATCTTGTCCCAGAGCCGTGACTATATTGAGTTTGCATGGTGGCTCACCGTTTTCCCCGGTCTTGCGATCTTTATGAGCATTACCGCATATAATCTCGTGGGGGAAGGCCTTCGCGACGCAATGGACCCGAAACTTTTCAGGTAAACTGCCGCATGCTGATGCCCCATCACGATGAAGAGAGCGGGATCCTCACAGTAACCAGGCTCAATCAGCAGATTAAAACATTGCTGGAGTCGCACTTCCCCTTCGTCTGGGTCCAGGGCGAGGTATCAAACTTCCGTGTCCCGTCTTCGGGACATTTTTATTTTACCCTCAAGGATGAACGCAGCCAGATCTCGGCGGTCTTTTTCCGTCAGCAGAACCGTTTCCTGCGCTTTTTGCCGCAGGCCGGAATGCAGGTGATCTGTCAGGCGCGTGTCGGCGTATATGAACCTAAGGGCGAGTACCAGGTAATTGTCGAAGTTATGGAGCCGGCCGGGGTCGGAGCACTCCAACTTGCGTTCGAGCAGCTCAAGAAAAAACTCGAAGCAGAGGGGCTGTTCGATCCATCGCGCAAAAAACCGCTTCCATTATGCCCCCAAAATGTCTGCATAGTAACTTCCAGGACCGGCGCGGCGATTCGCGACATTCTCAAAATTTTCCAGCGAAGTCCATACCCGGTTTCCGCTACGATCCTTCCCGTTGCCGTTCAAGGCCCCGATGCGCGCTTCGAAATAACCGCGGCAATTGAGGCCGCGAATACTCTTGCACGGGATCATGAATGGGACTTGTTAATACTGAGCCGGGGAGGGGGCAGCATTGAAGACCTGTGGCCCTTTAATGAAGAGATGGTTGCAAGGGCGATTGCCGCTTCTTCTGTTCCCACTATCTCGGCGGTTGGGCATGAAATCGATTTTACGATAAGCGATCTTGCGGCGGACCTTCGCATGCCGACCCCGAGCGCCGCCGCCCAATGGGTCGTGGGATGTCTCGAAAAATTCCACCGCGACCTTCATGGCTGCCGTGACCGCATGGTCCATGTTGTAAGGCAAAGAGCAGATACTTTAAACCTGAAGCTGAAGTTTCTCGAAGCAAGGATTACTCACCCGCAAAGGCGCCTTGAAAACCTTAGACTTCTGCTTGATGACAGGATTGTACGCATCGAGCGGTCGATTAAGCGACGGATTGAAAAATGCTCAACCCTCTGCGCTCATCTTCGCGACCGGTTGCTCTATCTCAATCCCGATGCACTGATCCAGAGGCGTCGCGCTGAATTGAACCGGGAATGCAAAGAATTGATGCTTCAGCAGCAAAGAATTCTGGACGGCTGCCGTTTGGCTTTCGAACAGGCGTTATCAAGACTTGAAGTACTCAGCCCGCTCAGCGTGCTAAAGCGCGGGTACTCGATTACGTACAGTGCGCCGGGACGGAAAGTGGTAAGGAAATTCAGCCAGGTCTCGCCTGGGGAAAAGGTTACAATTCGCCTGGCCGAGGGTCGGCTGGAGTGCGGCGTTGATAGTTCGCATGGCGATGATGAAAGGTGATTCGGTGGCAAAGAAGAAAAGCGATCAGTTCGAAGATGCCTTAAAGAAGCTTCAGGAGATCGTGGAAAAGCTCGAAAAAGGCGATCTTCCGCTCGAAGAGGCAATGGAGTGTTTTTCCGATGGAATGAAGCTTGCCCATTTCTGCCACAAAAAACTCGAGGAGGCGGAGAGCAAGGTTCGCATGCTTGTCAAGGATCAGCAGGGAGGGTGGTTATCAGCTCCTTTCGAGTCCCCGGGAGGAGGGGACTCGGAGTAATCACGGGACAATCATTTGAGTAGAAATTTCCTTTCTTCGTGGTAGTATAGCGCCCCTGAACGGGTCTGCCTTGGTAGAGCGGGATGAACTAAAAGTTAAAGCACTTATTCTATTGATTTCAGTCTAATTTTGTTTCTAGTTGCCACAGGGGTGGATCGACCGTTATGGTTGTTCGGAGAAATCCGCATCCTCAGGCTAATTCTCTTTGATAGGACAGGCGCTTATGCCAGAGTTCAATCTGAAATCCTATTTAGCAGAGCGGAAGCAGTTGATTGACGCAGCTCTGGAAAAGATTTTTCCCGTACCTGCTGGGCTTCAAAAGCAGGTTGTGGAGGCTTCGCGCTACAGTCTTTTTGCAGGCGGCAAGAGATTAAGGCCGATTCTGTGTCTTGCCGCCGCGGATGTTGCGGGTGGAACGCTCGATCCCGTAATTCCGGCCGCATGTGCGCTTGAGATGGTCCATACTTATTCCCTTATTCATGACGATCTGCCGGCGATGGACAATGATGATTTCCGTCGCGGTGTGCCCACGAACCATAAAGTTTACGGAGAAGCAATTGCAGTTCTGGCCGGAGATGCACTGCTGACCGAAGCATTCGAATTCCTTGCCGCCAGCGCCGACGATGGTGTCCCGGCCAAAAAAGTCGTCGATGTCATCCGTATCATGGTCAAAGCGTCAGGATACAGGGGAATGATTGGCGGCCAGGTCATCGACCTCGAATGTGAAAACCGCAAAGTCGATCTCGCAACAGTCGAGTACATGCACATCCATAAAACAGGCGCGCTGCTCTCTGCTTCGCTCGAAATCGGTGCGATCCTTGGAGGCGGTGATTCCGTGCTTATAACTTCCATGAGAAACTTCGGCCATCACTTCGGTTTGGCTTTCCAGATAACCGACGACTTGCTCGATGTTGAAGGAGATGCCGCGGTAATGGGCAAAAAGCCGGGATCGGATGCTGCAAAAAACAAAATGACATACCCGGCCCTGCTCGGTTTAGCCCAGTCGAAGGAAGCCGCTCGCGAGCACGTCAATCAGGCACTGCTTGCTCTTGCCTCTTTCGGGGAAGCGGCTGAACCTTTGCGGGCAATCGCTCAGTATCTTTTGGTTCGGAAGGCCTGAAGATGCAAAAATCATTGACTTGGACGCAGATTTTTCATTTATTAGCGAGGGGCAGAAGTAAAGGTAAGTCAGGAGGAGAGGGTTGAAATCTAAAAAAGAGGCTAAGGGAAAGGGTCTGCTTTCCCAGATAGAGTCCCCTTGCCAAGTCAGGCTCCTGTCACAAGAGCAACTCCTGGAGCTGGCTCAGGAAATTCGGGAACGCATAATCGAGGTCGTCTCGAAAAATGGCGGACATCTCGCGCCTAACCTTGGAGTTGTTGAACTATCCATTGCCTTGCACTATGTTTTTGACGCTGCGCACGACCGAATTATATGGGATGTAGGTCACCAGGCCTATGCTCATAAACTCCTAACCGGCAGGCAATCCCAATTTGATACCCTCCGCCAGTTCGGCGGCATCAGCGGCTTTCCTAAACGCAACGAAAGCCGATATGACGCATTTAATACCGGCCATTCCGGCACATCCATATCCGCTGCACTGGGGATGACGGTTGCACAGAATCTTAAGCACAGCAACGCCCGTGCTATTGCCGTAATTGGTGACGGCAGCATGACGGGCGGTATGGCTTTCGAGGCCATGAACCATGCTGGGGATTTGGCGAAAAATCTGATAATCGTCTTGAACGACAACGAAATGTCGATCTCGCCAAACGTTGGCGCACTCTCGTCGTATCTTAGCAGGAAGCTCTCCGGGAAGACGCTCATGTATGTTAAGCGGGAGACCGAGAACTTCCTCAAATCGATGCACGGCGTGGGCAGCAACCTGCTTCAGGTACTGCGGCGCAGCGTGGATTCACTCATCAGCTTCTTCACACCCGGAATGCTTTTCCAGGCACTTGAAATTCATTACATCGGCCCTATTAATGGCCACAGAATAGACAAGGTAATTGATGCGCTCCAGACGGCCCGAGAAGTGGACGGACCCGTCCTGATCCACGTGCTGACGCGCAAAGGCCTTGGCTATGAACCCGCCGAGAAAGACCCGACCAGTTTTCACGGAGTTGGGCCTTTTGATCCTTCGACCGGCAAGGGCAGCAACGGTGGAGGCCGGATTTCGTACACAAAGGTCTTCGGCATGGCGATGAAGAAACTCGCCGACGCAGACCCAAAAATCGTCGGAATCACGGCTGCGATGCTTCAGGGAACCGGCCTGGACTGCTTTGCGGAAAAGTATCCCGATCGTTTCTTTGACGTGGGCATTGCCGAACAACACGCGGTGACCTTTGCGGCCGGGCTTGCAGCAGAAGGCTTCAAACCTGTTGTTGCGGTATACTCGACCTTTTTACAGCGTGCTTATGACCAGGTTTTGCATGATGTTTGCCTTCAGAACCTGCCGGTTACATTTGCGATGGACCGCGGTGGCGTAGTTGGAGAAGACGGCCCCACTCATCACGGGCTGTTTGATATGTCCTTCCTGCGCTGTATTCCAAACATGGTGCTGATGGCCCCTAAAGATGAAAATGAACTTCAGCACATGCTAAAGACCGCGATAGACCACAACGGCCCCGCTGCGGTGCGATACCCGAGGGGTAATGGTATCGGGGTAAAACTGGACCAAGAGCTGCAAGTTCTGCCTATAGGAAAAGGCGAAGTCGTGCGTGAAGGAAAGGACGTGCTGATAGTTGCAATCGGTTCGACTGTCCAGAGCGCAATTGAGGCATCTGAAAAACTCGAGCAGGACGGCATAAGTGCCGCGGTCATAAACGCCAGATTTGTAAAGCCGCTTGATTCAGAACTGATCCTCTCCTGGGGTCGGAAAACCGGCATGGTCATTACAGTGGAAGAAAACGCGCTGCAGGGAGGTTTTGGCAGTGCGGTGCTCGAAGCCTTCCAGGAAGAGGGATTCGTACCCAAGTCGTTCATCCGTCTGGGTGTTACGGATGAATTCGTCCCTCACGGTGAGCAGGCTCTCCTTAGAAATCTTTGCGGAATCGACAGCGAAGCAATCGAAAAAGCCGCACAGCGGATGATCGAATCCCGCCATGGCAAAGTCCTTCACGCGATTGGACAAACTGGTCGTAGATAAAGGTTTGGCTCCAACTCGCGAACGAGCACAGGCTCTTATCCTCGCCGCTAAAGTCCAGGTTGACGGGCGCATTTTGACCAAAGCCGGCCAAAAGGTACCCGAAAGCGCTCAGGTGCGCGTTATCGAAGAAGCCATTCCGTATGTCAGCAGGGGAGGGCTCAAGCTCGAGCACGCTATCCGGACATTCGCCATCGATGTTACGGGGCGCGTAGCAATTGACGTGGGGGCCTCCACCGGTGGATTCACCGATTGTCTGCTTTCATTCGGCGCCACCCGCGTTTATGCCGTGGATGTCGGATACGGTCAGCTTGCTCTAAAGCTGAGAAACGACCCAAGGGTAGTGGTGCTGGAGAGAGAAAACATCCGTTACATGCCGGCAGAACGTATCCCTGAGGGTGTTCAGATCGCCACCGTAGATGCCTCATTCATTTCGCTCAAGCTTGTGATTCCCGCCATGATTAAATTTCTCGACGCAGAGGCTCTCCTTGTGTGTCTTATCAAGCCCCAGTTCGAAGCCGGGCGCGAAGAGGCATCCAAGGGAGCGGGGGTAATCCGCGATCCCCTGGTTCACGAACGGGTATGCAACTCCATAGCGGATTTCACCAGAGATCAGGGCTTCGAGGTTATCGGCGTTATACCCTCTCCCATCTTCGGGCCGAAGGGAAATAAGGAATTCCTGATGGCAGCCCTCTACACCGCGCCCAAATGAAATATCCGCTGAGAATTCATCTGGTATTTGTCGGAAAAACCGGCTTTGGCGACATAGAATCGGCAATTAGCCGCTATACCGAGCGCTTGGGCCGCTATTGCACCACGCAAATCCACTATGTGAAAGCCGAAAAGCTGAGTGCGGGGTTAAGCGAGAATATTGTCAAATCGCGTGAGGGGGAGCGCATCGCAAAGCTTGTAAAGGGCGGGCACTTTGCCGTGCTTGACCAGGGTGGCCGTGAGATGGATTCAACCGGGCTGGCCGGTTTCATTACCAAGATCATGGACTCAGGCAATTCTGATTTCTGGCTGGCTCTCGGCGGTCCTGTCGGAATATCGCCGGATCTGGTTAAAAGGGCCGATAGCGTGATCTCGCTTTCCAGGATGACGTTAGCCCACGATCTGGCTCGCCTGGTGCTTGTCGAGCAGCTTTACCGCGCCTTTACGATACTCGGAGGTGAGCCTTACCACAAATAGGCTATTTGACGCCTCCACCAATCGCACACTTGAAATCCAGTTACGACCGATGCAAAAATTGTGGGACACTCGTTTGAGGCGTTCCTCCCCGATCAGGCAAGCAGGCCACAGAGATGCCCCACGATTACCCGGTTAGACTGCCACTACTTCGGTAACTTCGGGTACTTCCTGTTTTACGATCCGCTCGATCCCAGACTTCAGGGTCATCTGGCTCATCGGGCAACCGTGGCACGCACCCGTAAGGCGGACCTTTACCACTGTCCCCTCTACTGCTATTAGTTCCACGCTTCCGCCGTCTTTTTCGAGCATAGGCCTTATTTTGGCAAGCGCCGCCTCTACTTTTTCGCGCATTTTAACTCTCCTTAGGAATTGGAATTGGTAATTTTCGCTCAAAATAGCAATACGGATGGAAAAGAAAAAGCAAAATTCGGCACTCCTCTCATTTTGCTCTATTCGACAAGCGGCTTTAAGGGCTGCGTGATTGGGAATCGAATTGAAATTTTGGATCTCTTTAAGTACAATGTCCTAAAATTCTCGACTATTTACGCTGCGCAGAACCTTGACTGGAGCGAATATGAGAAAATACCGCCTCGTGGAATGCGTCTCCAAGGAGAGGCTTGAAAGGTGTCTGGACGAACTCTCCTCGCGTATCAATCGGGATTATGAGGGGAAAGACCTCGTATTAATCGGCATTCTGAAGGGTGCGTTCATATTCATGGCCGATCTGGCCAGGAGGCTCTCATCTCCTGTAACGCTTGATTTCGTGAGGCTTGCCAGCTACGGGGAACAGACTGAAACCTGTGGAAACGTTCGCATCACCAAGGATATCGAGATTCCGGTCAAAGGGCGTAACGTGCTGGTGGTTGAGGATATCGTGGACACCGGTATCACGCTAAACTGGTATATCGAGCATCTAAGGAGAACCTATTGCCCGGAATCCCTGCGGGTTTGCGCCCTGATCGACAAATATGAACGCCGACAGGTGGATGTCCCTGTCGATTACGTGGGAATGAGGCTGGAGAGCGGATTTATCGTCGGCTACGGTCTGGATTTTTCCGAAAAACACAGGAACCTGCCGTCGATACATGAAGTGGTTTTCGAAGACAGCCTAAACATATAGGATTTATTTCGCCGTCTTTATATTTTGGAGGTTAAGAATTAATGCCCATCATCGTAATTACCTGCGAGTCATGCGGCGCGCAGTTTCGCCTCGACTCCGCACGGCTTACGAAACCTGAAAACAAGGTCCGCTGCACCAAGTGCAGACACGTCTTTTCTGTAGAACGGCCCGATGAGGATTCCCTGATTTATATTGAGGTTTCCGAGGGCGAAGACGCATTCATCCCCGGATCTATTCCACAGCCGGCACCGGTGGCACCTCCCGCGCGAAGCTTTTTCAGTGCGAGGACTGCATTGTTGATCCTTTTGCCTGTCATGGCGATCCTGGGAATCACTTTCTACTACACCTCGGAGACTCTTTTTAGCGGTTCAGCGGGAAAGAGCGTTTCCAGGGAGCCGCTACAGCCCACCGTCACGATACTTGATACCGTGCAGGCATTTTACCTTGAAAACATACACGTTGGGCAGGTACTTGTTATCGAGGGAGAAGTGCTCAATGAGTCTAATAAGCCCGTAAGCTTCGTTCTTATTGAGGGGAAACTGTACGCGAACAATGAGAAGGTGTCCCAGATTCAGCGATGTTACTCAGGCAACAGCCTTACCCGCAAGGACATCTCAAACCTAAAGCTAAGCGAAATTCAAGATCGGATGATGAATCGCGAGGGAAAAAATTTGAAAAATGTACGTATTCCACCCGCTGCAAAAGTTCCTTTCGTTTTGGTGTTCCATAATTTGCCCGAGATCAACACGCTTAGCAACTACACCGTTGACGTCATCAGCTCAAAGTTCGATTAGTTGTTCATTATGCTCTTCCAAGATTCTTCTCTATTTGCCAACTCATTGAACTGACGAAAAGAATTGACAAACGCCCTATTTCAGGGTAAAGAAGCGTCTGCGCAACGTGCCGAAAAAAGTACGGAATTTTATCCCCGGAGAAAACCCCTCATGCTTGACGTCAAATTCGTTCGAGAAAACATAGGGCGCGTTCGCCAAATGCTTGAAGAACGTCACTCGGACATTGACATCGAGCCACTGCTCGATCTTGATGAGCAGCGGCGGCGAATCCTTGTTGAGGTCGAGGAAAAGAAACATCGACGGAATGTGGCTTCGGAGGAGATATCGAGGCTCAAGAAGGAAAAGCTGGATGCTACCGCCCTTATCGATGAGATGAAAGACCTGGGGCAGGAAATCAAGTTGCTCGATCAGCAACTTGCCCTGGTCGAGCAGCAGTTTAGAGATTTTCTGCTTGTGATTCCCAATGTTCCCCACGAGAGTGTACCGGTAGGAAGCAGTGAAAAAGACAACCCGGTTGTGAGGTTGTGGGGGGATAAGCCCTCGTATGGTTTTACGCCGAAGCCTCATTGGGAAATAGGTGAGGATCTTGGGATCCTGGATTTCGAACGCGGCGCAAAGATCACAGGAGCAAGGTTCACACTTTACTGGGGTGCTGCCGCGGCGATGGAGCGGGCTCTTATTTCTTTCATGCTCGACGTGCACACCACTCGCCATGGTTACACCGAGGTACTTCCTCCATTCATGGTAAATAGCACGAGCATGATGGGAACCGGGCAGTTGCCCAAGTTCAAGGAAGATTTGTTTAAACTCGACGGATGGGATTACTGGCTTGTTCCGACCGCCGAAGTGCCGGTTACGAACATACACAGCAACGAAATACTTGAAGAAGCCGATCTGCCGAAATACCTGACTGCCTACACGCCATGTTTTCGATCCGAGGCCGGTTCTCATGGCAAAGATACAAGAGGTCTCATCAGGCAGCACCAGTTCAACAAAGTAGAGCTGGTAAAGCTCACAAAACCAGAAGAGTCCTACGAGGAACTCGAAAAACTTCTCAATAATGCCGAAACGATATTGCGCGAACTGGGGATACACTACCGCGTTATCGTTTTGTGCACCGGCGATATGGGATTCTCGGCTTCAAAGACTTACGATATCGAGGTTTGGCTTCCTGGGCAGGATACATACCGGGAGATTTCATCGTGCAGTAATTTTGAGGATTTTCAGGCGAGGCGCGCAAACATCCGCTTCCGTAGAAAAGGGCGCAGCCGTACCGATCTGGTACACACGCTCAACGGATCGGGGCTGGCGGTCGGCCGCACCCTGGTAGCAATATTGGAAAATTACCAGCAGGAGGACGGCAGCGTTCTTATCCCTGAAGTGCTTCGCCCATACATGGGCAACGCCAGGGAGATCAAGGGCCGCTGATGTGTCTGGATATTGTTATTTGATTTCATCAAGGAGTTCCGACCATGACAAAGAGTGAGTTGATCGAAACGCTGGCTAAAGCCGAGGGTATCACACTTAAAGCAGCCGAAACCGCGGTGAATGTAACGTTCCAGAGTATGGAGCAGGCCCTTATCCGCTCCGACCGGCTCGAAATCCGAGGATTCGGGAGCTTCAAAGTGAAAGACTATGAAGGCTATAAGGGAAGAAACCCGAAAACCGGCGAGCTGATCGAAGTCTCATCAAAGAAACTGCCCTTTTTCAAGGTCGGAAAAGAACTCAAGGAGAGGGTAAACGGCGAAGAGCCCATCGAAACGCCAAAGATGAAATAAAAATGGTGGAATTCTATCGAGAGCTTTTCATGTAGCTGCAAACACCCGCTCCTACATTCCGCAATTACGAGGTTTTGAAGAAGAGCGCCTGCAAGACGTCGATAGCTTTTGTAAGCGTGTGATCACACTCTTTACCGCATATAAAAAATGCGCCGTTCAATTCCTTGAGCGGCGCATTTTATTCCTCATCCACCCATGCCCGTTATGATTCCATAACAAGAAGATGAGGCAATCAGAAGGTCCACAGATGATTAGGCTGTCCTAGTATCGCCTGTTGATCATTGCCTGATCAACAGGAAGTACAAATTTACAGCTATGATTGCGAAAGCTCCGCCGACGAATTCGAGGAGACTGCTGAGCGGCATCTGCTCACCGGAAGCAGGCAGGGTGAATTGGACCAGAAAGACAAAGGCCACCACGGATATCAGGGCAATAAGAAGCTTGAAGCGCTTGGTTAAAATAATTATCAGAATCAGCGGCGCGCCAACCAGCCAGGTGTAGCCGCTTCTCAGAACGTCGCTCCATTCCAAACCCCTGAGATGTTCCAGCAGGTGCGGGATATCGTGCTCTTTTAGAAAGTCCACTATCTGCAGCATGAATTCTTTCACGCTTTGTCTCCTGTCAATGAGTGATAGCAAACGAGGTGAATTCCCCGGTATAGGCTTCATCGATAACTTCCACACTATCGACGCGGCTCAATGGGCTGCCCTGGTGACACCATTCTATAACACGCCGGACTGATTCACCATCACCTTCCAATACCGCTTCGACACGGCCATCGCTGATATTTCTAACCCATCCGGCCACCCCGGCCCGTTTGGCCGCATCACGGGTATATGCTCGAAAAAAGACCCCATGGACTCGCCCGGATATAAAGACATGTGCCCGAGTTTTTTCCATATTTACCCTCGAATTGCCCTAAGCATCAAGCATTCGTGTAAATTCATCCTCATCCATTATTCGTACCCCCAGCTTCTGAGCTTTTGCAAGTTTGGACCCAGGATCTTTGCCTGCTATCACAACTTGTGTGTTCCGGCTCACATTATCGGTGACTCTTGCGCCTTTGGCTGCAACAGCTTTGGCGGCTTCCGGCCTGGGCAAGGATGAAAGCCCACCGGTGAAAACGACCGTCTTACCCATCCAGAAGCTGCTCCCGGCATGAACGAGGGGCTGGGTACTTTGGATATTTAAGCCCAGTGAGATAAGGCTGTCTATGAGTTGCCTGTTTGCCGGATTGGCGAAATAGCTGTTTACAGCGTGGGCGACTTTCTCGCCAACTCCCGTAATTTCCGTCAATTGTTCCAGGGTTGCGGAGCGGACCGAGGCAAGGGAATTAAAGTGCGAGGCGAGGAGTTCAGCCATATGTGTACCGACATGGCTAATACCAAGGGCATAGAGAAATCGCGACAGCGTGGTAACCTTGCTGCCTTCGATTGAATCAAGCAAGTTCGAGGCCGATTTGGCGCCAAATCCCGGGAGGTGTTCCAAATCATCTATGCGCAATTCATAAAGGTCTGGAACGGAGGATATAATCTTTTCGTCAATGAAGCGGGAGACAGTCCTATCACCAAGTCCCTCGATATTCAGCGCATCTCGCGAAGCAAAATGAACAATCGAGCCCTTTACCTGAGCAGGGCAATTGCGGTTGAGGCATCTATGGAACGCCTCATCGGGCAACCGGACGATTTCACCTTCGCATGAAGGGCAGGCGGATGGCATGTAAAAGGGTTTTTCCTCACCGGTGCGCCTGGATTTGAGCACTTCTGATACCTCGGGAATGACATCCCCTGCCCGGTGCACCATCACGGCATCCCCAATGCAAATTCCCTTGCGCTCGATCTCATCCATGTTATGGAGCGTTGCGCGTTTTACAGTGACTCCTCCGACAAGAACCGGATTAAGGAAAGCCACCGGGGTCAGAATTCCGGTCCTGCCGACCTGCACGTTGATGTCAAGAACATGGGTCTGGGCCTCGTCCGGATTGAATTTGAAAGCAATCGCCCAACGAGGGCTTCGCGATTTTTCGCCAAGCTCACTTTGCCAGTCCAGCCGGTTTACTTTTATGACCATGCCGTCGATTTCATAAGGAAGATCTTCGCGCTCTTCGGCAAGTTGATTGAAGAAATCTATTGCCTCACTGATATCGCGACAGACTTTCGATTTGGGGTTTACTGGCAAACCCCATAGCTTGAGCGCATTCAAAGTTTCCCACTGAGTTTCTAATTGCGCGCCTTGGAGCACGCCGACCCCGTAGAAGAAAGCCCTGAGTGGGCGGGTAGCGGTTACTGAAGGATCAAGCTGGCGAAGAGACCCGGCTGCAGCGTTTCTTGGATTGGCGAAGAGCGGTTCGTTCGCCCTCGCACGCGTCTCATTGAAGGCCTCAAAATCCTTCTTGTCCATGAAGACTTCGCAGCGAACTGCAATCTTGGCCGGAAGAGAAGAACTCCCACTCTCAACTCGCAGCCGGAGCGGAACCGAGCGAATAGTTCTGACGTTAACACTTACGTCCTCGCCGGTAAATCCATCACCACGGGTGCCGGCACCGGTGAAAATCCCGTCTTGATAGACCATTTCCACGGCAAGACCATCCATCTTAGGCTCGGCCACATATTCGATCGGACCATTATAGCCGAGATGCTTTCGTATGCGGGTCTCGAATTCGAGAACATCCTTTTCAGTCGTAGCGTTTTCCAGGCTGAGCAGCGGCATTTCGTGCGGGAATGGCAAAAACTTCTCGATTGGCGCAAATCCGACCCGCTGCGTAGGTGAGTCAGGGGTGATAAGCTCCGGATTCTGATTTTCAAGGCGCACGAGTTCGGCGAATAATCTGTCGTATTCCGAGTCGCTTATCTCCGGCTGGTCGAGTGCATAATATCGGTAGTTGTGATGATCGATCAGACGGCGAAGCTCCTCGATTTTCGCCCCTGTATCCTGCTTCTCATCCATTGAAATATGATACCTCTGTAAGTGGGATTATCGCGCAAGTTCAAGGTAATTCACTTAGCGGACAAAAATCAATCACGACCAAGGCTTTCGGCTGCGGAACAAATCGCATCGATGGTCGAGCGCACCACTTTTTCACGTGCCTGTTTGAATGCCGGGTCCCTGAACCCGTGTACCCATTTGAGTCCGGAGAGGTCATCCGACACGACGAGAATTACCGCGAGTTCGATTTGTCGAAATTTGGAAACAGCGAAAAGCGCCGAAGTTTCCATATCCACGGCAAGTACACCGGATGACTGAAACCGGCGGACCTTCGAGAATGTCTCCCGGAATGGAGCATCGGTGCTCCACACAGCGCCCTCATGAATCGACATCCCGGAATCTTCCAGGCTTTCCCTTAGAGACAAAATCATTTCACCGGACGGGGCCAGGGATTCCAAGGAGTAATGCGCGGAGGTGCCTTCTTCAGGTATAGCGGAAGTGGGCAGGACGATGTCGCCGATTCGGACATTTTTCAGGAGGCTGCCGCACCAACCGGCCGCTATGACTTTGCGCACGCCGCAGGCGATCATTCTTTCGAGAACTAGGATTGTCTGAGGAGCACCTAGCATCGGCCCTGCGATAGCCACTGAGGTGTTGCCGACCTCTCCGGTGTATATGTCCGAAAGATAGATCCTGTGGGGTCTTGAAACGGGACGTGAAAAGCATTGCAAAAAGTAACTCAGGTCTTCAGGGCTGAAGACAATGATAGCCGAGGGGGGCAGGGGTTGATCACTTCTGCCCCTCCGGGGCTCTATAAGGCAAGATTCTATCTCTGGCATCAGGAAATGCGGTTTAATACCTTATATGGTTAGTGATGAACTGAAAATTGCCGCAACTAATTAACGGCATCCTTGAGCTTGGATCCGGCCTTGAATCTTACAGCCTTGGAGGATGGGATAGTAAGAGGCTGACCCGTCCGAGGATTTCGGCCTTCACGTTTCGCCCTGGAAGCGATGTCGAAAGTTCCGAAACCAACCAGGGTAACCTTCTGATCATCAGCAAGCGCCTGAGAAACTGCTGATATGAAACCATTTAACGCTTTCTCGGCAGTAGCCCTTGCAATATTTGCTTTTTCCGCCATCTTTGCCGCCAATTCGGCCTTAGTCATCTCTAATCTCCTCGAAAATGTTAATTGAAGCTAAAGGTGAGAGTGCGTAGAGAGCTTATCTTGCCGGAAACTGTTGGTTGGCGCCATTATACCTGTGAGTTGTGGGCGCGCAAGTAAATAAACTTAGTGGGCGGAGCTCCGGATGGAATTTGCTCCCCGAAGAGCCGTAAAGAGTGCCGCAGTTGGGGTTTTTGAGGAAAACTAATTGATTTTGACCTCTTTTTCGGCATGTGATACTAAAGAAGCTGTCCAGAAATCCGTCCACAAATCCCAAGAATCGAAATTCCTCTATGCCGCAAGATCCAATGAAGAAACTGATGGTGAAGTCTCTGCCCGGCAGACCCGGACACAGGATCTCCCGAAATCGCAGGTTTCGTGGGAGGCACCTTTTCATTCTTCTACTTGTTTGCCTGGCCGTTTTCTTCGCTTATAAAAAGTACAACAAACAACTTATCAGCCCTCCCGAGCGCCCCCCTCTCACCGCCACTGAGACGCCCCAGGCAGAACCGGCAGCACTTGGGCCGAACGCTGCCACACAGAAACCGGACAATCCCGAAAAATTTGAAATCCGGCACCAGGTCATCCGGTCCAGTGATACAGTCGAATCGATCTTGGACCAATTCGAATTTCCAAGAGAACTTGTGGTTGAATGGGAAAGAGCCTGCAAACCCGCTCCGCTCGCGGGAGTTCATGAAGGCGACGAGCTGATTTTTTTTCTTGAGCTGCCCGAGCGGCAGCTGTCAAAAATATTCTATTCAGGTCTGAACGGCGCCGCTTACGCTTTACGTAAAACGCCGGAGGGCTGGGAATGCCAGTCGCAGGCACCTTCTCTAAAAATGCCGGTAAGGACAGTAACCTGCAGATACGCCGAGAATTTCCACGATTCATGTATTGCCGGTGGCCTTCCATCCAGCCTGGTTGCTAACCTGGCCGATATTTTTGCCTATGATATCGATTTTAGCTCCGATCTCAAAGATGGAGACTCGTTTACCGTTTTTTTCCAGGAACAGGAGATAGAGGGTAAGGAGGGAAGGCAATACCTGATACTTGCTGCTGAAGCAGTGGTCTCCGGCAAGGCCTTTCAGGCGGTGGGTTTCGTTATTCCCGATGAAGGTTGGGAATACTTTGACTTGAAGGGAAACTCACTGAAAAGGTCCTTCTTGAAAAGCCCTCTAAGCTGCCGGCGCATGCTTTCGCTCAGCAGCTATAGAAATGTAAAACCCGTTTTGAAAATGTATCGGCCGCGCCTCGGGATCGATTATGCTGCTCCAAAAGGCACCCCGGTCAGTTCGGTTTCGGACGGAGTTGTAACGGCCCTTTTCGCAAAGGGGAAATCCTCGGTCTTGATTGAAATCCGTCATCGCGGCGGATTCAAGAGCGTTTATGGCAACTTGTCTGGATATAGCCGAGGACTGAAGAAAGGTGCCATCGTCTCCCAGGGTGAAGTTATTGGGTCGGTGGGCTCTGGGTCCTCGGGGCAACAGTATCTTGACTTTCATTTTTACAAGAACGGCAGGCCCGCTAACTTCCAGTCTATCGATTTCCCTCGATCTATTTCAGTTCCGAAACCCGTCCGGGCAGAATTTGAAAAGACACGTGATTCATATATTGCCGCTCTTCAGGGCCGGACAGAGCAAAAGTTAGAGATGCCGTCCGGCAGAGATTAGTGATGGCGAATCTATTTTCTGAAGTCGTCATTGTCGGGTCCGCCCTGGAGAAGAGCCTGCATTATTCCGTGCCGCCTGAACTCGCTGAAGTTGTGCAACCCGGCAGCGTGGTCTCCGTGGGGCTGGGTAGGAGGAAGGCGGCTGGAGTTGTTTTGTCCTTGGGCAAATCCCTTCCCGATCTGCCCGAAACGATCAAAATACGACCCATCCTCGCTTACTCCGGAAAAACTATTCCCAACGACCTCCTGCGGCTCAGCAACTGGATCTCGGGATATTATTTTTATCCTCTCGGCGAAGTGCTTTCACTTGTCATTCCCGCAAGTGAGGGCGTAAAACGCCAGGCAAACGCAAAGCGGAAAATTGAAGTCGAAACATGTGACGATGTTGATGTTTGTACTGATTCGCCGATTTATCACTCACCAGCACCTTTAAAGCTTACAAGCGACCAAAATAATGCAGTGGATGCCATCGTTCCGGCCATCGAAAATCCCTCATTTCAACCTTTTGTACTCTACGGAGTCACCGGAAGCGGCAAAACCGAGATATACCTGAGGATAATCGAGGCTGCTGCACGGGCGGGCAAAGGCGCTCTTGTGCTGGTGCCGGAAATTGCACTAAGTACCCAAATGGAAGCAATCTTCCGGGAGCGTTTCGGACGGAGCCTTGCCGTCTGGCACAGCGCTGTATCACAGAAGGTAAAGCGCAGGCAGGGTGCCGAGATTCTATCCGGTCTAACCAATATCGTACTTGGAGCGAGGTCGGCAGTCCTTAGTGCGATCAAAAATCCAGGACTGATAGTGGTCGACGAGGAACACGACCCTGCCTACAAACAGGAGGACCGCCTGCGGTACAACGCGCGCGATGTGGCGCTGATGCGTGCAAAGATTCTGGGAATTCCTATAGTTCTGGGCTCCGCCACTCCTTCACTGCAAACAATCCTCCGCAGCCGTTCCGGTTCTTACCGCCACGTTGCCCTTCCTTCTCGAATCCTGGGCAGACCGCTGCCCGATATCGAAGTGGTGGACATGAAAAGGGAAAGCGGCAAGGGCGGAATATTTTCGACAAGGCTGCGTGACGAGATCGGACGGGTCCTGCAGGCAGGCAATCAGGCGCTAATATTCCTAAACCGGAGGGGCTACGCCAAATATTACCTTTGTAATGCCTGTGGCCTGGTTTTGCAGTGTATCTCGTGCAGCCTGACTCTGACATACCATAAGAACGAGAACTCTCTTCGCTGCCATTACTGCGGCTTTGAAACCCCACTTCCCGAAAGATGTCCGACGTGCGGCCATACAGCGCTATTTGCTCACGGGTTTGGCACAGAGCGCGTAGAAAAGGAAGTCGGGCGACTCTTCCCGGGCTCGCGCATCGTAAGAGTTGACCGCGACACGATGAGCAGCCATGAGAAGCTTCTGGATGCGCTCGAGGCCGTGAGGTCGGGACGTGCAAATATTCTTCTCGGAACTCAGATGATAGCAAAGGGACACGATTTTCCCAATATCACCCTCGTTGGAGTAATTAATGCCGATGCAGGGCTCCAGGTGAGCGATTTTCGCGCCGGGGAAAACCTCGTGCAGTTGCTGTTTCAGGTTGCGGGGAGAGCCGGCAGGGGAGACGAACCCGGCAGGGTAATTTTACAAACCTACAATCCATACCATTACACAATCGACTCGCTGCTCAAGATGGACTATGACGGTTTTTGCGAAATGGAACTCTCTTCTCGCAAGGGTCTGCAGTATCCTCCCTTTACGCGGCTACTCAAATTGCTTGTTACCGCAAAAGATGAGAAGATAGTTCGTACTGGCGCGGAACTCCTTGCATCCCTCTGCCGCGAGAAGGCAGCCATCCTGAAGGAATCCGGAAAACACATTGCCGTTTTGGGCCCTTCCCCCTCGCCCTATGTTAAGCTAAAGGACCGGTTTCGGTGGCAGGTATTCATAAAGGCGTGGGGAAGCGCTGAAATGCAGGAATTTTCAGGTACCGTACTTGATTGCGTGAGAAACGACTCTGTTTTCAAAAATGTGCAGGTAACGGTCGATCGCGATCCGGCAAGCGATATCTGAGCGAGATATGCCAGACATCCTCCTTATACAGCCTCCCATTAGAGATTTCTATCTTACTGCCAAGCGCACGATCCCGTATGGGCTTGCGTGCATCGCTTCGACGCTCAGGCTAGAGGGGTTTTCAGTCGGAATTCTGGATGCCCTGGCAAATCCGAAGTCACATCGTATCGCCTGGCCACAGGAAATGTCTTACCTGCTGGATTTCTATACTGCCCCCGATATTTCCCCCATTTCTATATTTCAGGAATTCAAACATTTCGGCCTTGAGTTCGATAGAATCGGTGAAATTTCCGCGAACTCCGGAGCATTTCTTATCGGCATATCCTCGCTCTTCACCGCCTACAGTAATGAGGCTATCTTGACTGCGGAATCGGTGAGGCGACACTGCCCGGAAGCTGTTATTGTCATGGGTGGGCACCATCCGACTGAACTGCCGGAGGATGTCCTTAAAAATAGCTGTGTAGATTTCGTGATTAGGGGCGAGGGTGAACTTTCCTTGCCCATGCTTGCGAAATGCCTGCGCGAAGGCCGCGCGCCGCATAAGGTTCCCGGAGTGGCATTTCGTAAGCATGGTGGCGGAATGCATATAAATCCTCCCGCAATTGTCGCTGATCTCGATGATATGCCTCCAGCGGCGCTGGACCTTATCGACGCAAAATTCTATCAAAGAAGAAAAAGTCCATGCGCAGTTGCTGTTGCAAGCCGCGGCTGTCCTATGAAATGCAGTTACTGCTCGATTGGATGTGCCTCGTGGTTGCCATTCAGGCTGAAAAGTATCTCGCAGGTTATGGAGCATCTGGAACACGCGGTATTCGTGGCAGGCACTCGGTTTATAGACTTCGAGGATGAGAATATCTCGTTTGACAGAGGCTGGTTTATTTCACTTCTCGGTGCTATCAGAAAAAAATTCGCTGGGCTTGGCGTGGAGTTAAGGGCTATGAATGGCCTCTTCCCGCCGACTCTGGACGATGAAGTGATCGGTGAGATGAAGGCGGCAGGTTTTACGGCCCTCAATCTCTCTCTCTGCACGACCTCTCCCGAACAGCTCAAACTTTTTAGACGCGCCGATGTCAGGACCTCATTTGAAAGTGCACTTGATTCGGCCCAAAAACACGGGCTTGATTGCATAGGCTATATTATCGCGGGAGCGCCCGGGCAGAGTGCCCAAGACTCAATTGCCGACTTACTCTATCTTGCAGGCAAAAAGGTGCTCGCAGGAGTCTCTGTTTTTTACCCTTCCCCCGGAAGCGCAGATTTTGAGCTTTGCCGCGAGAGGTTCCTGCTTCCTGGCCATTACGGGCTAATGCGCTCAACTGCTCTACCTATCTGTGACACTACCACCAGAGAAGATTCGGCAACTTTGCTCAGGCTCGGAAGAGTTTTGAATTTCATCAAGTCGCTTTCGCCACGAGAGCTTTCCGAAGTTCGTGCCGCCTCGAATCTGGACCAGTCAGAAATAACCAGGCACATAAAAGAAATTTGCACCCGCACGGTCCCGGATCAAGAAAGCCGGCGAACAGCCGGCAAACTGATTGTGGCCCTTTTTATGAAAGATGCAAAAATTCGTGGGATCACACGGCTGGGAGATGTGTTCAATCAGCGTGTATCGATTGATCTCTGCACATCCTTTCGAAACGGGGTATCCAGATTATTTGATAAGCCGCCGACGCATGACGACAAGCGCGATCGGGAAAACAATGACTGTTAGGAGTAAAAGATAGATAACAGACAAAATCATTCCGGCGTGCAATTCGCCAAGGGCCAAGCCCCGGCAAAGATTTACGAGATGAGTAAGGGGGAGAACATGCGAGATGCTCTGCGCCCAGTCGGGGAGGGTATCTATCGGGAAAAAAGTTCCGCTGAACAGAAACATAGGCGTAATAAGGAGAAAGATTGGAAGATTGAACATGTCGATGCTGGGAACTATCCCAGTGAAAACCATTCCAGTGGCACCGAAAGCCAGTCCGCCCAAAAAAGAGAGTGGCAGAATCAGTAAACCCTGGGGGTACTCGATGAGTCCGAAAAGGCTCACTACGAGAAGCATGATTGCGGTTGCTATGACAGACTTGGTCGCTCCCCAGACAATCTCCCCGGCTATGATATCTTCGAGGGAAAGGGGCGTTGCCATCATTGCGTCGAAAGTTTTCTGATAGTACATGCGGACAAAAGATGCATATGTGTTCTCGAAGAAAGCATTATACATCATGGTGATGGACAAAAGGGCAGGGGCGATGAAGACAACGTATGGCAGTTCTTTGCCCTCATAGGGAACTTGTCCGATCAAGGCGCTAAGTCCCACCCCGAACGCTGTAAGGTATAGAAGGGGTTCAAGCAGCGGCACCAAAAAGTTTACCAGCCAGATCTTTCTGTAGACAACGAGATTGCGATTCCAGACGCGGCTGAATCGCCGCGATATATTTCGCACCTGCAGAAGATCGATCATTCTCGAAGCTCCCGTCCGGTAAGCCTTAGAAAAACGTCCTCGAGAGTTGCCATTCTCTTTATGCACCCTTCAGTACAGAATTTTTCCCCGATCAACTCGAATAGATTGTCATCCTCCCTGCCGTATAGAATAATCCGGTGATCGAGCATGTCATGCATGTAACCGCTGGTCTGGATGAATTCTCGTACCTCGGGGCCAGGATTTACGATCTCGACCACCTGTTCCCCGGCATAACGGCGAATGAGATCAACCGGTTCGCCTTCCACAAGAATTTTGCCATGATCCATTATTATCAGTCGGTCGCACAGGCGGTACGCCTCATCCATGTAGTGAGTGGTAAGAAGGATCGAGAGGCCGTTTGCCCGCAAAAGTTCAAGCCGCTCCCATACCTGGTGGCGCGATTGCGGGTCAAGACCCGTGGTTGGCTCATCCAGCACAAGCATTTCCGGGTTGTTTATCAGCGCACGGGCAAGAACCAGCCGCCGCATCATGCCACCTGAAAGACTCGTAACCTTGTCCTCCGAGCGATGTTCGAGCGCGATAAATTGCAAAAGCTGGCGGGCGCGGTCTTTCGCATCCTTTTTTGTGATGTCGTAATAACGTGCAAACAGTTCGAGGTTTTGGAGGACAGAAAGGTCGGGATCGAGATTGTTTTCCTGCTGACATACACCGATCCGCGCTTTTATTTCCCTCCAACCCGTTTTTATGTCGATGCCAAAAACCTTCAGGCTTCCGCCATTCATTGGTGAAAAAGCATAGACCATCCGAATGGTGGAAGTCTTGCCGGCTCCGTTTGGCCCAAGCAGGCCAAGGCACTCGCCGGGAAAGAGCTGGAATGACAAACCATCCACCGCGGTAGTGCCGTTGAATACCTTGCGGAGATTTTTTGCATCAATTATGGGGACTGTGTCAGCCATTTGTCCGGGAAGCCCGTTAGTTGAGAAAATGAAGGGATCTTGAATTCTTTGCTTTGTGCGTTCCAGTCAGGGAAGATATAGCTCAAATTCCCTAATCTCAAGGAACCCATTCGCATTGTGGCCAAGATCTACGTCCGGGCAGCTATGCGCTCTTCAATTGTCCAGTCATCCACGTCCACGTATTTGAACCCCTTGGGTTGGTCGGGGAGGATTACGCGGGAAATTCCGGCATTAATGATGACCCTTTTGCACAAAAGACAAGGAAGGACCTCCATCACAGGCTGGCCCGTTCCAACCTCGATGCCCACCAGATAGAGATCGGCTCCGGCCATATCGAGCCTGGATGCGTGTATTATCGCATTCATCTCGGCGTGAACGGCGCGGCAAAGCTCATAATTTTGTCCGGGAGGGATTTTTTGCTCTACACGGATACAATAGCCTACGTCAATACAGTTGGTGGTCTGGCGCGGAGCGCCATTATAGCCGGTGCTGATTATCTGGTCGTTTTTGACAATAACGGCTCCGAACCGTCGCCTCAGGCAGGTGCTCCTCATGGCGACGGATTTGGCTATTTCGATGTAATATTCACTCTTGGTAGGTCTTTGCAAAACAGTTCCCCCAGTGACTGAATTTTGAAGGGTTGAACGCCTGCGGCAGTTGAGTCGCTTCGCCGGGACTATTAATCTGGAGCCAGCAGTATTGGAAGCTGGCTGTTTCGTATGAGATCCGGTTTCCTGGCATTTCTGCGGGCAATTTCGATGTAAGCGCCCATGGCCAGGGGAGATTCGATCAGCTTCATCCATTCCAGCCACATCGCGTAGCCGGACACGATATTCTCGTGGAGTTGCTCCGGCACCTGAACCCTGCCCTGAGCGTCGGCCCTGCTGCCAGGAAGATTTACGCCAATCAGGGCGCGGCGTTCATCAAGTACGGCCTTGATCGCGCGGGCGATGTTAGCGTCCAAAGCCGTCTCTGCCCCGCACAAAACTACCGCGCAACACGCGGCATCAATGAAATCTTTTCGCAGCCGCGCTATTATTTCGACTGTCGTCTCGCCTCGGCTGCACCTGGTTTGGGAATCGTCCTGAATAATGTCGTAAATGTTGGAGAAAGCGGAGCAAAAGATCTCGAAGTACTCCTGATCGGTGCCCTGGCTATAGCTGACGAAAATCTTTCGTTTAACCGACATTATGGATCAAAAATCCTCGTAAGCTGACTGATTCTTGTGCAACAATTCAGTGCCGCGCGTTCGGCACTAGAATCTTCAAAGCCCCAATTTTAGCCTCAAGAAATAGAAATTGCCAACTTTGAATCCATTACCTATGTGTTTTATAAAATTCGAAGGTAAGCGGGCCTGTGGCGCGATCAGGAATCCATATCAGAACAGCCCGAATCCCTGATTATCAATTCGCTTCCGACATAATCAACGAAGCACTTGCACTCGGTGTTGTCGGGTTGACTGCATTCGGGTGGATTTGTTTTCCAACTCCCCCCATTCAAAACCGTAGAAAAAGCGAATGGAAACATAACCGTATCGCCGGTACAGACGTAAGAGGGACTGAGCTTATGAATTCTCTCAATTGGAAGAGGGCCCACATTGGTGCGGGCCAAAACCTTATTTGCTCCCTCGATCGGGGGTACCGAAATCGGTATCGAGCGGATGCGATCAAAATTGAAGAGCTGATAGGGGCTTTCGATATAGTAGGTGTTATTGATCCAAAATATCGCTATTGAGCAAATAATGAAAAGCACCTTCACGGGGTACCTGAACTGCCTAAGTTCGAATATCACCAAAAGAGCGGCAACAAATGGAATATACATCCAGTATCTCAGCACATGCGCCTGCGGCATAATAGCAGTCAAAACGAGCAGTAATAGAAGGATTTTCGCCGTGTTGTCGACAAGGGTATCTGGCCGTTTGGCTTTTCTGAAATAGAAAAACATCTGCCAGAAAAGAAAAGCTGCGACGTTGATGAAACCAAATCCCGCCATGTACATCTCGTCGCCTCTGGTAGAATGCAGCACATTGTAGAGCGGTGTGAATCCATTTAAGAAAATATGCAACTCGGTAATCGATAAAATGAAATAAGCCGGGCGGGCCAACGGTCCAAGGAACTTGAGATACCCGGGATCTGTTGCCCATACTGGTTCGGGACCGGAGAAGAACATAGTGGAGACAGGGTAGAAAGGGTTTTTAAAAATTACCCAGTTTGAAAGAAGCTTAAAACTGGCCGCCGAGGCTGCCAGGCAGAAGATGAGAACTAGAACAAGCGCCTGCTTCCTCGTCTCGCAACGGGAAAACGCGGCCCACATACCCACCAGGCAAAGTGCATAAACAGCGGGTATGGTAAAAAATTTGGTTTGGCCGCACAGCAATGACACGAAAATGAAGGATACGCCGAGATAGATTCTTTCCCTGAATGAGGGCTGATTTTCGAGAAATTTTATTGTGATGAAGGCAAGTGCCGCAACCAGTGCTCCACTGAACAGGTCCACAAAAGAGCAATGCGCGTGTATGGCTATCATTGGAACCGTCAGGCACAGACAAAGATAAATGGACCTGCTCACGTGGAAAAGCTTTCCCGCATAATTAGCCAGCAGGAGTAGCGGAACGGCTGCAACAAGCGGCAAGTAAGCCATGGCTTGCGTGAAGCTGAACAAGTAGCCCTGGACATAATAAGGTAATAGAGGGAATCCAAGAAACCTGTCAGCGTATGTGCTTCTGTAATATTTCGAATAAAGAAAAAAATCGTCTGCTTTGGGGACGTTGGCCAGCTTGGTTGCGAATGGCAGGTGGTAAGCCATGGTGTCATAGGGAATAAGCGGTCTTAACAGCGCCGCGCAAATCACCATAATTGCCAGAATGGCAAATAGCAGCATATCAAAGTCATAGAATTCACTATGCTTATTCAACACCTTTAATCCGCCTCTCCATACCAGTTCAATTGCTTCGCCGATCACATCCAGATTGTGTGATGATTAAATTCCCATCAACGAAATCCACGAAGCACTTGCATGCCTTTATATCCTGTTGGCACTCCGGTGTATCCGTTTTCCAATTTCCCTCGTTTAGTACAGTAGTGAAAAGGAGCGCGAAAGAGACGTTGTTGCCGGTACATACGAAGTCGGGATTCGTCGCCTGAATCGGACGCAAATCGTAGTGGGGGTCGGAATAAAGTGCTGGTCCAAACAGCCGCTGAGTGGAGTCGGTGTAAATGTGTCCTGGAATCAGGAGAATGAAAGTGCCGATTACAAAAGCTATTTTGACTCCGGTGCCAAACTGCTTCAACTGGAAAAGTACCAGCAAAATTGCAATGAATGGGATATAGAGCCAATATCTAAGAAGATGGGCTTGGGTTAACAGGGAATTAACTGAAAGCATCACAATCAATATGATGGCTGTGATCGTAACAGTTGGGTCCTTGTGCTTTGCTTTTAGAAAATAGAAAAGTTGCCACAGAATAAAGCATATAACGTTTACGAAACCAAAGCCCGCCGTAAATACCTTATCGTGCCATCCCGATCCAGCGGCGAGTGTATAGTAAGGCTGGATTCCTCTTATAACCAGATCAAGTTCTGTCAGCGACAATATGAAATATAATGGGCCGGCCAAGATTCCCAGAAAAGAAAGGTACGCCGGATCAGTTCTCCAGGTGGCTTCGGGTCCGCTAAAGCGCCAAAATCCTATGGGATAAACTGGATTATTAAATTCAATGTAATTGGTGATGAGTTTGGTGCTGGCCGCCAGGACAGCTAGCAGGAAGAGAGCAGCAATAGGCCATCCTTCTTTGGGTTTATCGGATCGTGACAGCACCGCATAAACGCAAAAAACAGCCAGGACAAATATAAAAGGAATAGCGAAGTACTTGGTCTGCCCACTAAGAAAAGATAAGAAGAAAAAAGATAATGCTAAAACGTATCGCTGCCTTAGCGATTGTTCGAGTTCAAACATCTTTATGGCTATAAAAGTGCATAATGCGACCAAAGCGCCGGACATTAGATCGGTGTATGAAGTATGAGCATGTATCGCAATCAGCGGCACGGTAAGACACAATAGCAGGAAAAGACTTCTGCTTACCCCGAAAAAGCTTTTAGCAAACCACGCAGTTATAAGCAGTGGAATAGCGGAGATAAGCGTAAGATAGCGCATCGAACCAAAAATCCGGAATAGATAACCGTGAATGTAATAGGGGAAGAGCGGTATTCCGTGGAACCTGTTTAAGAGCACATCCTTGTAAGCGACATTGTGAAGACTGAAATCCTCGGATTTTGGAATGTTCACCAATTTGCTGCCGAATGGCAGGTGGTAAGCTAACGTGTCCCAGGGTACCGATGCCCTCAGGAGTGCTGCGGCAAGCACGATTCCCGAAAGTAATATGAAGAACAAAAGATCGAAGTCGAATTGTGTTTTCTGGTTTGGTTTCAGCATTCCATAACACCTTTAATGCCGCGCACCTCGAAAATTGCGATCAATTTAATATACTCTGGGGATTTGAGGCCAAATTTTTAGTCCTTGGAGTATTCTTCCCTATAACCTCTCCGCGCAGATAGAACTTCAGCACGACAGACACCAAATAGCTCAGAAGGATTACCGCAGGTATCGTTACAGATCGCAAATTTGCTCCAAACATATTGGTTACAGCATTATTCACGTGTGGAATCAAAAAAGGGTGGATACAGTATAAAGCGAGGGAATTATCGGACAGGAACCGAAAAATTGCTCCAGGCGCATGTGTGAAATTAAGGCACAAAATCACGAATAATGCAGATGTAAAGGTCAATGATGGCCGTGTGTAAGCGGGCAGGGCACTGTAATCGGTGGCCCAAAAGGCTGAGCTGACGCTAATTTTCCATTCGATTACCGCCAGTAACACTGTCATTGCTGCACAGGAAGCAATGATGGAGTATTTATACACTGATAACTTATCGCCAAGCCGAACCATGCATATAGCGCACAAGCAGGGTGCGATGAAATTGAGAGGACTCCAGAAAGCAGCAAGTTTTGGAATGTTCCAATGTGCCGCCGCCGCTGGTGTTAAAAGGAGAACTGCAACAGATAAACCAAAACCTGCATAGACAACCCAGCTGTCCAATTTTACAGCCACATAGGCAAGGATCTGGGTAAATATCAAAGAGACAAAGAAATAATAAATTGTATTGCCGGCGGTAACCAGGAATTCAATGGATTTAAGTTTCCCTGAAACCACTACCGCGTTGAGTGCCGCATTTCCGCCTCCGTACATGATGAAAACCAGTGGCCAGAAGCTGGCAAGCAGAAACAATCTACCCAAGGTCTTTCGAAGGGCCCTCAAATCGGGGTTTTTTGAAACGAACAGATAATTGGAAATCATGATGAAGCAAGGTACAGCATTCAACAGTATGTGAAAATTTATGAAGTCGGGAAAAGTAAATGAATGGTCGGATTCCCGCCCTATGAAATTGATCAGTGAAAATCCACCACCACCCATGTGCCATGTGACAACCAGGATCGACAAAATTCCTCGCAGGTAATCGATCCCGTATATTCTAGACCCCATAACCCAAGACCCTGAAAAGGATGGCAACAAGATCCATCAAGGCGGACTTCCTTGAAGGTCCAAGGCTAAACCGCGTCCAATGGCTTTAATCAGAACTGGAAATCACTTGAACTTTAGCTGCAGGATGCCCATGAAAAAGCTACCAAATACAATTTGGAATCCCAGAATTATGAAGGTCACACCAGGAATGGTGAGTCTTTGAACCTCAGCATAATTCATCGGCCCGAAATTGTGCTGTTCCCAGCTCCAGACAGCGAAGCCAAGTAGTGCGGCCCCCGCTAAACAAAGCAGAAGGCCCGCTATGATGCCGGTCTCCAAATTGGCAAATTTTACAAATCTATCGACTCGATCATCGGGTGGAAGAAGCTTCTCACGGATCGCAAAGGCCTTTGCAATAAGACTTGTGAATACGAGTTGAAACCCGAGGATGACGGACATTGAACATACAAGGAGTGTGCTTGTATCGAAAGCAAGTGAGCCGATAGTAAGTGTTTTCCAGGTAATGACCGATCCGAAGATCCCGCCCAGTCCAAGAAGAATCAAGCCGGGTATCAGAAAGAGCCATCTGGGGCTGAAGAGGAGATAGAATCGAAGGTTGCGCCAGCCGTCACGCCATGAACGCATGTGAGGAGGACGGCTTCGTCCATCGGGGGAGAGCGTAGTCGGCACCTCGGTTATGCGCATCTTTTGCAGGGCCGCCTTTACAACTACCTCACTGGCAAACTCCATTCCGCTCGACCGCGTATCCATCCTCGCGAAAGCTTCCTTGCTGAAACCGCGCAAACCGCATTGGACGTCACGGCAGGGACTATTGAACATAATCCGTGTAATGTTGGTTAGCAGTGGATTTCCGAAATATTTGTGCAAGGGGGGCATGGCCCCCGGTGCTATCCCGCCCTTGAATCGATTTCCCATCACAAGGTCGTAGCCTTCCCTGAGCTTTTCTATAAAGGGCATCATTTTAGTAAAATCATAGCTGTCATCGGAATCGCCCATAATGATGTACTTACCGCGAGCTTCCCGGATGCCTCCCATGAGTGCCGCACCATAGCCTTTTTCAGCAACGTGAACCACTCTGGCCCCCTCTTTGGTTGCCAACTCCTGCGAGCCGTCAGTGCTGCCATTATCAGCTACAATCACTTCTCCGGATATCTTCTCGCGCCTGAAAAAATCGATCGCCTTCCGCACGCATATGGCAACAGTTTCAGCCTCATTGAGGGTTGGCATGACGACACTTACTTCAAATTCCGGTGCACGGCTATCCATCAAAAATGGCCTCCTCGCATAATATTTGGCAGTCTCGCGTTAACGAGAGTCATAAGCAACCCCATATGGCTGATTGCTTAACAATCTCGCATACATCCAGAATTTAACCCGGTTTGCTGCTTACGACCTCAGCATTCTTACGTATCCATAAACTGGCGCCTGAATCTTGCCGGCAGTTTGGCACAACAGTTTTAAGCAGAGATCGATGTTTTCGATAAAAGAAATCATTGAAGAAAAGGATTTCGTATTCAGAATTGTTGGTCAAAAACGCCGATAGATAATGCGACTCGTTCCACGACCTGTTTTCACCGAGCACCCAGCCAACGGGGTATTCGAAAGGATAAAAGATATCATGAAAGTGTATCAGAACACCCGGCTTGATTCGCGGCAGTACATTTTGAACGAGGTGGACCACATCGCTTCCGGTTTTTACGATGTGCGTGGAGTCGATGAAAAGGATATCTCCGCACTCCAGTTGATCATAGACCTCAAGAGCCACCCGTTGAACAACTTTTGGGAATATTTGAATTCGAGAAAAATCTTCAGGCTTGCACAAGCTTTCAAGGAGTTGAGGATATGGCTCGATAAAGCAGCACTTGGTAGCCCCTCCGAGTTCACGCTCTACAATATCAAGCGTTGCGGCGGAAGAATACCCTGAGCCGATTTCGATGATTGTACCCGGCCGGTGCTCCATTATCATATAGGCAAGAATTGTTGCGTCAAGGCATGAGAAAGCCGGATTATTGTAGAAGTATCGTAAGCCAGGCTGTTTTTCTTCACCCCACGGTATTCTCTCTTGATGCTTCCTGAGCTTACCGAAGTATTCAATCTGAGCCCTTCCGTTAAGTTCGACGCCAGGAAGTTCCCTGTCTTTGTCAAATATGGAATCGGCACAGTCGATTAATTCATCAGGATCTACAATAGGAGAATAAAAATGCCCCGGAGGGGCGAAGAGTTTAACCGCATGAAGCTGCTTAAACTCTTCTATATTAGTAAAATAGAGATAGATATCAACAGGCGATAAGTACTCAAAACGACTCACCCAATAATTGAGATCGTCTTCCTGTACTTCCCGCTGCAGTAAATCACTATATAGCGAGCTTACGAATTCGACCTTTTTTTCGTCGCTAATAGGTTTACGATTAGGTAATTTTTTGGATTCCCCTATAAACTCAAAGTAGATATCAACCGGCGATGAAAACCTGGTAAGTCTTTCAATCCAGGCGTCGAAGATTTCAGGATCCGGGTTACGCTCCAGGAGATCGTTATGAAGAGAATTTATGAAGTCTTTTTTCTTCTGTTCGTCAATATTGATTATCTTCTTCCTCTGGCGATATTCGTCTGTATCTATTATCTCGAAATAGATCTTTGTAGGAGAACAGCACTCGCTAAGTCTGGAGAGCCAATAGTCAGTTTCGATATTGGTGGGATCGCGCCCAAGCAGGTCGCCGAACAGGGAGCTAATGAATTCGGCCTGCCTCCTCTGCTCGTTTGGAAAGAGGAGTTTGTAGAAAAAGCGCTTAAAGGTATTCCACATTGATTGAACCGCCACATTCTTATGATCTTCAGTGTTTCACAAGCCGGAACCGCAAGGCCCAGCTCCTGATCGTAACTTGCCTATCATTGCTCGATCCTCCTTTAAAGCATTGGCGCTTCTTTACCCAGGCGGGCGGGGGATTTCGGGCGGATTACCGACATTGAATGTTGGCGGAAGCGCATGGGAATCGAACCCACCTGGGACGCCCTTCAGCGCCCCACACCGGGTTTGAAGCCCGGGAGCCCCACCAGTGAGCTTGGCGCTTCCGAAGATCGCAATGTAGCGAACATGACAGGTTTTGACAAGGCCCTTCTGCGGGTGTAAACCGAACGGCAGCTTCGGCGAGGCCGGAGGCTCTCAGCAGGTGATCCAGCCCCCGGCTTTAACAAAGAGGGTGCGCTAGACAGTTATCAACTCATAATTTCTAGAGCCAAGCCCCAGTTCCGACGCATAATCAAGCTGTTGTTGATAATCGACATGAGGGTACACTGCCTTGATCTTATCGGTTTTGGCAGCCTCATTGCCTTGGAGACACGAGGATTCCAGGGGAGGTTGACTGTTAAGGAGGTCAACCGATGCCTGATCAATCGCGACGGGGTCTCGCGAAGCAATAATTCCGATATCGGCTACGATTGGCGCATCGGAAAATGGATAGCAGTCGCAGGCAGGAGATATCTGGGTAAGGAAATTTATGAATAAGGAACGTTCGCTTTTTCCTTTGAGTGCTCCAGCCGTGTATTCTACCATTCGTTCCATGAACTTGGGTAGATCGGTCCCCCAGTTAACAGTAACCGCGAGACGGGGGCAAGCATGTATGCAGCGCGCACATCCGACGCATAATTCGTGGTTGATTTGCATGACCCTTGTTGCCCCGGTTTTAGGCAACGGAGCATTCGCGGGTCTCTCGACAATGCTCATCGCCTCCTGAGCGCACTCGCTGAGGCAAGTACCGCACCCGATACACTTCTTCGAGATTACCTGGGGGGCGACATCGGAGTGCTGGGCCATTTTGCCCTTTCTGGACGCTGCACCCATGCCGATATTTTTTATTGCTCCTCCAAACCCAGATGCCTCATGTAGTTTGAAGTGGGCGAGGGAAATGATCGAATCAGCACGCGAAAAGGCCGATCCGATGTATGCTTCCCGGCAATTCCGAAGATTCAGGGGTACTGTCACCTCATCCCGGCCATCTATTCCATCCGCAATGATGAGAGGAGCTCCAACTACTGAATATGCAAATCCATTGGCTACGGCAGTCTGAAGATGGTCAACCGCATTCCCGCGGGTGCCCACATATAGGGTGCTCGAATCGGTGAGGAATGGCTTGCCGCCGGCTTCTGTCACTAAATCCACGATGGGGCGAACGAGAAGTGGCCGAATAAATGCAGTGTTACCCTTCTCACCGAAATGGATTTTTATTGCAGTAAGTCCCCTTTCCTTTACCACTTCGCCGATTCCGGCTGCACGGGCAAGATCGGCTATTTTCTTAAGCAGGCTCTTGTTGTGTCCCGATCGCAGGTTTGTATAAAAAACCTCGCTTTTCATGGGCATCCCTTTCCTAAAACTGTTCGTACCGCGATGCTCGCTGTTGTTGCGCCGATAGGCAGCGAAATGGAGTTCCAAGACCAGGTAAATAACAGGCAATGCATGGAAAATGCAAGAGGCTCGGAGAGTTTATCGAATCGCGCTGTAGGTTAATCAAAGATTAACAAAAGCTGGAACCATGGTGTGGGTTGGGGTTGTGCACTGAAGCCTAATTCAGCCAACAAAGGCTCTTTTTCAAAACGAAACCCAACAGCCCGGTGAGGAATATGTTGGGTTTCGTTTTTTGAATCTTTCCGTCGTTAACGAGAATCTGCGCTCAAAATCAATCACTCCATTTCCATAGCTTCTGGGGTGAGGCTATCTGAATGCCTCACCTGGCTTGACTCCCAAGCGGTTCAGAATCTTTGCCAAAGGACAGAATCCCGTAAACGAGGCCTGCAGCATGTTTGCTCCAACAAAAGCGGTAAACCACAGCCAGTTGGTGCTGTGAATTTGGGAGAGCAGCAGGCTGATGAGGATGAAGCTACCCGCGAAGCGGATCACCATTCGGTCGATATTCATTTGGGGTCTCCTTTCCAGGGCCGATTGGTTCTTTTGCATAAGCCATATAGTAGACGAGCGGTACTGCTATTAATGTAAAGACAGTTGAAACGGTTATGCCGAATATCAGCGACCATGCAAGCCCTGAGAAGATGGGATCGAGAGTAATGGGCCACGAAGCAAGCATGGCTGCAAGAGATGTCAGAAAAATTGGCCGGGTTCTGAGCGCGCCGGCTTCTATAATTGATTTCGCGACGGGCTTTCCTTCCTTTCTGCGCTCCTCCAGAAATTCAATCAGAAGAATGGAGTTTCTGGTGGCGATCCCGGCGAGCGCAATCATGCCGATCATTGCAGTTGCGGTAAAGTATACCGGATTGCTCCACCCCCCCACATCCTGGCTCGTTATAAGGTTCAAGAGCCAGAAACCGGGAAGAATACCGATTACCGAAAGCGGCAGTGCGATGAGTTGTATTGCCGGGAGCAGATAGCTCTGGGTTTGGTAGAGCAGGAGGATATAAATCCCGAGTACCGCAACTCCGAAGGCTATTCCCAGGTCTCTGAATACCCGAAGTGTGATGTCCCATTCGCCTTCGCCCGACCAGACGATTTCGGAATCCTTGAGTACCGCATCGCTTGCAACTTTATCTTCCAGGGTGAGGATTGCCTCCGGCGGCGGAAGCCCCGCCGTTTCGCCGAATACATAGACAACCTGCTTCAGGTTTTTATGATAGATCGGCTGGTCTATTGTTTCCCATTCGAGTTTGCCGAGCTCAGATAGAAAGACTCCACTACCTGCCTGTCCCTGCACCATAAGACCGCCCAGACTTGTTCCCAGCGCTCGCTCGTCTTTTGGCAACTGCAGCTTGATATAGAGTGGCAGTACTTGATTGTCCAGTCGAAGCGATCCGGGTACGTTGCCGAAGACCATCCCCTGCAGGAGGTTTGCGATGCTCTGGTCAGCTATCTGGTTGAGCGCCGCTTTGGCGCGGTCAACCTTGAAAACGGCTTTGCGTTGCGGTGCAACCAGGATGTCATCAATATCAACAACTCCCGGTGTACTCTCAAAAAGCCCGCGCACCCGTCTTGCAGTCTCCGCCTGATCACTGTACGAGTGGCCAACCCTGCCATACACCTCAGCCACCAAAGTAGAAATGACCGGTGGACCGGGCGGACTTTCCACGATTTTTATATTTGCGCCGAACTGAGCTGCAATTTCTGTGAGATCATTTCTGAGTCTCAGGCCTATCGCATGGCTTTGCTGGCTGCGCTGCTTTTTCCCGATGAGGTTTACGCGAAGATCACCAACGAATGGGCCCTGGCGAAGATAATAATGACGGACCATGCCGTTGAAATCCATTGGGCTCGAGGTGCCCGTGGAAAGCACTACATCGGTAACCTCGGGAACCCGCACCAGGTAGTCGGCAAGCGAGGCCGCTGCCGCTTCGGTATTTTCGAGTGTTGTGCCCCGAGGCATGTCTATTACGACCTGCAGCTCATTTTTGTTGTCGAACGGGAGCATCTTCAGGGGCACCCGTTTCGAGAGTACCAGCCATCCAGCAAAAGCGAACAGGACGAGCAGGGCGCCTATGATCCCATACTGAAGACGCCTGCTGGCGAAAATTGCGCCCATTATTTTTTCATAGATCTTGTAGAGTTGAGTCTCTTCGAGTTTAAACGGTGCGGCATGAGGGCGGCTGTAGACTCCTTGGAGCATGTGAAGCGAGAGCCAGGGGGTTATAGTAAACGCGACTATCAGGCTCATGAGCATCGCAACAGGTACGTTCAGGGCCATGGGAGCCATGTACGGGCCCATCATTCCGGTAATGAAGAACATGGGGACAAAGGAGATTATTACCGCAACAGTTGCGAGAATAATGGGCGGGCGAACCTCGTTTACAGCGCTTACAACCGCCTCCTCCGGCGGTTCGTTGCGCATCTCGAAATGTCGATGAATGTTTTCAACATCCACAATGGGGTCATCCACCACGAGTCCCAGTGACAATATGAGCGCAAAAAGGGTGACCCGGTTGATCGTGTATCCCAGAAGCATGTTTAGCAGCAGTGTAAAACTGAAAGTAACCGGCACGGCAAGCGCTATTATGATGCCCTCGCGCCAGCCCAGCGCGTAGGCGAGAAGCAGAACCACTATCGCTATGGCAACAAGCAGGGCTTCCACGAGATCGTTTACCTTCTCGTCCGCCGTTTTGCCAAAATCTCTCGTGACCCGGAGCCACATCCCCTCGGGGAGGACCTCTTTTGCAAATGATTCGGCCTCCTTGCGAACCTCCTCGCTTACCGTGACTGCATTGGTTCCCTTGCGCTTGGCAACCGCAACTGTAACAGCGGGGTAGTCACGGCCGCGCTCGATCTGGTCGGGAAGAGGGGCGGAATGCTCAGGGTCTGAGCTGGACCCCGCCATCTTACTGAAGAATATCCGTGTGTAGGAGTCGGGTTCGGCCGGCCCGTCCAATACCGAGGCGACTTCCTTTAGAAAAATGGGCCTGTTTTCGTTAACTCCGACAACAAGGTCCTCGATTTCCTGAGAGGATTTGAAAAACTTTCCGGCATCGAGCTTTATTTCCTCGTTTGCCGAAACCAGACTCCCGGAAGGAAAGACAACATTGCCTGCTTTAAGGGCTCCGCTAATTTGGTCAAGGCTGATTCCGCGTCCGGCCATCTTCTGCGCCGAGAGTTGAATTGTAATCTGACGCGGCCTGCCACCCGAAATGAAAGTTCGTCCGGCATTCTTTACTGCCTGGAGCCGAATTTCAAGCTCCTCGGCGACTCGACGCAATTCGAAATCGCTGTAACGTTCGCTGAAAAGTGTGAGATTAATTATTGGCACGTCGTCTATCTCGACAGGTTTAACTATCCAGCCGGTCACCCCCGGCGGCACCTGGTCAATATTAGACTGTATTTTGTTGTTGAGTTTTACCCAACTGCGCTCGCGATCCTCACCAACGTAGAACCGCACTGTAATGATTGCCTGTGAAGGATAGCTGGTAGAGTAGACGTATTCCACGCCGTCTATCTGGTAGAGCAGTTTTTCGAGGCGGGTGGATACCTGCCTTTCCACCTCCTGCGCGGAAGCTCCGGGCATGGAAACTACAACATCGGCAATGGGAACCACAATCTGGGGGTCTTCCTCGCGGGGCGTAATCATAAGCGCTGCGGTACCGGCTACAAGGCTGATTAGAATCAGCAATACCGAAAGATTGCCCTTGAGAAACGACTCGACAATCCGAGTCATCAAGTTATGTGATTGACCTGGGCCGCTCACGGGATAATAACCTCTTCATCTTCACGCAGACCCGAGAGCACCTCGACCACCGAGTCGTGTCTTCTGCCAAGGGTTACGAATCTGCGCTGTGGGTAGCCCTGGCCGTCCAATACGCGGAGTAGATAAAGCTGACCGATTTCCTGAATGGAATTAGCCGGAACAGTCAGTGCCTGATATTCTCCATAGGGAATGGGCAATCTTCCAAAAAGGCCATTGACGAGCTGAGGGTCAGGCGGGAGGCGCAATTTCACAAGAACGGTACGGGTACCGGCGTCCGATTTAGGAGTAATTTCGCGAAGCTTAGCAGTAAAAGAACGGTTTAGTGCATCAATGCGGACATTGAATTCCTGGCCTTGCTTAACATGGGGTGAAATTGATTCTGAAAGATACACGTGGAATTCGGGTTGCTGGTTTGTCTCGACCAGGAACAAGGCCTGTCCAGGGGAAGCCATGTCGCCGATATCCACTTTTTTCTTTATAAGCTTACCGTCAAAGGGGGCGTAAATTTCGGTATATGTGAGCAGTGTCTGGACTTCGGCAAGAGCGGCTTTGGCGGATTCCTGCTGGGCGATTGCTCTTTCTATTTCGCCCTGGACAGCTTGGCTTTCCTGCTGGGCTGCCCTCAACTGTGCATCGGCCATATCCCGTTGAGCCCTGGAGTGGTCAAGTTGCTGGCCTGCAATTGCCTTGCTTTCGGCAAGTGCCTGAAAACGGCGAAAATCGCCGGCAGCGTTTGTGCTGCTGGCTCTTGCTGATGCGGCTTGTGCCATGGCGGCAGACAGCTTTGCTTTTGCAACCTGAATGCCTCGGTCGGCCGCAGCCACCTGGGCCTCCGACTGCCTGATCCTTGCACGGATTTCACGGTCATCCAGTTTTGCAATCAGGGTGGGATTTCCCGAGCCGGCAGTGCCGATCACATTTTCGCCCTCGCCAACAAAGATCTCCTTTACCTGGGCCATTATGCGGCTCGATATCTGAGCCTCAACCTGCGCTCGAACCGTACCCGGCTGTTCGATGATCAGGGGATAGGAGATCTTTATTGCCTTCGAGGTTTTCAGACCTTCGTACTTTACCTTTTGTGCGGCAGGAGCGGGTTGTACCTTCTTAATGAAAGCTCCGGAGAGCCACATCATTAGAAGCAGAAGAATGGCCACCAGTCCAACGCCTTTGAGCAACTCGCGCCGCATTTCGCCGGGTTTTTTACCTATCGATCCGCTATCCATCTCAGTCCTCGAGTGGGAAAATATAGTTCGTGTGAAGATTACTTATTAATGGCAAATAGTTATAATCACGTGCCCCGAATTTGGGAATAGAAACAACAGATAAGCGATGCTTATGGGATTTTTGAATTTCCGTTCTAAATAATCTATACTGACTAAGGTAAGAACGGAAAATACATGTGATCTACTAAATACCGCACTACTCAGGTGTCATTAAATGCCAAAAATCTACTTCGACAACAATGCGACAACCAGGCTTGATGCGTCCGTTTTTGAAGAGATGTTGCCGTTTCTCCGAGACAATTACGGCAACCCGTCGAGCCTCCACTCGTTTGGCAGGGAAGCCAGACGTGCGCTGGATAATGCCCGCGCACACGTCGCGAACCTGATTGGCGCCGAACCAGGAGAGATCGTCTTTACGAGCGGCGGAACGGAGGCAGACAACCAGGCAATTATCGGAACCGTCGATATCATCGGGAAGCCGGGCGGGAGGATCATAACGAGCGCCGTCGAACACCAGGCTGTGCTCAATTCTTGTCAGCACCTCCAAAATAAAGGTTACCGCACCACTTTACTTCCTGTCGACCGCGAAGGCCGCATTAAGCTGGCCGATCTGGATAAGGCCCTGGATAATGATGCAGTCCTGGTTTCTATTATGTATGCAAACAACGAAACAGGGTCCATACAGCCAGTGGAAGAGGCTGCCTCTATTGCTAAGTCCCGGGGTATTCTATTTCATTGCGACGGTGTCCAGGCCGCCGGCAGGCTACCGATAGATGTGCGAAAGCTCGGAGTTGATCTATTTAGCCTTTCGAGCCACAAAATCAATGGCCCGAAAGGGTCTGGCGCCTTATTCGTTCGGCGCGGCATCCTGGCGCCCGTGCTGATCCATGGAGGACATCACGAACAGCGCAGAAGAGCCGGCACCGAGAATGTGGCGTCGATTGTTGGTTTTGGCGAGGCATGCCGGCTCGCAAAGCAGCGTCTCGATGAAACCGCAAGGAACTGCGCCACGCTGCGCGACCGTCTTGAAAAGCGCATTATTGAAGAGGTTCAACCAGCGGTACTAAACAGTTGCCGTGGAATCTGCCTCCCGAATACCCTCAACGTAAGCTTTCCGGGCGTTGATGGTCAGTTTCTTGCTATAAACCTCGACCTGATGGGAATCGCAGTATCAACCGGTTCGGCCTGTCATGCCGAGAGTCGTGAGCCTTCCTATGTCTTAAAGGCAATGGGGCGAAGCGACGATGAGGCTTCGAGCTGCATTCGCTTTTCCCTGGGCCGGGAAAATACGATCGAAGAGGTTGATGCAGTTGTACTCGCCTTGAAAGAACTCGTAAGGAGTTTGCGGGCGACATGAAACATAGCGGGGAGCGAATAGTTGCCGCGATGAGCGGTGGTGTGGATTCAACAGTTGCGGCGGCCCTTCTGGTACGGGAGGGCCGCGAAGTTATCGGGGTTACCCTCCAGCTCCAGTCCTGCGATGAAGTGACAACCGAAAGATCGTGCTGCAGTGCGGCCGCAACAAGTCGTGCCGGTGGCGTGGCCAGCCGACTCGGAATCCCGCACTATGTCCTTGATTTCCGAAAAGAATTCGAAAATGAAGTGCTCCGGCACACTTGGGCCGAGTACAGCAGGGGACGCACCCCAAACCCCTGCGTCATTTGCAACGAGAAAATTAAATTCGGCCTCCTCTTTGAATTTGCGAGATCAGTTGGCGCGGGAAAAATTGCCACCGGTCACTACGCCAGAACCGAAAAGGCACCCGGCGGCTCCGTTTTCCTACAAAGAGGTTTATTTAGTCCGAAGGACCAATCCTATTTTCTTTTTTCGGTCCCTGAGAGCAGGCTCTCCTCTGTAGTTTTTCCGGTTGGAGGCCTCAGCAAGGACCGTGTGCGTTCGATTTCAAAAGAGCTAGGATTTGTCGAAGAGATCAGTGAGAGCCAGGATGCCTGCTTTGCGGTGAGAGGAAAATCATATTCCGAACTTCTTCGTAGGCGCTTTGGAGCACCGGCTAATCCAGGGAAGGTTATCGGCCCGGACGGGACAGTAGTTGGCAGGCACGACGGAATTCATAAATTTACCGTGGGTCAGGGGAGAAAACTTGGGATTGCGCTCGGAGAGAAGTGCTGGGTAAAATCAATTGATCCGGAAACGGCTTGTGTATATATCACCACAGAGAGCGGAGATTTGCTCTCTCGCGGCCTTACTGCTTCTGTTGTGAAATGGAATGGCGGCTGCGACAGAGAGGGCCCCCTGGAATGCCTTATCCAGGTTAGATACAGACAGGCTGCGGTTCGGGGTACGGTGGAGTTCCCGACGCAGGGAATAGTAAAGGTACAATTTCAGAATCCAATACGGGCCGTTGCTCCCGGTCAGGCAGTAGTTTTCTACGATGGGGACCGGGTGCTTGGCGGAGGATGGATCGAATCCTCCTATTGAGGGACCATTACATGTCGGAAAAAGAACGGGTTGCGAATCCACCTGACAGATATCTGCGGCAGAGAATTTTGCCTGAAATAGGGGATTCGGGACAGGAAAAACTAAGAGGCTCAACAATCCTGATAGCCGGCTGCGGTGCGATCGGAGGGTTGCAGGCAGAACTCCTGACACGCGCGGGCGTCGGGAAAATCAGGATTGTCGACCGGGACTTCGTTGATATAAGCAACCTGCATCGTCAGGTACTATTTAATGAACAGGATGCCGCCAATCGGCTTGCTAAAGTTGAAGCCGCGGCCATGAAGCTTCGCTCGATCAACTCCGATGTTGTAATCGAACCGCATGCTGTCGATATCACTCCCCGCAATATTGAATCACTGATTTCAGGAGTCGATTTTGTCCTCGATGGAACCGATAACTTCGAGACCAGGTACCTCATAAACGATGCTTGCATAAAGCATGGGAAGAGATGGGTATACGGAGGGGTAATCGCGACAACCGGCATGGTGATGCTGATCGAACCCCGTAAAGGCCCCTGCCTGAGGTGCCTTGTTCCGGACCCGCCTCCCCCGGGTTCCATTCCGACATGCGATACCAGCGGCGTACTTAATACTGCCGTCGGAGTTGTTTCGTCATTTCAGGCCACTGCCGCTATCAGGGCACTCTGTGGAGATTCGCCTGATCGCCGGGGGCTCCTACATATTGATCCCTGGAGCCTGAATTTTGATTTTTTCAAAATCGAGCGTGACAGTAATTGCCCTTGCTGCGTCCGGGACAGGTTCGAATTCCTGGAGTCCAAAAGAACAAGTTGGACAACTGCCCTGTGCGGGCGCAATTCGGTACAGGTCAGCCCTCCGGCAGACCTTTGCATTGATATGGACGCACTGCATGACCGGCTCGGACTGGCCGGCAGTGTAGAGAAAACCGGATTACTTCTCAGATTCATTTCAGAAGCTGGCGAGATGGTGATTTTCCCCGATGGACGGGCAATCGTCATGGGAACAACGGATGAATCCAGGGCGCGGGGTCTTTACGCCCGATATATAGGGACTTAGAAGATCAACTCAGGATGAGAAGATGATAAAAGTGTCTTTTAAAGATGCGCAACATATTGTCGAGGGCAATACCACCGTCCGAAAAATCATAACCGGGCTTGGGTTGAACCCTGAAAGCATTCTGGCCATGAGAGACGGCAAACTTATTGTAAATGAGACCTTCCTCGGCAAAGAGGCTGAAATCAAGCTCCTTTCAGTCGTTTCGGGCGGGTAGGCATGGGATATCGTTGCAGGAAGTGCACGGGGCAGAGCGTCATCAACATGCGACAGCACAGGCTTGCCCTTTGCGGAGATCATTTCATCGAATGGGTGCAAAAGCATACTGCCGAATTCATCAGAAAACATCGCATGATGGACACGGAGGACCGGATCCTTGTTGCGGTTTCCGGAGGCAAGGACAGTCTCTCGCTCTGGAGTATCCTGCTTGACCTGGGTTATCAGGCCGACGGTATCTATATAGATTTGGGCATCGATTGGGATCTGGCTGAGACCGGCTATTCTAAAAGATCTCTCGATTATGCGCTTGCATTTGCGCATAGCGTCTCATCGAGGGCAAGATTCCACGTTTTGGACGTAAAAGGCGTTTATGGCAGTTCGGTTAAGGAGATTGCATCCCGAGGCCCCGCGGGGGCAAGGAGGAAGTTCTGCTCTGCCTGCGGACTGATCAAGCGCCACGAACTGAACCGAATGGCGCGGGAACTCGGCTATACCGTGCTCGCCACCGGTCATAATCTCGATGATGAGGCTGCCGTTTTGATGGGCAATGCCATGAACTGGGAAATCGATTACATGAAAAGGCAGGCCCTTGTGCTCCCGTCTAGCGATACCGGCCTTATTAAGAAGGTAAAGCCCCTGGCGAGGTTCTATGAAAGAGAGATGGCGGCCTACGCGATAGTAAAAGGCATCCCGTATATCGTGGACGAGTGCCCATTCTCCGAAGGAGCTACAAGTCTTGGATATAAAGAAATACTGAACTCCATGGAGAAAAACTCTTCGGGCACAAAACTCAAATTCTATTTTGAATTTTTAAAGGCGAAGAAAAAGGGGCTCTTCCCGAACCATGTGCCGCCGGAACTGGGCCAGTGCGAAAAATGCGGTGAGCCAACCGGGGCGACCGGATTGTGTGCCTTCTGCCGCTTGATCGAGCGGCCGGGTCGGTCTATCGATCATATCACTCAGGCATGATTTCCATAGTTGTCGCTGTTTTATGATTCGCAGCCGCCTTTTTCAGGCGCCCGCTGGGATTTCAGTATTGAAAAAATGAGATTGCTGTAAAATAGAAAAATCCCTAAGCAGTCTCGTTGTCATAGAACTTTGGAGTCAGCCATATGCTTTCCAGGGTTAAGGTAAGTACCGGTGTTTACTGGGTGGACGTGCCGGAAATCGGATTTGCAATTCTGTGCGGTTGTCCCGCGGATATTGGAAAGCACCTGCGAAAAAGAGGGCTGATTACCCAGAAGGAAGTAGGGGGGCTCACTTTCGAGACCGGTCCCAGTGCAATCCTTCTATCGGATGTCCTGGTCCAAAGGGGAGAGTTTTCAAACCTTGCGGAATTTCCAGTCGGTCAGATGATGTACAAGCAGGGGATGATAATTCCGGATCATCCCAACAATACGGGCAGAAAACCGCTGCTGGTCGGATCCAAAGACCAGCTGAGGGCCCAGGCGGAGTATATATACCGCGGAACATACGGGTTGAACTCTGAGGAAGAGCTGATCGATGCCGGGGCCGATTCCGAAATGGCCCGCTACATGATGAGGGTGAAGAAGAAATTTGCTTTTGGCAAGATTCGTAAGCCCGAAGAACTGCTCGATACCATAAGCATAGAAGACTACCCGGTTGAGATCCACAGTGGCATTTTCATACAACGTCTCCGGATGAATGTGTTCGAAATCCGGTACAAAAAAGAATCCGTACTGGTCGATTTGAATCTTGCGCCCAACGAAAGTTACGAATCTCCCTACGTTCTTGGTTTCCACAATTTACGAAGAGAATATTTCGAGATAATTCATTCTGGAGACGGTGACGGCTGGGACCCGAGGCGACCGTGCATGTCCAGCGTCGTCATCTTTCAGGGAAAAGTGTACCTCATTGACGCCGGACCAAATATCCTTCACAGCCTAAAGGCCCTCAGCATAGGAGTAAATGAAATAGAAGGTGTCTTTCACACCCATGCGCATGACGATCACTTCTGCGGACTTCCCGCCCTGATGCGATCCGACCACCGCATTAAATATTTTGCTACCAGGCCGGTCAGGGTTTCGGTGGCCAAAAAACTCTCCGCACTCGTCTCCATCAGTGAAGATGAGTTCTCACATTACTTTGACATACATGATCTGGCGCAGGATGCCTGGACTGACATTGACGGGCTTGAGGTGCACCCAATGTTTTCACCTCATCCTGTCGAAAATAACATTTTCCTCTTCCGTGCCATGTGGCGTGATGGCTACAGAACTTATGCCCATTTCGGCGACATCGCAGCCCTGGATGTTTTAAGGGACATGATCTCCGAGGATGAGTGCGAGCCGGGTCTTTCCCGAGAAATGTTCAATACTGTCGCAAGAAACTATGCACTGGAAACCGACGTTAAAAAGGTCGATGCAGGTGGAGGCATAATCCACGGCAATGCGGAGGATTTCAGAACGGACGGTTCAAAAAAGCTTATCCTATCACACACTTCCGAGGACCTGTCTCCGAGGCAGAAAGAGATCGGATCGGGGGCACCCTTTGGAACATGTGATACACTGATCCCAGCCTTCCAGGAATACCTCAGGATGTATGCGTTTCGATACCTGGATACGTATGCTCCGAATGTTCCACGCAACCAATTGAGGCTCCTTACGAGCAGTCCGATTCGCTCTTTCAACCCCGAATCCATACTGCTTAAAGCCGGCAATGTTTGCAGTTCGATATACCTGATCCTTACGGGAGATGTCGAAATGGTGGATACCTCTGCAGGTGTTTCCAATTCGCTTTCCCCTGGCACGCTGATTGGAGAAATATCGGCTCTCATGGCCCTACCTCTCGGTGAGACTTACGTGGCCACCACCTTTGTAAACGTGCTTGAAATACCTCTTAGCCTCTATCTCTACTTCACCGAAAGAAACGGTCTCCTCGAAGAACTCGTCAAAATGTATGAAAAACGGAATTTCATCCAGAAGACATGGCTCTTGGGAGAGGCAATCTCAAGCCCAGTCCAAAACAAGATAGCCCGAGCAATGAACGAGAGCAAATACGAGGCTGGCCAGGAAATTCCCTCGGATAACCCCCTGGACCTTTTTTTGATCTCAAGAGGGCGTGTAATCCTCTACCTTGATAATCAGGTTGTTCAGACCCTCGAGAGCGGTGATTTTTTCGCCGGGCAGGGATTCCTTTTTGAAAGCCCGTACGAGCTTCGAATTGAGGCAGCCGAGGAGACCGAGGTTTTCAGGGTTCCGCGAAGCCTGCTGCTCGATATACCAATAGTAAGGTGGAAGCTCCTCGAAATTTATAATAAACGAATGGAAACGATTGTAAGCACCAGCAGGATTTCTGCGCGTCATCCTAATCAGAGCTTAATAACTGCTCCAATTCAGGTGACCACTTCCACATGACCCTGAATCAATCGAATGTGCCACAAAAAAAGAATCTGCCCATCAGAGGGAATCGACACTGAAACATCAATAAATACAGCATCATAGATATTTATACTTTTCGCCACGGCACCATTTGCTATAATCCTGCCAGTGCTTCGCCGTTAATGATGATTATCATCAGCGGCAGGCTTCACGAAATCCTTCCAAGTGAAGGATATCCCAGTAGACCGAATGCCGGCGTCCAATTTCTGATCGCAAACCTCTTATTCCGGCTGGTCCTTTCTCTCCCGACTTCAAAGGGGGGAGCATCCCATGGCGAACGCGACCATCACACAAGTTTCTTCATTTCTGAAGTCAGACTATTTTGGATGTCACATAAGTCAGGATTTCGCTGAAATTTACCAGACAGTGATTATAGAACTCCCGTGAGGAATCAGGCGGAAACAGGCTGAAAATAACTCATTCGTGGAGGGGCTTCATTGAATGGACGCATGGCAAAATTCATCGGCGGAACTTCCATCATATTCTACTTTCTCGTATTGAATGCCGGAGAACCTCTCGCCCAGACCCCGCCTGATGCTGGCACACTGCTCCAGGAACAGCAAAGGACCGAGCCGCGAGCCTTTGAGCGCATGCCCCCATGGGAGACCCCCGAGGAAAAGCGTCCCCAACTTGAGGAGTCCGGGGTCAAGTTCACAGTCAGGGGATTCAGGTTCACAGGGGCCGAGGGAATGGCCAGCGAATCCGAGCTTAGAGAAATTGTGAAGGATGCAATCGGCAGCGAAATTGGACTTGCAGGCCTCAAAAGGCTCGCGGACCGGGTCACGAAGTATCTCCAAAGTAGAGGGTGGTTTCTTGCGCGTGCCTATATCCCCAAACAGGAAGTGAAGGACGGCATAATCGAGATAGCTATTGTTGCGGGAAGGCTCGAAGGCTCTGCTGTAATTCGGGGCCGGAATCTCCGCATAAGCGAGGAACTGCTCCAGAAAATGATCACTCCTTCGCCCGAGCAAAATGAAGCGGCGAATCAAAGAGGCCTGGAACGTGCGATTCTGCTGATAAATGACCTACCTGGAATTAAGGCGGGTTCGACACTCGAACCTGGGACAAAACCAGGTTCCGCCAAGGTCATTGTTGATGCATCCGAAGGATCCATCCTCGGCGGAAGGGTCTGGGGTGACAACTACGGTACCCGTTATACAGGAAGCTACCGTGGAAGCGGACTCCTCCAGGTTAATGATCCTCTTTGCTATGGGGACCAGGTCTTCCTCAGCTCCACAGATAATGACTTATATCAGTACGGACAGGCGGGGTACAGTTTTCCAATCGGCTATAGCGGCCTAAGGGGCGGGATCCTATACAGTGAGATGCGCTACGAGATTGATCCCGATCTGATTCCACTTGACCTTGATGGCGGAGCGCGAATAGCCGGGGCATCGGTTAGCTATCCCATAATGAGGAGCCGAACGGTAAACCTGTGGGCAGGGGTTGATTACTACTGGAGAAATTTATGGGACAGGTCGAGCGGCATTGTATTTGATGATAAGTACACCAATTCCGGCGGCATTCATCTCTATGGCGACAAAATCGATACTCTGCTTGGCGGAGGCTACAACAGTTTTAATTTGGGAGTGACAGTGGGCGCCCTGGACCGCTCGGCTGTCCAAGCCGATCTCATTGCGGATAGAGCAACAGCCGATAGCCAGGGCGGATACGGCAAACTCATCTTTGGAGCCCACCGGCTACAGAAGGTCTATCAGCACCTGAACCTCTTGCTGTCAGTTAACGGGCAGGTAGCCTTCGACAATCTCGATACATCCGAAAAATTTCTTATCGGTGGGCCATACGGCGTACGCGCATACCCCGTAGGTGAGGCGGCAGGTGATAGCGGAGGGGTTTTTACGGCCGAACTCCGCTACGATTTTCCTCCGGTCACATACATTGGTGTTCCTCAACTTGTGGGGTTCTACGATCTTGGCTGGACCCAGTTGCACCAGTCTCCGTGGGTAAATTCGGGCACACCGATCGGCAACAGGAATTCATATACTATTTCAGGCGCCGGTCTTGGCCTGAACATTGTCAAAAGCGACCTCTACCAGATCCAGGCAGCTTGGGCGGCCAAGATAGGGACAAACCCCGGCCGAAGTCTTGCGGGCGACGATGCAGACGGAAAGAGTGAGGATAACCGGTACTGGATTCAAGCAATGATCAGATTCTAAAGAAGGACCAAATTGATCGGCTCGCATCGAAAGAACAGCGGGCCCGCCTTATAGTTGGCCAAGCCTTGATGAAGATTTACGCAAGGCAAAAGCTGGTCAGATGTAGCCGTAGTTGTTCCAGGAGGGTTCAGATGAATCGAATCGGGATATTTACCGGGTCTATACCGATTGGTTTTTTCACGGGTAGTGAAAGCGCGGGGATACTCTCCACTTTACTGATCGGTTGTGCGGCCCTTCTCTTATTACTTGCCGCGCCCGCCCTGGGAGCACCCAATCCAACTGCTCTTCCGACGGGAGGCGTTATAGTCTCCGGAACTGGCAGTATTTCCGTAAACGGCTCGCAAATGACCGTGAACCAGTTACAAAGCAAGATGATTTTAAACTGGAACACATTCAATATAGGCCAGAGTGCCGGCGTGAATTTCATTCAGCCCAGTGCATCGAGTGCTGCTCTAAACAGGATACTCGATCAGAACCCAAGCGAAATTTTCGGTAGTCTCACCTCGAATGGACAGGTTTTTCTCCTCAATCCCAACGGAATTATTTTTGGCCCAAGCGCCCAGGTAAATGTGGGAAGCATCGTTGCATCCAGCCTAAATCTCTCCGACGCGGATTTCCTGGCAGGCAGCTACCGGTTTGTAAACCCTGGGAGCGCCGGAAACATAATTAACCAAGGTACTATAACCACCTCTGATTACGGAATTGTTGCGCTTATAGCCCCTGGGATCACAAATAGCGGATCTATCCTGACCCCTAAAGGCAGCATTGGGTTTGGAGCCGGCAACAGGGTAAACCTCGATTTTACCGGCGACGGGCTTATAAACCTCTCAGTTAGTGAGGCAGCCCTCAATGCCGCCATTGCAAACAACGGAGCAGTAATAGCGGAAGGGGGCAGAGTAATGATGTCCGCCAGGGCGGCAAACGCTCTTACCTCCACGGTTATTAACAACACCGGCATCATCGAAGCAGACAGCATATCCCAGGTGGGCGGAGTGATAGTACTCGATGGTGGAACCGAGGGGACCGTCTCTAATACGGGCAGCATATCAGCGGCAGGAGTCTCTCCCGGCTCTGCCGGCGGTAGCATCACTTTAAGCGGAGGTTCCCTTAATCTTGGAATTGGCGGAGTGATTGAATCCTTGGGATACTCCGGAGGCGGGTCGGTATACCTGACAAGCGGGGCCGGGGGTATATCATTAGATGGAAACATATTAAGCTCTAATCTCTATCTCAACAGCACGGGGACAGTTACGCAAACAACCCCGCTTTCTGCAGCCGGCCTTTCACTGCAGGGTGCTGGCGGCAATTACCAGCTCACAAATTACGCAAACATGGTGGGGACCCTGGCGGCGGATACCGGCACGGTTAATTTTAGAAATTCTACGGGGTTCGTGATTGGATCCGTGGGAAGTTTAAGCGGACTGACCACAACTGGAGAGACTATTCTTTACAGCGGCGGCAGTGTCACGCAGACCTCGCCGATATATGCCAGTGGGCTGCTGCTGCTCGGGGCCGGAGGTAATTATCAGCTTACCAATACCGCTAATCACGTTAATACCCTTGCAGCCCAGACCGGCACGCTTAACTTCAGCAATTCAGGTAACATCGCCATTGGCTCTATTGGGTCCTATAACGGTATTACGACCACCGGAGCCACGAGCGTCAACACTTCGGGCAATTTACAGTTAAATGAGCAGGTCAAAGCCAATGCGTCACCCGGGAGGGTCCGCTCCGCATCAGCCGCTTCAGGCAATGCATCTATAGTACTTGCCGGGTCTAAGGGTATTCAGAACAATTTTGGATCGGGGGTCCTTGATGCCGGAGGCGGGAAATGGCTCCTTTACTCTCCCGATCCGGGCTCGAATTTCGCTAACGGACTCAAACCCGATTTCATTCAGTACAATGCACCATTTCAAAGCTCACCTCTTGGAAGCGGCAACGGTTTTCTCTACTCGGAGATCCCCTATGTACATGCCTCGCTGACGGGCACGGTCAGCAAGACCTACGACGGGACGACACTGGCATCGCTTAGCTCGGATAACTTCCTTTTTAGCGCGAAATATCCCTCTGATAAGTTAAATTTAAGTTTCCCGATATCGGGCTATTATGATGATAAAAATGTCGGAACAAACAAGTCCGTGGAGGCTTTGGGCATTAACATCCTGAGTGCTTCAACGGCTGAAGGCATTCCCGTATATGGATACAGGATGGAATCGGATACGATTTCAGGCAACATAGGTGTCATTAATCCTGCTGCGCTTTCGATTAAGGCAGCTTCCGATACAAAGATATACGACTCTACGACTGCATCGGGTGCTTCGCCGACGGTATCGGGTCTCCAAAACGGGGATAAAATTGAGGGCCTGAGTCAGGTCTTCGATTCGAGGAATGCCGGCAAGAGGACGTTGTTGATAAATGGATTCACCATCGATGACGGCAACGAAGGCAAAAATTACAAGGTGCTGACGGATTCGGCTGATGGATCCATAAATCCCTGTCCAATCAGTCTTGCGGCAAACGATGCGTACAAGCGTATAGGAAGTGATGATCCGCCATTTTCGTACCGGATTGCCGCAGGAAAGCTTTTTGATGGCGACACCCTCTACGGCAGCTTGACCCGTGTTCCCGGGGAGGATCTCGGTATATATCCAATAAACCAGGGTACCCTTGGGAATCCCAATTATCTGATTAGCTTCTTTAATGGCAACTTTATCATTTCCTACAGTGTGATTCCTCCCGCCATGGTTGATTCGATCCAGGGCAGTCTGGATCAAAACACTCCTATGTCTGAAATCAATCCCGCTCTACCTGCAGTGTTCCAGCCGCAGCAACCTTCAGAGCCATTCGAACCCATTGATTTCGAGGCCCCAGAATCTCCAGCTGCCGAGGCGGAAAACAGCCAAGGAACAACCGCACCCACCTTAGTGGGGACAACAGGCGCCAAGCAATTGACCGGCGCACAAAAAGGCTCGGTAGCTGGAGCAGTGGCGGCAGCAAACGGATTTGTTCAGCAGGCAACGGTTAATCAGAAGAACGGCGACTTTAAGGATGCGGTCACTGAATTCAGGCAAGCCGCCGACCTGCTGCTCAAGGCTGGATCTTTGACAAAAGCCCGCGAAGTTGTTGAGATGATGAAAACGGCGGAGCTCGAAGACTATTTTGAGGACCCGGCCATTGCATTGGAGGCAAAAAGATACAACACCAGGCTGAGGGACCTGCCCCCGAAAACGGCTGTAATCTACACGCTTGTTTTCCCTGATCGCCTTGATATTCTCCTGAGTATGCGCACTGGAACGAAAAGGTTCTCAACTGCGATAGACTCGAAGATCCTTATAAATGATATCAGAAAATTGCGGGCCGGCCTGGAAAGGCGCACCCGTTGGGATTATCTCAACGAGGCACGCAAGTTTCACAAGCTCATAATAGGACCGCTGGAGCCGGAACTGAGCGCCCACAGGATCGGACACCTGGTATTCATTCCGGACGGCGCGCTGCACACTGCTCCTTTTGCCGCCTTTCACGACGGAGAACGCTTTCTTATAGAAAGATACGCGATAACTGTTACACCGAGCCTGAATCTTACGGATACAGGATATGTCCAGCGAAAGAACGTCAAAATGTTTTCAGCCGGACTCACGGAGTCGGTACAGGGATTTAATCCGCTTTTTTACGTTCAGCAGGAACTCGATGGTATCCAGAACGTCTACAGAACGGACAGGCTTGTAAACAGTGCATTTCTCGAAGGCTCTATTAAGGCCAGCCTCCAGCAAAACCCCTACTCGATAGTTCACATTGCAACCCATGGGAACTTTGCTCCAAACGTATCCGACTCGTTTCTCCTTGCCTGGGACGGCAGGATCGACATGAAAGAACTGGACCAGATGATTAGGGGATCGAGAAAATCGTCAGTTGAGCTTCTAAGCTTGAGCGCCTGCCAAACGGCAGCGGGCGACGACAAGGCGGCACTCGGGCTCGCGGGAGTTGCCGTGAAAGCGGGAGCAAGAAGCGCGCTGGCTACCTTGTGGAGCGTAAGCGACCAGGCAGCCCCCGAACTGGTGGTAGAATTCTACAATCAGCTGCGCGATCCGGAGGTCTCGAAGGCCGAAGCGCTCAGGGCGGCCCAGATGAAGCTGATCGATGATCCGCGTTTTCATCATCCATTCTACTGGTCGCCCTTTCTATTGATTGGAAATTGGATGTAAAGAATGTTTGGATTCGGGTGGGTTCCCGAGTAGGGGCACCCGCATAAACTGGTGGAACAAGGAAAAAAAGGGTTGAAGCTCGTGGCCCTGCCGAAAATCAACTTCTTGAAATCCGATGCTCTTGTCGGATTACTTATCTGCATGCTGGTTTGCGCAGGGGTTGTTCTGGTACGTAAGGCGGGGTTGCTCGAATCTACCGAGTTCGCTGCATACGACCTCTATCTACGGTATCAGCCCAGGATTTCTTATCCGGAGGACCGCATACTGCTGGTCTCTATTTCGGAGTCCGATATCAGAAGGCTTGGCAGGTGGCCCATAAATGACTGGCAGTTGACTCAACTGATTAAATCTCTGCTCGCCCATGGTCCCAGAGTTGTCGGAGTAGACATATTCCGAAACATCGAAGTTCCTCCTGGCTCTGACAAGTTGCGGGAACTGTTCTCAAGGGATATTCCCGTAGTCACCGTTATGAAATTCGGTGACAAGATTTCACCTGGCGTGGCTGGACCTTATATGGTGAAGGACGGTAGCCGGACAGGTTTCGGAGATGCCTTGATCGACACCGGAGGAATCACTCGCCGCGCTTTGCTCTTCATGGATGACGGCCAGGAATCACGCAGCTCTTTTGCATTCCTCCTCGCTTCGAGCTACCTGAAAAAAGAAGGGATCGTAGCGCAGTCCGACCTAATAGATCCACAGATGCTAAAGCTTGGAAAGTCTACTTTCGTGCCACTCGAAACTGACTCGGGTGGATACATCAACATCGACGACAAGGGATACCAGTTCCTTCTGGACTTCACCAGTGCAAAGGCAGGTTTCAAATCTATCTCCCTCTCAGATGCTATGGCCGGTAATTTCGCTGATGATGCTGTGCGTGACAAAGTCGTGATTATTGGTGCTATGGCTGAGAGCCTGAGAGACTTCTTCTTTATGCCGATATCGAGGTCTCCCGAGGAGGGCCAGCGGATATCTGGAATTGAACTTCATGCAATTACCGTAACCCAGTTGCTCCGTAGCGCACTTAATGGCGAAAAGCCTATCGAGTACTTCTCCGAACGGATGGAATCGGTGTGGATTTTCTTCTGGGGTCTGCTGGGATTTGGGCTTGGGCTAAGAATACATTCATTTCGTCAATTCGCGCTTTGCCTGGCCCTGTTTCCGGCCCTGCTTGCCGGCCTAACTTTCATCTATTTCGGCCGCGGATTGTGGCTTGCGGTCACTCCGCCGATTTTTGCGTTTCTTCTCTCTGCTGACTCCGTAAGGCTATACCTGCTTTCAGTGGAAAAACGCCAGAGGGCTTTACTGATGCGTTTGTTTGAAAAACATGTGTCCACGGACATCGCAAAAACTATCTGGGCTCAAAGGGAACAGTTCGTCAAGGAAGGCGTTCCGCATCCTCAGCAACTTATCGCGACTGTATTGTTTACTGATATGCAGGGTTTCACCACCATTTCGGAAAAACTGGCCGATGCAGGCAAAGTTATGGATTGGTTAAACGAATATATGGAAGCGATGACAACAGAGGTCCTGAATCATGGGGGCGTGGTGGATAAGTACATCGGAGATGCCCTGATGGCTGTGTTCGGCGTGCCTGTTGCCCGTGTAGATCAGGCCGAGATCGCTCGGGATGCGGTTAATGCCATTGAATGTGCTATCACGATGGGAAGGCGACTGGAAGATCTTAACCTGAAGTGGGAAAAGGAAGGCCGCCCGACAGTCAAAATGCGTGTAGGCATATATACAGGCCCCCTTGTTGTCGGATGTATCGGCAGTAAGCAGCGGCTTGAATACACTGTTATAGGCGATACCGTTAACATCGCTTCCAGGCTGGAAGGCGTGCGAAGGGAATTCGAGACCGAAAATACATGTAGGATTCTTATAGGTGAAAGCACGTTCGGGTACTCCGGAGGCCTTTTTGAGGTAAGGAGTCTTGGATCGATCCAGCTCAAAGGAAAGGGTGGAACTGTGGCTGCTTACCAGGTATTGGGCAGCGCAAAAGATAATAGCGAAGCTATTGAAATCATTGCCTATGAACAGCCTGCCGCGAAAGCGGCATTATAGCGGGTTGGCCGCTTTTCGGGATGCAGGAGCATTTATGCGACAAAGTTCCATAATCTTACCACACGTTCTGTTTGCATTTTTGATTGCCGGCAGTTTATCCGCCGTCTACTGCCAGGACAATTTGCTGGTGCAGCCGAAGGCAGGGGCAGTTGAGCCCGGTATACCTCAATCCGAAACGCTGACCTATAAACCGCCCATGCGCGGTGCTCCGGCAGGAGGAGGACGAATCGCGGCCGCGGTTCGCGGAAATGCAGGCGATGTTCCGGTGCTGCTTGTTTGTGCCCCTGATCACGTTGGACTTACCTCTGAAAAACAACCGGTCCTGTATTGGTATATCCCACGGCCAGTCGAAGCGCGCATTGAGTTTACGCTGAACGACGAACAGAAGGACAAAACATTAATAAAGGCTGACCTTCCCGTTTCGAAAGTTGGAAGCATGCAGGCAATCAAGCTTTCAGACTATCAAATGCTACTCTCACCCGGTGTTGTTTACCGGTGGTTTGTGACTATGGAAGCCGATCCGGATCAACCCTCGAAGGATGTATACGATGGCGGGAGTATCATGTACCAGGAACCGCAAGATGGACTGAAAAAGATGCTCTCTATGGGAGGCGACATTCCAAAGATCTACGCTTCAGAGGGATTCTGGTATGATGCTTTTGCGGCGTCCATGAAACCGGGGAGGGGAGTTAGCGAAAAACTGGCGAAACAATATCGCACAACTCTTCTCAAAGATGTAGGCTATGGCGTGGCAGAAAAGGGTAAATTGAAATCCACTCTCGATGGAGAAAACGAGATGCTGCGCATGCTGGCCAGATAGAACCGACAGAAATCTTTTGTGCAGACGATGGACTGGATCGCAGTTAGCCGCAAAGCTTGAAGAAAGCTCAGATAAAAAAACCTCAGCCAAAACATCATCTCGTCCCAAAAGTCCGATAAATAAGAGAAACCCTATATTCCTGTACCGGAGTGTTGGGTTTTTCCTTTTCTCCCTTGCTGTGTTGTCTTCTTCTAAGTCCCACTTAACCTGGCATTCATAAACCGTAGCTCACAATGAAGCATGAAGGCTGAAGGCTATACGGAATATACCAAGGGTTGTCACCCGAATTGAATTTCGTTGCTTGTCAGATATTTTCCCGTAATCCACGATCATCGCCCAAACACAGGTACGATCTCCTGGAATCTGTGCGAATTGAAGACCATAATCATTGACTATGATCGTATTTGATTGACTATGATATGCGACCATGGTTTATTGCCAAGTCAATGAGGAAGGGAGATTTGCATGCATGAAACCATTTCTATCTCACAGTTTAAAGCGACCTGCCTGGCGCTGCTCAATCGGGTGAATAAAACCGGACAGCCGATTCTCGTTACGCGAAGAGGCGAGCCCATTGCCATGGTCGTTGCCCCTCCGCCAGCCGAGCGGCCTACATCGTGGCTCGGGTCCTTGAAATCCACGGCTAAGATCACGGGCAATATCGTTGCGACAATTGCCGATCCCCGCAGATAGGAGCTAACTGGTCATGAAGCTGCTGCTCGATACGCACATCTGGTTGTGGAGCCTGCTGGACCCCAAACACCTAAGCGCTAAAGTCGCGGCCGAACTGGAGAATCCTCAAAACGAGCTGTGGCTTTCTCCAATAAGCATTTGGGAACTCCTGATATTGGCTGGGGATGGCAGGGTGAGCCTTGGCATGGAACCAGAAGACTGGGTTCAAAATGCCCTTTCCAGGGTGGCATTCAAAGAAGCCACTATCAACAATGCAGTGGTATTAAAGACGAGCCAGATCGACCTGCCTGACCTTCTGGATCGATTTCTTGTTGCGACCGCTCTGGTCTATGACTTGACTCTGATTACTTCCGACGAGCACCTTTTCCGCACAAAAGCATCCATCATTGCAAACAGGTAAACTCTATCTCCTTAATGGTTGATCAACCATCCCGAAAATGGCTGATCTACTCTGCCGTCACAAATCCGGACCGCGAAGTCTTAGAATGCAGCTTCGCTTGTACCTGTCGTAAATCAGACGCCCCTGGTGCAGGGGTCCCATAGTAATTTGTGCAATTGCATATTAAATCGGACCGGAAGCCGGTCCCGAAGGATCCATTCGGCCAGCGTTCGAGGGTCCATGATACCAAAAAGCGGAGAGAAGTTTACGGTAGCGTGGACGGTTTCAAGATGGGGCAGGGCAGTTGCAAGGATCTTTTTTGCAAACACATAATCCTCGCTATTACTGATGACGAACTTCAGTTCATCTAGCGCTGTAAATTTTTCGAGGTTTCCAAGATAATTTTTATCGGCCATACGACTGGAGGGACACTTGATATCCACTATCCTGTGGCATCGTGGATCGGCAAGCCCGATATCGATGCTCCCATTTGTTTCCAGGAGCACAGTGTAGCCGATATCGAGCAATGTTCGTAAAAGATGTGGAGTAGTCTCCTGGATGAGCGGTTCCCCGCCTGTTACCTCGACCAGGTTGCATTCCAAATCGGCAATCCGGTCGATGATTTCTGCCACATCATAGGCTTTCCCCTCATTGTATGCGTACTTCGTATCGCACCATGAGCAGCGCAGATTGCACCCGGAAAGGCGGATGAATGTGCAGGGAAACCCGGAATGGGTTGACTCGCCCTGAATGCTGTGGAAGATTTCATTTACAAGTAGCTGCACCTGTCGTTATTCCTCCCAGTAGAATGCACCCGCTCCGGGTGTTTCACAGACTTTAACCCTCGATACCCGAACGCCTGGAGCATTTATTATTTCACACAGCTGCCTGTATATAAATCTGGCGATGTTTTCCGAAGTGGGATTTTGTTCGGTGAATGCTGGAAGATCGTTCAAGTCAGAGTGGTCCAGACCGGATAGCACATCTGCCAGGGCGGTTTTTATATCGCGGAAATCGATCCCTATTCCGGTTTCATCCAATCGCGTGCACTTGACATACACTTCGATTATCCAGTTATGTCCGTGAACCCTGGCGCAGTTGCCAGGGTAGCCTCTGAGGCTGTGGGCGGCCGAAAAATGGCTTTTTACATAGACTTCAAAAACTCCGCTCATCCAAATTCTCCATGAGTTCTGAGATAGTAGCATTCGATTGAAGAGAATTAACGCAGTTGAATATAGCCCGAGCCGTCTAAAATGAAAACACGCTAATACCCGCTCAGGGGAGTTGGACAAATCATGCCTATTTACATGCAGAATTTGGGTATTAATGTTTGAAAGCTCGCCCCCGTTAAATGTATATTTCTGGAGCCTGGACGGCGGAGCTGGATAGGGTTGCTCAAAAAATAATGCCCTGCCACAATATTCGAGGAAGAAATTCGTCCTAAGGAACATTCTTGAATGTTTAAATCAGCGGCATTGAACATACAAAACTGCCCGCGCCCGTACCGGTCGGCGCTCGTATTTTTTATTCTTTGCCTCGGTTTCACTGCAACCGTCTTCGCTCTTACATCCATTGAGAATAATACTATAGCTGCATACGAAAAGGTCGCCCCATCAGTCGTAAATATCACCACCATGGATTGCGACCCCGAATTCTTCTGGTGCGCAACTCCGGCCGAATCGGGTTCCGGCTCTGGAGTGGTACTGAGAGCTGACGGGCTCATCGTAACTAATAACCATGTCATCTCGAACGCCAAAAAGATTACTGTAGCCCTCTCTGATGGAAGAAGGCTCGATGCGCATGTGCTTGCCTCGGCCGTTGCCGATGACTTCGCAGTCTTGAAAGTCGATCCCGGGGAAAAGACTCTCAGGGCTATTTCACTTGGTAACTCAGACAAGTTGAGGATCGGCGAAAGAGTTCTGGCTGTCGGGAATCCGTTCGGACTGGGACAAACGCTCACTGCCGGCATAGTGAGCATGACAAACAGGACGGTAAAGGACGGGGGTAAGATCATGCGAGATCTTATCCAGACTGATGCGCCGATAAATCCGGGAAATTCCGGCGGTGCACTGATAAATTCCGAAGGGGAGTTGATTGGCATTTGCACCGCAATCCTGAGCCCCACCGGATCAAGTATCCGTATCGGATTTGCCATTCCGGTCAACAGGATGAAAGAAGTAGTCCCTGGGCTTATAAATCCCTGGCCAAGAATAATTGGCTGGGGCGTTGCAGCTTTGCTGCTGGCACTTTTCCTCAAGCGCATATATCGGCGACCCGAAGCCACTTCTCCCGGCGCATTGTGAGTCGAATGGGATCGGTTTCCAGCTAAGAGCGGAGTGAGAACATGTTTCCTAAAAGAACTTTCCGGTTAACCCTTTTAGTGGCATTCGTCTTCAGTTTCCAAATTGCGTATGCCCTTACCGAGGACGAGAAAAACAATATTGATCTTTACCAGGCACTAGCCCCTGGTGTGGTCAACATAACCAGCACGGTTGTTGAGCATGACTTCTTCTTTAATGTTATCCCCCGTCAGGGGACCGGATCTGGTGCCATAATCGATCAACGCGGATATATCCTGACCAATAATCATGTTATCGAGGATGCACATAAACTCGAAGTTACGCTCTCGACCGGCAAAAAATATACCGCCAAGCTTATAGGTTCCGACCCCGATACCGATTTAGCGGTGGTGAAAATAGATGTGCCCAAAGAAAAGCTCACGGTGATTCCATTTGGATTGTCTGGAAACCTGAAAGTAGGTCAGAAGAGCATAGCTATCGGGAACCCATTCGGCCTGGGGCAGACGCTGACGACAGGAGTTATCAGTTCGATCGGGCGTACCATGCGCTCATCTACAGGTTCACTGGTCGAGGATATCATTCAGACGGACGCTTCTATTAACCCTGGCAACTCGGGAGGTCCGCTCATCGATTCTTCCGGACACCTTATCGGAATCACGACGGCAATTTTCAGCCCGACCGGCGCAAGCGTCGGTATCGGGTTCGCCATACCAGTCGATACTGCCAAGCGGGTGGTAAACGATCTTATCGAGAAGGGCTATTACAGCTATCCCTATCTTGGCGCAACCCTCATGAACCTTTTTCCCGATATCGCGTCCGCATTGAAGCTGCCTGTCACCTCCGGCGCGCTCGTAGTCGATGTCACACCACGAGGTCCAGCCGACCGGGCCGGACTGAGGGGCGGGAACAGGCGCGCTCAGATAGGCAATAATATCGTGATCGTTGGCGGAGATGTGGTGGTTAGCGTAAACGGTAAGCCTGTCCAGGATGCCGATGCCGCCATCAGGGAGGTTCGAAAACTGCGCCCGGGCGACAAGATTGAACTGGGAATAGTTCGCTGGGACGGCAGCAAGGGAACGATCACTGTGACGCTCGGTGAAAAGCCGCGTGACGTTCGGGCCAAGCAACCCTAGCACAAGATTTTTCATGTACCGCGGAGAGCGCAGAGAAGGTGAATGAGGTCAGAACAACGTCATTACAAATGACCTCAGTTATTTACTTTTTTATCTCATTCTTCGCGCTCTCTAGGGTGAAAAGATTTTCAGGAGGAATAATGAAGGGAATGGTTAACCTCTTGACCTACCGTAAGCCGCGGCCGGTGACCCTGGTAGTCATGGACGGTATAGGGTACCGGAAGGAGACCGAGGGCAATGCGGTAGCAAACGGCTGCACCCTCAACCTCGACCGGCTACTGCTTAACTGCCCCAACATACTGCTGCGTGCTCACGGAAAGGCCGTCGGTCTCCCATCCGATGACGATATGGGAAACTCTGAAGTCGGCCATAACGCTCTTGGCGCAGGCCGCTTTTATCCTCAGGGCGCAAAACTTGTCAATGAGGCGCTTGCTTCCGGAAGGCTCTTCGAAGGTCGCGGCTGGAAGCTTCTCGTCCGCTATTGCCGGCAGCACAATGGGACTATGCACTTTTTAGGGCTTCTCTCCGACGGGAACATCCACAGCGACATGCGCCACCTCGAAATTATGCTGGAACGCCTGGCTTTTGTTGAAAAATTGCCCAGGGCCAGGATACACGCGCTGTTGGATGGTCGTGACGTGGGCGAGACGAGCGCGCTCATTTACGTTGAGAGGCTTGAAGCCTTGCTCAAGAAGCTAAATACCGAAGCCGGAGTTGATTACCGAATCGCCAGTGGTGGCGGCAGAATGAAAATCACAATGGACCGCTACGAAGCGGACTGGGGGATGGTCGAACGTGGCTGGAAAACCCATGTTGCAGGCGAGGGCAGGTATTTCCCGTCTGCGAAGGAAGCCATTTTGACCTACCGTGAAGAAAACCCTGGGATCATCGACCAGGATCTCCCGCCCTTTGTCATTGCGGATCAATCGGGTAAACCGGTTGGGCCGATCCGGGACGGAGACTCGGTAATTCTTTTTAATTTTCGCGGCGACAGGGCGATCGAGATCAGCCGCGCCTTCGATGATGAGGATTTTCCGTATTTCAAGCGGCAGCCTTGCCCCCGAGTGGCATACGCCGGAATGATGGAATACGATACCGAGGCGCACATCCCGAAACACTACCTTGTCGAACCTCCCCACATCGACCACACAGTCGGGGAATTCCTGGCGGTCCACGGCATACGGCAGATGGCAATCAGCGAGACCCAGAAGTACGGCCATGTAACTTATTTCTGGAACGGGAACAGGTCCGGGAAGATCGATCCCAAAACCGAGGAATATTTCGAGATCCCTTCGGACAGGGTGCCATTCGAGCAGCGGCCCTGGATGAAAGCTGCGGAAATCACCGATACGACCGTAGAGGCGATCTTGTCCCGAAAGTACGACTTTATTCGTTTAAACTATCCCAATGGGGATATGGTGGGGCATACCGGGGTCTACCAGGCGGCCCAGATCGCCGTCGAAACGGTTGACCTTTGTATTGGAAGGCTGATTAATGCGACAGAGAAGGCGGGCGGAATCCTGCTGGTTACCGCCGATCACGGCAATGCTGAAGAAATGTACGAGACCGACAAGAACGGAAATGTAAAGTATCATCCCGACGGCAGGCCCAAGGCCAAGACCGCCCATACTGTAAACCCCGTATGGTTCATCGTTTATGACCCTTCCGGGCTTGACTGCATCCATTTCAATCCCGAAATTAAAAACCCCGGCCTCACAAACGTTGCCCCCACGCTGCTTCAACTTTTCGGCATCGACCCCCCTGAGATTTACGACCCACCGCTGCTGTTATTTAAAGATGAGTGCTGACCCTGACTGGGAGACGAGCTGGACTGCCTTCATGAATGCCTAACATCGATGCTGAGTTTTGTTACACGAAATGGAAATCCTTAATCAGGCAAAAAGGAGCCAAAAGGAATTGCAGAAAAGCTTCAATCCATACCAGCCATAGTAACGAACCATAAAAAAGGGGCGGGACACGATTGCGCCCACCCCATTTTATCCTAACTCACAGTGCAGCCGGCGCGCGAAAGATCCCTGCTCCCGGCATTGAATATGATCAGCTCTCCTCGCCCGCTTTTTTCTGAGTTCTCATTTTGCTCATTAGGGCATCATAGCCTTTTGCCCTTATGAAGGTCCCAAGAGAGTTTCTGTAAGTATCAACAATGCTCACTCCATCAATGAACACATCCCTGATCATCCATTTTTGGCCCTTTTGCTCAAGAACATAGTCTACTGGAATATGCTCGTTTGTGCGCATTATTACGGTTTGCACCTTCGTGTTTTTGCCATCGTGGGATTCGCCCGGATATTCGACTTTTTCGCGCCCGAGGAAATTCAAAACCATTCTGGTATATGAGTCCTGGAAAAGTCCGGTAAAGACTTCCTGGTATTGCTGGCGCTGGGCTCCTGAGAGTTTATCCCAGTAATCACCGAGCGATTCTCTGGCCATTTCGGAGGAAGCGAAATTATCGGCAATAAGTTTTCTGATCTGGGTGGCACGTTCTTTACGATGCTCGGGCCCTTCAAGCGCAGGAGTGGTCTGGATGTCCATTGCCTTATCAAGAACGTTCTTCACAGTGTTTGTAGCGCCTGATTGAGCTCTAACTTGCGAATCCATGCCTAGAAAAAGCGATAAAGAAAGAACCACGCACAGAACAAAAAAACAGCATTTACTCTTTGACATAATCTTCGTCTCCTTCCTCGATGAGCGGCATCGGTGCTTCCATTCCGGATAGTATTGCCGGCAAAATGAATATGGCTGAAGCAAGAACGCAAATACTACCTGCCCATGCCACGAATCCCAGACTGAATATCCCCCTATGGTGAGAGATCATAAGGGCCCCAAAACCGATGGTGGTGGTCAGCGCCGCCAATATGACGCCTTTTCCGGTGCTGAACGGGAGCCGCCCATAACCCACTCGCCCTTCCTTCCATCTGTGCAGAATTACTACTCCGTACTCCACTCCCGCACCAACTACGAGTGGCATAAAAATGGAGTTTGCAAGGTTGAAATCGATTCCGGCTGCGCCCATTATTCCAACCGTCCAAATGGTTCCGGCGGCCAGTGGGATCAGAGAGACAAGCGTAAGCTTTAGGCTTTTGAAGGTAAGGGTAAGTAGTATCGAGATTGCAATCAAGGCATAAACCGATGCAGTTACCGAAGCTTTCTTGAAAGCGGACGAAAAAACATAAAGAGAAACGGGATCGCCGACAGCATCGGGTTCAACTTTTCGAATATCCGTCACAAAGCGGGTAAGAGCGCCTTCATCCCAGATCGATTCTTTGGGGTATATTCGGATAAGGTACTGGTTTTCCCTGTAAAACTGCTCCTTTAGCTCGGATGGTATGTCTTCTATACGCATCGGAGGAGCAGAGGAGCTTTCTTTAAGGAGGCTCCATTTATCGACAATATCCTCCTTGAAGCGCTGCCGGTAGTCTTGAAGATCTTTAAGCGAATCCGGCCGATTTTTAAGCGATTGATTCACTTTGCCTATCAGGTTTTTCACATTCGCCATCTGCTCGACAAGGGGTTTCGAGGCTCCCCACTTGTCCGCCTGATCATCCTGCATTTTGAAGCTGATTCTCTCCAGTGTCTCCGACAGTTCCTTTTGATAAAGCGTGCGGGATTTTGGGTCGATCATATTGGAGGCGCTCGCGTAAAAGGTACCTTCGTGCAGTCTGTGGTTCGACTGGTCGAGTTCGGGTACCGAGGCGAGAATAGACCGGAGAACCGGTATTTTTTCTTCCTGGTGATCGGGGAGTAGACCGAAAACCGTAGCAACATCAGAGACGGAGGGTAGGGCCTTCAATCTTTTAGAGGCGGCCAAAGCCTCTTCAGGCGAACTGGCGAAGGCCGCTGCGGAGATTATGGAATGCTCCGAGTTTTCAACGAGCAGTTTTTCCCAGTATACCGCTTCGGCATTCTCCGATTGGAGTCGCAGTGGATTTAAGTCGAACTTGACCCTCGAGGCGCCGTAAGATCCGGCAACGATAAAGATCAATGCGCAAACCAGAACAGTTTTAACACCGGTGCGGCTAAGCCGCAGGAGATCCTGCCTGACGCCATAGCCCAGTCCGGCTCTTCTCAAAACCGGCCGTTCCTGTGCTAAGTAGTAGCTAAGTGAAGGGAGCACCGTGAAATCAGCCAACAGGGTCAAAAGAATTCCCATTCCGGTGATCATGCCGAGTTCCATTAAGCCGCGAAAACCGGTCAGAATAAAAGGGAGAAATGAAAAGGCGGTGCTCAGGCCAGCAAGAAAAATTCCGGGGCCGGAGGTGCTCATGACCTGATGGATTACAGCTCTCCTTCCGGCGTTTGTCTTGTCTCTTTCTTCTTCGAACCGCGCAAACCAGTGGATTGCATAGTCAACGCCCAGTCCGCTCAGCAACGGGGCGAACACAATTGACAAGATATTGAGGTGCCCAATGAATATTGCCGTCCACCCAAAAGTCCAGCACAGGCCCACGGCAAGCGAGATCATAATTATCAAAGGATGCCGCAGACCCCGGAAGAAGATAACCATCAGCAGAAGGACCCCGGTCAAAGACAGCCAGGTCGCCATGGTCATATCCTTCATTGCCGTATGCATTTCGTCATTATTAAGCGCTTCCTGGCCGGTAACGCCGGCCTGAACATCGCCGAACGAGCCGGCCTGAAGATCCCGGATAAGTTTTCTCAGCTCCGTAAGCGATGTCTGTGTCTTGCTCACTCCCTCCTTTATTTTTTTCGGCATTACGGCGGCGACCAGGAATTTCTTCTTTGCTTCCCATAGGTACCCCTCTTTTTCGAGGTCCCATGCACTGCTGTTGAAAAAAGAAGACCAGGGTGAAACATACCGGTGTGATCCGTCCAGGTATTGCGAAAGACCATCGAGGACCTTAATCATGAAACCGAGATCCATCGGTTCCTGGTGCTTTGCAGGCGTACTCTGATCGTCGCTTTCGTCGAGAAATCCGGTAAAGAATTCCCCAACCATTCGAGATGCCATCTCCTTGTTTACGAGCTTAAAAAAGGCCAATAGATCAGGATCTTCGGCCAATTTCTGCACCATGTCCGAATGGTCTTCAATTCTCTGCCTTATGCCTTCGAGTTCTTCTTTGTCCAGGTAGTAAAGAACCCATTTTTTGAACTTATCAGGGTCAATCCTGTAGAAAATATCCTGGAAATATTGCGGTTCGCTTTGAACCCTGTTGGCCAATTCCTTCATGAATTCAATGCTTCGGCTTTGGGAGGGACCGCGAACTACGACAGCGAAGGTGGTCTTGCCGTTGAAATTGAAAGGTTCGAGCTTATCCTGGAGTGCAATTAGAGGGTGTTTGGTGGAAATTAGTTCAAGCTGGTCCGTCTGGACCTGCAGCAGAGCGACTGCCGCCCAAAGGGAAGCAATGACTGTGAGAAGTGTCATTGCCAGAATAAAACGTGGCCTGGGAAGTACCCAGGCCATCCACCTGCGAAGAAATCCGTTGATGAACCCCAACTTTATATCCTGTGGTCGAAAACTTGTTGCCCCTTTAATAGGGGCAAAACCTGCATCTCCTTAGAGTTTAACCGTTATCTCATCTTTGGCCAACCGCGTACTCGAGTCTTGCGAGCGCTACGTGGTAGTTGTAAAGGGCCCGGAGGTACTCGCCCTGATTTTTCCCGTACCGGTCGATCGCGTCAAACATGTCCCTCGCAGTGCCTGTTCCAACATCGAAATTTGAAAATGCGGTTACAATCCAACGCCTAGACCCTATGGCCGCCTGCTGGTATGCCTGGTAACCTACTTCCGCTTCTCTTGCGTCCTGGTAGTATTTCATCACTTCAAGCGGTATGAACCTTACTGCCTGATCTCGTTGTTGAGCGGTTTTGAGGTATGCGGCCTTGGCTTTGTCGAGTTTTCCCTTGGTTATTCCAAGATCGAAGTGCCATTCCGCCCCGGCAACGACTCCTGCATAGGCGTGATTGAACTCGTCGCCAAAGTAGGCCACATCCAGGTTATCTCGATTAGGAGCTCCAGCAACCGATCCCACAACCGCCAGGCCAAAGGACGGATAAAAATCCGCTTTTGCCGCTTCCATCAATTTTCTGCGCGCTTCAACGCCCTTTTTCACCTGTGTGAACTCGGGGCGATTCGCAAGTGCCATCTGCACGTACTCTTCCTCTGGGGCCAGGTGTCTCGGCTCCCTGGGAAGCTCGGTTTTGTCGATGCGAAAATCCTCGTTTTCCGGGATCCCGGCAAATCTCTTAAGCGACTGGTAGGCGAGGTGAGATCCGGTAGTTGCCTTGATCTCGAATGCTTTAACTTCAGCTGAAAATGCATCCAACCGATAAAGATCACTCTGATCGGCGTTTGTTGCCTTCATCTCAATCAGTCGCCTGATACGCGACCCCGCATCCTTTATGAAATCATCGGCTTCTCCCGCTGCCTTTTTTCCCTGGCCGGCAATGAGATAAGCGTAGTAGAGTTCCTTCATTTGCAGGACAACCTCGTTTCGCACTTTATTTTTTCCCGCAATTTGCGCTTCCACTCCAAGTGCGGCGGCATCCCTGCGATTGGATATTTTGCCGAAGGTATAAAGAGGTTGCTCGATCGTGAAATCGAGTCGCCCGAACACGGTTATAGCGCTGCTGTTGAAGTTTGGTGGATCCTTGATCCTGCCGATCATCGTGACGGGATCGACTACTACTATCGGCTCTTTTGCCTCATCAACCGGGCCGACAATACCCCGCAAGTCCATCTGCGGCAGCATCCCTGCTTTGGCCATTTTTAGATCAGCCTTGGCGGAAACCACTTCCAGGTCGGCAATTTTGAGTTCGGGACTTGTCGCAACTGCCATCTCGATCAACTGGTCAAGAGTTAATACTTTTTGCTCCGCACCCAAGGCCCCGGAACAGAAAATGGTCAGGATCAAAACAAGCGGGAGACCAGCTTTCACATACTTCCGTAACTGAAAGTACTTTGCCATCGTGCAACCTTCCTTTGATAATAATTGTCCGGGTACAATTCGCGATCTTATACAGTAGATGAAGGTAATAGAAGCAATAGTGCCTGCTGCCCCAACGATCACATCAAGGTAATACTTGTATAGTGAATTCAATAGATGGAGCAAGAAAAAACAGCCCTTACCCCAGTTCGGCATAAACTCCGGAAAGGCTTGACATTAACCGTCGTCTCTGATACCCAGCCTCTTCCCCTTTTTAATTTTTTCACTATCAGTCATTTTCGGAAGATTTCCGGAATACAACAAGAAAATTCGAATGGAACGTAAACTTATCGTAAATGCTGATGATTTTGGGCTTACAGCGGGGGTGAACGCGGCGGTTGCCGAGTGTTGCGAACGCGGGGTGCTGCGGAGCGCAACTATAATGGCAAATGCCCCGGCCTTCGACGATGCGGTTAAGATTGCAAAGGGACGTAAAAATTTGGGAGTTGGGATTCATTTCGTGCTCACCAGGTTTCAGCCTTTATCCGAGACGGCCAAACTCCCTGAACTCACCGGCCGCAATGGAGCGCTCCCATCCGGTCCAGGCGAATTGCTCAAAATCGCTTTGTCGCGAAGGGGCGTCAGAGACGAACTTAGAAGAGAGCTTTTCGCCCAGGCTGAGCGGGTATTCGATTCTGGAATTATCCCCACTCATTTCGATTCTCACAAACACGTGCATATCATTCCGGCAGTCCTTGAAATCATGATTGAGATCGCGAGGCGCTGGTCGGTTAAGTGGATACGTGATCCATTCGAATCACCCGCAGGGTTAATGTTCCTTTTCGACATGGAAAAGGGTAAAAGAGGGCAGTTTATCAGGCAGTACGCGGCGGCTCTTTGCACTTCCCCAGCCCGTTTGGCTTTCCATTCTCTGATGAGTGGCAGTGGGATCTGCAGCCCCGATTATTTTCATGGCATCTCAGCAACCGGTTTAATGACCCGGAAGTTCATCAGGCGCTTCTCAGAAAGAGTGAAGCCCGGCATAAACGAGTTGATGACTCATCCCGGCTATGTGGACGATGATCTTAAAATTCTCGGTACGCGACTGATTGAATCTCGGGCAAGAGAAAAGGAAATCGTCGCATCAGAAGAGCTAAAAGAGCTTCTTCAGAGAAATAGTATTATTATCAGCAACTTCGGAGAGGTAAACAAGTGAGCGGCAATAATCCAATCGTATCAACCCAGCCCCCGGGGCATGAAACTCTCAATATTCCCGCGGTATCGGTCGTAATTCCGCTTCATAACGAAGCGACTACTTTAAATGAACTCTACCAGCGCGTCCGGACCACTATGGAGCAGTGTGCCAAATCCTGGGAACTAGTCCTCATAAACGACGGCAGCACCGACGATACCCCCCGGATACTGGATTCACTCTATAAGAAAGATCCGCGGGTGCTTGTTGTGCATCTTCGAAGAAATTACGGTCAGACTCCGGCGCTGATGGCCGGTTTTCACCATGCATGCGGCGAAATAATAGTATCTCTTGACGGCGACTTGCAGCATGCCCCAGAGGAGATCCCCAATTTTCTAAACAAAATTGGAGAAGGATACGACATGGTTTCGGGCTGGAGGACGGCACGCTCCGATGCGCTCCTTACTCGGACCATTCCCTCTCGAATAGCAAACTGGCTCATAGCAAAAGTTTCAGGCGTGGATGTTCACGATTTCGGGACCACTTTCAAGGCCTATAGGCGGGAAGTCCTTGCGGACCTGCACCTATATGGCGACCTTCATCGCTTCGTACCCGCCCTTATCGCACTCAACGGGGCGAGGATAGTTGAAATTCCGATTAAAGACATGGGAAGAAATCAGGGGAAGTCCCATTATGGTCTTTCAAGGACCTTCCGGGTGGCATTCGATCTATTGACAGTCGGTTTTCTGCGCCGGTACATGACCCGGCCACTGCATTTTTTCGGAAAAATCTTTCTTGGAGCTTTCGGGCTTTCCGGTCTTATCGGCCTTTTCCTGGCCTATCGGAAATTCATAATCGGTATAGACATCTTCCAGGCCCACGGACCCCTTGCGCTTCTCGGATCGGTTCTAATGCTCACATCGGTCCAATTCCTAGCGATTGGATTGCTTGGCGAAATACTAATGCGAATCTATTTCGAGTCACAGGGTAAAAGAATCTATTCGGTAAGGGAGGTCTGCAGGAGCAAGTAGCGCATGGTTTTGTAAACAGGAGAACTGGCGCCAAAGGTCCGCAAGCCCCAATATTCCGGGCAAGGCTTTCTCCTTTATGCTTCGATAGCAGTATGTCGGGAAATGACCGTATAATCCGCGCAATTCTCTTTTTCACGTTCGCTTACAAAATTCATGTCTTTGAGCTTATTGACCGGGCAGAGATACTCGCACCCCCTGGAATCCGTTACCCGCAGCATCTCCGAACCTTTGCCGGAGCGTGACTGCGCTGCCTCTGAAGGTTTTTTCCTTTCCTCCAGGAACTCGAATATCCCAAGAGTTCTCAAAACGAGCTTATTCATCTTTTCCTTGGCATCCATAGCAGGTATCCTTCATGAAGAAACATTCTTGAAAAAAAGGTAACCACTCGGATGGGAAACGCTATCAAAAAGTCGTGATTCTTGATTATCTCTCAAACGGCTTTAAGTGCAGGTGCTGTATTTCTTCATTGAGAAAGAATCTGCTCTCCTGGACTTTTTTCTCGAGCGGCCCCGTTGTCAGAATCAGCTTGTTTTGGGCTGCAAAGCTGTTGAGGGTTTTGACGGCGGGAAGGGTAACGAGTGTATCGATGCAAACGGCGTAAACGATTTCGTTATCCTTGTTTACCGCTATTAAATCGACAGGCCGTTCGATAATTCGCGGCGGTACATAGTCAGCAACTGTCTTGAATCCAAGTTCACGGACAATTTGGAACAGGTGGCATTGGAGGGTCCGGTGGACTGCGCGGTCGCTTCTGAATGGCTTGGGAATCGCACGCCAGGCATCTTCAAGTTTCTCTTTCCACTGCAAAGGGTTTATATCCTTTTCTTCGCTCATGAGAACCTCCGACTAAACCATTATTTGAGAAGACGAGATGTTGATTGACTTATTCAGAGTTCCTGGAATCCCGAATTCAAAATCCTAAATAATAACCATTTCCTCACTGGTTGGCGTGAGCGATTCGATGCCATTGGCAGTTACAAGGTAGGTATTCTCCAGTCCGGCTAGTCCCTCGCCGGGGATTAACACCTTCGGCTCGAAAGCGAATATCATTCCCTCGCTGAGTACGAATTTTTGTCCATCCGCGATGAACGGAAACTCGTCGATCTCTATCCCAAGTCCGTGGCCTACAAACGAAATTCTTGGGTCCGTATAGCCCATGAACCATTTTGCCCAACCTGCCTCTTCGGCCCAACCTATTACCTGCCGGTATATGTCGCCCGCGACCGAACCAGGGCCGGCAATCGCCCGCAGCCTTTGGTGGACGGTCTTGGTAAATTCGTAAGCCTTGCTGAGATTTTGTGGCGGCACACCAATGCAGTAGTTCCTCGTCATGTCGTTTAAATATCCATCTTTGCAGATGGCCAAATCGACACTGACTACTTCACCCTCCTGAATTTCGCGTTCCCCGGCACCCTGGCCGAAGGAAGGAGTTATACCTGGACCACCGGTGGGAGTATCGCTGTACGAGGGTAGAGCGGCACTGGCCCCTGAAAGAATATGCCCGAAGCTCATCTCGATGTTGAATGACCGGGTGCGTACAAATCCGGTATTTCCGGCCTTTCTTGCGATCGTTTCGAGTTCGGCCATCAAGACCAGTTCGCTTTTACCGCGTTTGAGCAGATGCGGAACCGCATCGTGGACCATGATCGATACTCTGCCGGCCTCGCGAAGCATTTCGATCTCCCACGGCGATTTTATCATGCGGACCTGACGAATAAGAGGGCTGACGTCGATTATGCGCTGGCGCGGGAACACTTTTTCGTCGTAGAGAAAGAAAAGATTTGCCGGGATAACATCCAGTTCGAATCCGATTACCTCCGGCTCGTTTGAACCACATGCATCAAAGAGCACCTGCCGGAGTTCGCTTAAACTTCTGAGGGGAACTATTGGCCTGAGAGGGGAGTCGGCAAGCGCCCTCTCCAGGCTGCGGCGCACGAGAAAAACTGGGTTGCCGGATGCAGGAATTACGAGATGCCCATCCTGGACAGTTCCGGTAAAGTAAAACAGGTCGGCATTTTGGCGTACCACTGCCGCAGCCACTCCGCTTTTGGATAATAACGCCTGGAAAATTGCCAGGCGGCTTGCTATTTCACTAGCTGGTACTTTTTGCAAGTTGTTCCCTTCAGTTCTCTAATGCATTCCTGCTTCCGGCGGCAGGGCCCCTTCTGATCGCCTGAGTAGAAAGGCAAGGGGTATCAGAATACCGGTTGCGATTGCAAGACAATAAAATGTATCGTTAAAAGCAAGCATGCTGGCCTGTCGCAGGACTTCCCTGTAAATAGTTCCAAGGGCTCCGGTAGTTCCCGGGATTTCCGGACGCACCTGGTGAAGGAAGGTGCCAAGGCGCTGATAGGCCTCCTGAAAAGCCGGATTGTACGGATTTATGTGCTCTGATATGAACGTCTGGTGAACCTGCGCGCGCTGGGACAAAATTGTCGTGCTTATCGCGACCCCGAAGCTGCCACCCAGATTTCTTAGAAGATTAAACACACCCGATGCATTTCCCATCTTCTCGACCGAGATATTGACGTATGCGGCCGTTGCCAAGGGCACGAAAAAAAAACCCAGACCAACGCCCTGCAGAAATCTCGGCAAGGCTACCGAGTAGAAATCAGCCTGCAAATTGAATTGGGCCATCTGCCACTGAGCGTATGAAGTGGTTGCCAGACCGACTATCAGCAGGTAGCGGGGCTTTACTCCCTTTTTCATCAAGGTTCCGGCAATCGGCATGACGAAAAAGCTCGATAATCCGCCCGGACCGAGTACTAGTCCAGCCCACAAAGCAGTGTATCCCATCAGTTGCTGCAGGTAGAGCGGCAATAGGACAATGCTTCCAAAAAGACATAGAAAACCAAGGAACATGATCGCCGTACCAGCTGAAAAGCTCCGGTCCTTGAAAACCGTAAAGTCGATCACCGGGTGCTCCGACCTTAGTTCCACTATCACAAGCAGTATCAGGGATACAGCGGCAACTATGCTAAGAATTATGATGAATTCAGATTGGAACCAATCCTCCCTCTCACCCTTGTCAAGGACGATTTGAAGGGCGCCAAGTCCAACGGTCAGAAGTGCAAGGCCCCATCTGTCAATTTTGAACACTTCACGTTTTATGTAGTAAGGATCGTGAATGAAAACCGCCGCCAAGATCACCGCAAGAATTCCAGCGGGAAGGTTAATGTAGAAAACCCAGCGCCAGGACCAGTTATCAGTGATCCAACCACCGACGACGGGCCCGATAATCGGGGCCATGACGACCCCCATGCCAAAAAGCGCCATCGCCATCCCATGTTCCTTCCTGGGAAATGTCTCCAGCAAGATGGCCTGAGAGAGTGGCTGAAGTCCTCCGCCGCCTATTCCCTGAAGTATTCTGGATATTATAAGAATCTGCAGGGTAGGAGCCGCACCACACAGGATCGAGGCAAAGGTAAAAAGGGAAAGCGAAAAGATCAGGTAGCGCTTCCTCCCGAAGACGCTCGAGAGCCAGCCGGTAATCGGGATGATAATGGCGTTGGAGACGAGATAGGATGTAAGGACCCAGGTTACTTCGTCAACCCCGGCGTTCATACTTCCCTGTATGTGGGGGAGAGAGACGTTGACGACGCTTGTGTCCATGATCTCGATAAAAGTCGGGAGCATGACCGTTAATGCCACGATCCATTTGCTGACGTGAGGTGTCGGGTTCATGGCCGGGCGGGAGGGGAGGGGGGCGGAGAAGCCGATTTACCGGTTACAAGCTGGGGTCCGCTTCGGTCGGCGATGTTAACTGTCACATCAAGGGATGCTCCCACCCGAAGCGGTCGGTCCTGAGGTGGAGGCTGGTCCAGATCAATCCTTACAGGAATGCGTTGTACTACCTTTATCCAGTTGCCGGTGGCGTTCTCTGGCGGAATCAAAGAAAAAGCAGCACCTGTTCCTGCCCGAATTCCTGTAACTTTCCCGGTAAATTCGTATCCTGGGTAGATGTCGGCGGATATGGACACCGGCTGGCCAAGCCGGACGTTCGTCAGCTGAGTTTCCTTGAAATTGGCTTCGACGTATATCTGGCGTAACGGCACAACCGCCATCACGGCCTGCCCCGGCTGGATGCGGTCTCCGATCTGGATATTTTTCTGGGCAACGTAGCCTGAGATTGGCGCCTTTATACTGCAATAGGAAAGATTGAGAAGAGCGGCTTGCAATTCGGCCCTGGACTTGTCTCGCCTGGCTGAAAGCGATTCTACTCTGTGGCGCTGGACGTCGAGATTCGAGCGCTCGCTACGGGTTACATTGAGTTGCGCGTTTGCGCGCACGACCTGCTGGCTTGCGGCGGCGAGGGCCGATTCTAAGGCGGCTATCTGGGCATCGATGGCCGCGATCTGCGCTTTGCCGCGGTCATATGCGGTCCTGGCCTGCTCTGTTTGACGCTCGGTGCCAGCTCCTGATTTCGAGAGGTTTTCGAACCTTTTGAAATCCCGCTCGGCCTGCTTGAAATCAGCTTCGGCGGCAGCGCGGTTGCTCTTCAGTTGGCCAAGCGTATGGCGGGTCTGCTGCTCGGTATCCTTGGCGCCTTTCAGTGCGGCTTCCGCAGATTGAATTTGAGACGATGTCTGCACATCAACCGGTGGAACAGTGATTTCGGCTGACCGCAAATCGGCCTCATCCTGCTCCAGGGTGGCCTTTGCACGGTCAACCGCAACTTTATAGTCGCTGGGGTCAAGTTCAAGTAATTCTTGCCCTGCATCAACGTGATAGTCGTTATCCACGAGTACCTGAATAACAGTACCCGGCACCCTGCTGCTGATCTGCGCGCTGTCGGCCCTGGCGTAAGCGTCATCAGTGCTTACCAGGTTCCGCATAAAGAACCACCAGTAGGCGAATCCAGCAACTGCCACCACCACTAACACGACGGCAGCGACTCGAAGCCGGGGCGCTCGCGTTCGAGTAGTTGCTGTCTCGGATGGTTTTTCCAGTCTTTCGTCCAATGTTCCTACCTTCAGATTGCGCTGGATGAGCCTAAAACCCGAAAAAGTGGGAGCAGGTCTATGACCCTATCTGTATGCCTATAGCACGTTCCAGTTCCGCCTTGGCAATTTCGTACCCGTAGATTGCCTGGTAAAAATCCGCACGGGTTTGCGCGATGAACACCTGCGCGTTCAAAACTTCAAGGAAAATCACCACCTGTTCCTTATACTGGAGGGTTGTAATGCGCTCATTTTCTTCCGCCTGTTTTAGTGCAACCCTGGTAGTTGCGATATTTGCTTTTGCGACCTTTAGCTGTTCGAAAGCATTTTGAACCTGGAGGCGTATTTTTTGGCGAAGATCGTCACGTCTCTGTTCGAGCGCCCTGCGGCGATAATCCCATTCGAGCTCGGTGGCCCTCGTCTTTCCCCCTTCGAAAAGATTCCAGTCCATGCGAACACCAACAGCCGTATTCTCGTTATTCGTAAAAGGATTCCTGTCGGCGGTAAAATCCTCTCCCTCCCTGTAGTACTGAGCGAAAGCGGAAAATTTGGGATAGTATCTGCTGCGGGCCGCCGTCTTTCCGAATTCGGATTGCTTTATGGAAGTAGCCATTGCCAGGTATTCGGGGCGATTTCTTTCAGCAGCCATAAAAAGCTCGCCCAAATCGGGTACTTGATAGGTCTTTTCCTCAATCCCGGCGAGTTCTACCTGGGAAGTAAGGTCAATGTCCAGGAGTTGATTGAGGGTCGAGCGCAGGATAATGAGCTGTTTTTCCGCATTCCTAACCCTTTGGACTGCCTCCGAGAGGGACACCTCAGCTTTGAGCACATCATTTTCAGCGGCGACACCCTGCTTGAAAGCCGCCTCGGCATTGCTCCGCTGTACCTCGATGCTAGCGGCATTATCGCGTGCAACTTCAAGCAGCTTTTCCGCCAGAAGAGTCTGAAGGTAAGTGGCCTGGACGTCCCTTACCAGATTTAGGCGGACCTCTTCACGCTGGAATTTTGAGAGCTGGCGCCCGGCCTTGTTGATCTTGTACTGGGCCTCCAGGCCGAACCCTGTAAAAAGCGGCTGGACAAGATTTATCTCCCAGTGGTTGCTTGTCCTCAAATTGAACGGGATAGCCGACCCGGCAGGACCGAATTCTTTGATCGACACAAACGGCTGCTCGGAGAAGTGCCGGTAGGCATATGCCCCATCGACTTTTGGAAAAAAATCAGCCAATGCTTCTTTGACCTTCTGGTCCGCCGCCCCAACATCTTCAAATGCTGCTTTATACAACCGATTGTGGCTGAGAGCATAATCGACAGCCGCCTCCTTGGTAAGCGGCATCGCGGGTAGACCGGCAAGTTCCTGGCCAAGAGATACACCGGATAAGAAAAACATCGATATTACAATAACGGCTGGCATCAGAGCAGCTCTTGCGAATTTCATTATTCGATCCTAAGAAAGGTAAGGTCCTAAGCCCTGCGTCCGATTTCCAGCAGCCGGGACATTCCGAGATAATCCAGGCCGGCTAGTGAGGCTACGACATGGTCTGCCGCATGGAGTTCTTTTTCCTCGAATGAGTTTGTGACCGCAATGACATAAAGGCCGGCCAACTTGGCGGACTCGATACCGGCAGGCGTGTCTTCGATTGCGATGCAGCTTGCCGCGTCCAAATCCGTCCAGCCCATCGCCAATTTCAGTCGCTCAATTGCAGCTATGTATGTTTCCGGATCCGGCTTGCTCTTTCTTACATCGTCTGCGGCGACCATCGCACAAAATGCCCCGTCAAGCCCAAGAGATTTGACGAAAGCACGGATTTCATGTCTCAGTGCACCGGAGGCTATGGCCATTGGCGTCCCCTCGCGAGCCAGTTCGCGCACCAGTTCGACAACACCCGGGAAGGTTGGCACTCCATGCTGGATCTGCTCCTGCAGCGCCAGCGCCTTGGCAGCAATTAAAGTCTCCAGGGTCGTGGAATCAAGGTCCCGCCCGCCTTCTTTGAAAGAGTGCAAAAATGCATCGCGGTCGTCAAATCCGATAAAAAACTCCATGTAGTGCTCGAAGCTGTGAGCTAGCCCCAGGGGGGCAAGAACTTTCTGGAATGCCCGGTAATGAAGGGGTTCGGTGTCCACCAGGATTCCGTCGCAATCGAAAATTACCGCCCGAAGAAATAGCTTGTGCTGATGCTTTTTATCCAAAAAACCTCCTGAGTCTGCGGGAATGCTACACTTATCATTTTTTAAAGTTGCTGAGAATCGTTTTCATTTTATGCTCGATGAGGTTTCCTGTATGTATTGTTCCTGGTATTCCGCGATCCGGTAATGAAATTTCCGGCCGAGGAAGTTAATATTGGTCATTTCATGGATAATTATCGGAGAAGCAGCAGTTGCTGACAGTTAGCGGCGTCTCAAAATATATAGGGAAAAGAGAGTTACTGCGGGGCGTTTCGTTCCACGTTCATCCCGGCGAGCGCATAGGGCTCATTGGTTCTAACGGCTCAGGCAAGTCCACTCTTTTTCAGATCTTGCTTGGGCAAGTCGAGGCCGATAGCGGCACAGTCAGCAGAACGAAGAATCTGAGGATGGGTTTTCTACCGCAGGAAGCAGTCCCATCAGCCTGTAAGACAGTACTCTCGCGAGCAACCGACGTCCACGAAGAAGCTGAAGGACTGAGGACCGAGCTCGATTCGATTCAAATGCGAATGGAGGCGGGCGCAGACCAGCGGGAGCTGATCACACTGGCGGACAAGCACGCCAGGGTGCTTGAGCATCTCGAACATCTTGTGGGATATGATTTGGATTCCCGTGCCGCAAAGATCCTTGAGGGCCTGGGGTTCAAAACATCCCAATTCGATAAACCCGTCTCAGAACTCAGCGGAGGCTGGGTAATGAGGCTGGAACTCGGACGCCTGCTTCTGTCCGAACCAGACCTTTTACTGCTGGACGAGCCTACCAATCATCTCGATCTCGAATCACTGGTATGGCTGGAAGACTATCTAATCAATTCTTCTTCGGCGTTTATTCTGGTATCCCATGACAGGGCATTCCTCAACCGTGTCGTATCGCGGATCGTTGAAATAGAACAGGGAGACCTGGGCGAATATGCGGGGAATTACGACTTTTTCCTCGAAGAAAAGGCCAAGCGCCAGGAAATCCAGTTTGCCACCTACAAGAACCAGCAGGACAGGATTCGCCAGATCGAGCGCTTCATAGAGAAGAACCGATACGACAAAAAAACGGCAGCCCAGGCACAAAGCCGCTTAAAGATGCTCGACAAGATCGAAAGAGTCGAAGCGCCTGTAGTCGATTCGGAGATAAATTTCATTTTCCCGACTCCAGCCCGCACAGGCAGGCGAGTGATCGAACTGCGAAACATCGCCAAATCTTATGGCTCGAATCCGGTTTATAACGGCATAGATCTAGTGGTTGAACGTGAAGACAAAATTGCATTCCTTGGTCCAAACGGCGCTGGAAAAAGCACTCTTTTAAAGCTCATTGCAGGGATAATCGAGCCTGATTCGGGTGAGAGGATAGTTGGACATCACACGGCCATCGGCTACTATGCACAACATCAATGGGAGCAGTTAAGGCCGGATACAACAGTCCTGGATGAAGCCCTCTCGGTATCGGGCGATATGAGCCAGAGTCAGCTTCGGGGGCTTTTAGGCGCATTCCTTTTCGAAGGGGATGACGTACTCAAAATGACCACTGTCCTCAGCGGCGGGGAAAAAGCGCGCCTTGTTCTCTGTAAGATTTTGCTCCAGCGCCCCAACTTCCTGCTCCTGGATGAGCCTACAAATCACCTCGATATTTCCTCTCGTGTCGTTCTTGAGAAGGCGCTCAGTGATTTTCCGGGCACCATCTGCTTTATAAGCCACGACAGGCGGTTCATAAATGTGGTTGCAAACAAGATCCTTATTGCCGGAGCAGGAAAGCTCGAGGTCTTTCCAGGAAATTACGATGACTTTCAGTCAATCTGGAAGAAGAAAATCGTTGCTGAACGAGCTTCGGAAACCCAAAAAGACAAAAGCGGCGAGAACGGTTCGGGTGGCAAAACCAGACCGGATCGTAAAAGAATCGAGGCTGAGCTTCGAAACGAGCTGTACCGGGTAAAAAAGCCCCTGCAGGATCTAATCGACCAGACCGAGAAGCGCCTTGATGGGTGCCACGCCGAACTCGACAGCGTAAAGGCTTTCCTCGCCGACCCCGATACTTATAGGGACGGCAAGCTCTCACAGGAGATCCAATCCAAATATAGGGAACTGCAGTCGGAAATCGCCGCCCTCACCTCGCAATGGGAGCAAGCCACCGAAAGGATTGAACAAATCGAGGAGGATTTCCGCCGCGAAAAAGAAAAGGGTGATTTTGAGGTTTAAAACTTAGACGTGTACCCTCTACAGAGAGTGCGAAATGGACATCCATCGGCTAATTGTTTTTTGCAAGGTAATAGAATTGCAGAGTTTCACGCGTGCGGCTGAGGCGGTCAGCCTTACACAGCCGACTGTCAGCGAGCACATTCGCGCTTTGGAAGACTCTGTTGGCGAAAAACTCATAGACCGGCTCGGGCGCGAGATCCTGCCCACCCCAGCCGGCAAGATCCTTTACCAGTATGCCCGCGAAATTATTCTACTGCGCGAAAAAGCCATGCAGGCACTTCAAAAATTCAAAGGGAACCTCTCAGGCTCGCTTTGTATCGGCGCCAGCACTATCCCGGGAACCTACATATTGCCGAGCCTCATAGGCTCTTTTAAGGCAAGTTATCCCTCGACTCATATAACTCTCAGGATTGGAAGCAGCGGGGAAGTAGTTCAGAAGGTCTTGGACGGAACAGTCGAGTTCGGGATGATAGGAGCAAAATGGGAAGAGAAAAGGGTAGCGCTTGAAGAGGTTTATTCCGATGAATTGCCCCTGGTGGTGTATCCCGGCCACCCTTGGGATGGCCGCCAACGCGTGCGGCTCGAGGAGCTTGGTAGTGTGCCTTTCGTCTCTCGTGAAAGGGGTTCGGGGACTCGGGCCGTTATGCAGCAGGCACTCGAATCGGCCGGTTTTTCGCCATCACATCTTAATATTGTTTCTGAAATGGGGAGTACCGAGGCTGTCCGTCAGGCTGTTAAAGCAAAAGTCGGCGTAGCGATTCTGTCGTTGTACGCGGTGATTGAAGAAATCGAGAGGAAGACTCTTATACCTTTAGCTTTGGACCGTTTGCGCATAACCAGACCCTTTTACCTGGCGCAAAGAAAGAATCGTGAGGCATCTCCGCTCTGCACGGCTTTTCTGGAACACCTTCGGGCCGACGCATCCGCTCGACAGGGATTGCCGTGCTCCGCTCAAAAATGATGCTGCATCAATTGAGGCAGCTTCGTAGTTACTACTGAATGTTAATTTTTAGCTGGAATTTGTCTACCGCTTTCTCAACACCTTCCCACGGGCGATAATTAAACATCTTCAGCTCCGTTTGCCCTTTCGCAAGTGCCTTAAAGCGCCAAGTCCTCAGGATTGGCGCTCCCGCTATCATGCTCCCCTCACCGGGCGGCGGGCTCGCCAATTCCACGCAGTCCAGCAGATTTTTATCGAGAACAACAACCTGCCAAAGATATCCCGTCGCTCCGGCCTGCTGCAGTTGGACCTCCAGGAATTGTCCGCGACGTAGAACGACCTGCTCTCCATTAGAGGATTTATCCACAACCACGTCAGCTTTCTGGCCGCCTTCCAGAAATGCAGGAAAAAAAACAGGCATTAGCACCACGGAAGCTAACAGCAAGAGCTTAAAAGGTCCCATATCGGCCTCCAAAGGAGAGATAAACCGCATGCCGGCTGATCCAAAAGTCGGCAGGCTCCAAAAGATAGGCAAACAAGGCTATTCTATAAAACGGCAGGACAAAAATAAAGAGGTTGGGAAATAGGACTAGGGAGCGAACAGCGGAGTCGGCGCACAGCAAGGATCCGCAATGCTCCTTCAGCCTTGCCTTACCATTTTGCCGCCGGCGGTGAGCTTGAAGATTCTCCCCCTCCACTCGACACAATCTCCAAAAATCGCGGCACACCAGAAGTAGAAGCTGAAAAAATCCCTTATCAGGATCAGCGGAAGGTAGAGCTTTAAGGGCTTGTCGCCGAGGCATTTAACCCCGATAAATAGGGCCATGGCCAATCTGAGTGCGGCTATCATAGCAAAAAACACCCACCCCGTTGCCGAAAAACCGGATAATGCAAGATAGAAGGCGGCAAGGACGGTCCCGTTTGTGATGAGCGATCCGGTATGCCCCGCCCGGTTGCACGCCCTTATCCCGCGCGCCCACCGGACCTGGTGTTTAATGAAACCAGAGATGTCGAGGCGGGAAAGAACTGTTTCGACCACATAGTTCGATAACCGGACGGGATATCCGGCTTTGCTTGCGAGATTTCCGATCATGTAATCGTCGGCAAGGTAGTCGGCTATGGCCACGAAACCTCCAATTGCAGCGAGGGTGTTTTTCTCGATCAATATCGCCGCACCGAAAGCAAACGAAATGCCTGCGGTTTTTTCGGCAATAAGCACGCCCGGTGCGAATTCAGCGGATATGCCAACCGCTTCGAGTTTTGCGGCAAGACCGGGCGCTTCACCTGCCCGATAGAGACAGGTTACTACGCCCGCTCCGGTTTGGATCATTTCTGAAAGAACACTCCGCAGAAAATCTGGACCAACCCGAATGTCACTGTCCATGAGCATAAGAAAGTCGTGTCTGGCGAGCGAAAGAATATTGTTTAGATTACTTACTTTGGGATTTTCGCCGATTTCTTCGGAGTTTACGGCCAGATCGATTTCCACAAGTGGAAAATCGGCCTTTAATTTGGCAATCAGGCCAATTGAAGAATCGGCGATATCTCTCACGCCGAAAACAAGCTGTAACCGGGGATAATCCTGCCTGCAAAGCGAAGCGTAATTTTCGTAAGCCCCGAAATCGGCCCCGCACAGCGGGATAAGTATGGAAACGGGAGGGAGTGCGCCCGTATCGAGAATCGCTTTGGCTGCAAAAAACGAACGCGCCGCAATCATGGCCCCCAGGTAATAAAGAATGGAGGCGAAAGCCATGGTAAAGAAGAAGAATTCTAAGGATTGCAGTAGCATCTGGGAAACCAGTTTTGGTCGGAACTAGTGTGAAAATGACTACAAACCCGGAGATGGCTGCAATATTGAAATCCAGCATTCAGGGCTTGATGAGAATCTGATCGTTGGGTTGCGCTCAAATCAATGCTATTCGCATCGAAATTCCCATGATCGCTCAAACAGATCTACCAAAATTCGACCGGCCAGGAAGGCGGGAAATCAAGGGATGCAGACCAAAGCTACACCAAGGCAAACGAGCAGTGTTCCGGCCCATCGCATTCGGTTTATTTCTTCCTTGAGGATGAACTTTGCCCCGAAAATGGTCACTACGTACACTATTGCCGTAGCCGGCACGACGAAGCTTAGATCGGCCCAGGAAAGCACGGTCAGGAAAGAAAAGAAGCTCACTGAAAGGCATAGTACGCCGAGCATGAAGTCTCTGTTGGTTAGAACTCTTTTGGCTACCTTCAGCAAATCAACCGGGCTGAGGGCCGAAATGTCACCTATCTTCTTCATACCCCTTGTGAGAAGCACATCGCCAGCGGCATTGGAGGAGACAATCATCAAGACCATAATAGCGGTCAGCATGTCTCGCTCCCCCGTGCATCAGGCGCCGAAGAGTCCTGACTCTGTTCCTGTTTAACATTGGTACTTCTGGTAGACCAGGCGACAAGTGCAATACCGAAGAAGATCAGTACCGATCCCAGCCACCGGGAGGTGGAAACGGGTTCTGCGAGGTAGCGGTGGGCCAGGAAAACATTAAGTATGTACCCCGAGGCAGTTGCGGGCAATACAAAGCTGAGGTCAGCCCATGAGAGGGCCGAGAGAAAACAGGCGAAAAAAAGGATAAGCAGGACAATTCCACCCCAGATTATCGGGTCCTGCATCGCACTTACCAGCATCATCACAGAAAAACCGTCCGTGAATGATGGCTGAGAGGCAATATCTTTCATCCCCTTGCTGAGCAAAGTATTCCCGATCGCCTGCGCAAGCACGGCGATTGTAATTACTATGGATGTTTTCATTAAACCCTGTCCAAATCGAAATAATTAGCCGGGGCAATGCCCAGCTCATCCACCTTTGATCGTACCCGAGGATCGAGCAGTATTCCCAATTCACGAAGGTGCTGCAGGCTTTTGCGGTCCGGCGCAGATGCATCTCCGGGAAGCGCGGGGTGAAAATATATTTCGCTGATGCCGGCCGGTACGTTATCGAGCACGGAAAGCGTGTAATCCGAGCCCAGACTCCCGGTGAGAAGATTTCCATAAACTCTTTGCGCAAACCGGAACCCGCGCTTCCGAAGAACATCCCTCATTCGAGCGCAAAGGAGTTTGAAAACGAGTGCGTTTCCGGCCATCAGTAAAGGTTTATCAAAAAATCCCACAGCGCTGAAAAAATCATCGTCCGGCACCCGCATTGTCGAAATGCCGTACTTTTCACCTAGTTCAACAACCATGTCCAGAACCGCCGGATTTACATGCATGTGGCAGTGGGAATCGATATGCGAGCATCTTAATCCGGATGAGAAAAACTTGTCAAACTGGGCGTCAAGCTCCCTCAATAATTCCTTTCGGGTGCTTTTGCAAAAAAAATATTTCAGGGCAGCCCTGGCGGGATCTTCGAGGAAATTGCCACATTGATTGACTAAACGAGGGACTTTATCGTGGGGCAGAACCGATTTTCCGGCAACACACGTAACGTGAATCCCAACAGCCATCCCGGGGTTCGCAGCCGCAAGTCGAACCGCCTCATCGAACGCAGCCCCTCCGGGCATCAGGCTGCAACTGGTCAAAATACCGTGACGATGAGCCAGAATTATTGCTTCATTAACTTCCTCGGAGACTCCAAAGTCGTCTCCGTTAATGATCAGATATCGTTTAAGCAGTTACAACCCCCTGCCGTGCCATCAAATCCGGATGCCTCGCCAATCCGGTCATTGCTCACTAAGCCTGCTTCTCGAAAACATGCCCTCCAGAGAACTTCTTTCGCCGTGCGCGAAGACTCAGGTAATCGCACGCTTCCTTGTAGAGACGTTTGCGATCATCGGCATCGAATATCGCCCGGCGCACGATCCGGTAAATTACCTTTGGCCGGAAGTAATACTTTCCGTAAAAGTATTCCACCGCATCGACTATTTCCTGGCGGTTCAGCCACGGATACTCGAAATTTGGAAGCTGGTGGCCGAGTTCATCGACCATGTCATCATCGGTAAGGTATCCATTTTCTTCAAGGTATTTATAGAACTCGGTGCCCGGAAATGGGTGGGCGACAGAGACCTGAATCGTTTCAGGGTCAAGTTTTTGAGCGAATTCAAGGGTGCGTCGGATCGTTTCTTTGGTTTCCCCCGGCAACCCGATCATGAAATCGCCGTGCACGGTAATTCCCAATTCCTTGCAGTTTTTCATAAACGTGAGCGACTGCTCGATGGTAATGCCCTTTTTCATATTGTCGAGAACTTCCTGGACACCCGACTCGAACCCGACGACAAGCAGCCGGCACCCTGCCTCCTTCATCGCCTTTAGCATCTCGTAGTCTGCGTGGACCCTGCTATTGCACGACCATGTGAATTTGAGCTTCTTGAGATACCCGCAAAGATCCAGAACCCGCGCTTTACCCCATGCCCATGTGTCGTCGTCAAAGAAAATCTCTTTTACTTCGGGGAAAATTTCGAGGGCCCGTTTCACCTCAGCCACAACATTTTCGTTGCTGCGCGTGCGCCATGGGTGCCCCGTGAATGTCTGTGGCCACAGGCAGTAGATGCACCGCGCCGGGCATCCGCGCGCCGTGTAGAATGAGAGGTAGGGGTGCTTTAAAAAAGGAATATTATATTTCGTAGGGTCCAGGTCGCGCCGGTAGATCTCGCTTATGAACGGGAGTGAATCGAGGTCCTGAAGAAGCGGCCGGTCGGGATTATGGACTATCGCACCGTTTTTTCGAAAGCTTACCCCGTCAATCTCTTCAAGGCTTTTACCCTGCGCGAATTCGGTGACCGTGTAATCGAATTCGCGCCTGGCAACGAAATCAATTGCCGGCGATGCATTAAGGGCCTCTTCGGGCTTGATCGTCACCGGCGGGCCAACAAACGCAATTTTTATGGAAGGCTTGAGATCCTTTATGGTTTCGGCAAGCTTCACATCATTTTCGAAGCCAACCTTACTTGTGAAGAGCACGAGGAAATCGAAATCCATCGCTATACGGACTGTTTCCTCGGGGGAGACTCCGTGCGGCGGAGCATCAAGCAGCCTGCTTTCCTTTATCAGTCCGGCTGGATATGCAAGCCAGACGGGATACCAGTAAGATGCAATTTCGCGGCGTGCGGGCCATCTTGCACCCGCTCCCCCGTCGAATTTTTCAAACGAGGGGGGATTGAGAAGCAGTGTCTTCATGTAGCGGTATTCTCCAGAGGTTTTCTTGGGAGGGCGTACTATACGGGGACCCAGGGTGTGCTGTCAAGGATTGCTGGAAAAGGGGAGGCACACACGAGCCTCCCCTCGATTTCTTAACAGTGCGGCGGGTTTCAACCGCAATCTATCGCCTCATGAATCCCTTGTCCGGCCATCACCATGGGCGACACGTTCTCGTCAACCGGCACTATGCAATTTATTATAGCAGGGCCTGGTTTTGCAAGGGCTTCAGGCAGGTGGTTCATGACCTCCTCTTCAGTCCTGAAAGTGTATCCAGGGATGCCATAGGCCTTGGCAAGCATCTCGAAATCAGGATGGAATTTGAAATTGACGGACATATAGCGTCCCTCGCAATAAAATTCCTGGAGCTGGCGCACCATTCCAAGAGCATAGTTGTTAAGTATAATTATTTTGATCGCCAGGCCCTGTTCCATCATCGTGCCAAGTTCCTGCATGGTCATCTGTATGCTGCCGTCTCCGGTGACCAGTACAACAGGTTTGCCCGGAGCGGCCAGTGAGGCTCCGAGAGCGGCCGGCAGGCCAAAACCCATGCAGCCCAAGCCCCCGGAAGACACAAGTGTGCGCGGGTGTTTAAAAGGGTAATATTGGGCCACCCACATCTGGTGCTGGCCGACGTCGGTTACGATTATTGCCTCACCCTTGGTGCAATTCCAAAGCAGTTCTATGACGAACTGGGGTTTAAGCACTTCTCCCCTGCAGTAGGTCAGAGGATACTGCCCTTTGAGCTCACCGATGCGCTCCAGCCATTTAGAGCGATCAATCTTTTCAATTAAGGGCAAAAGGCTGTTGAGAATCTGCTTTACATCGCCGACCAGAGGCACGTTCGTCGGAATAATTTTACCGATCTCGGCCGGGTCGATATCGACATGAATAACAGTAGCCTGCTGGGCAAACTTGTTGATATTTCCCACTACACGGTCGTCGAAGCGGGCACCCAGACCGATCAGGAGATCGCATTCCGATATAGCCATGTTTGCGCTACGGGTGCCGTGAAGGCCAAGCATGCCGAGGAAGAGGGGATGTTCCCCCGGAAATCCCGACAGCCCCATAAAAGTATTGGTAACGGGAGCCGATATGGCCTCGGCAAACTGGAGCAGTTCCCCGGATGCATTGGAGGAAAGTATGCCGCCCCCGGCATAGATCACCGGCCTTTTGGCCTTTCCGATGAGCGCCGCTATTTCCTTTATTTTTGAGGGGTGACCCTTGTAGGTCGGCTTGTAACCTCTGAGCCGCACATTCGAAGGATATTTGAACGGGATGGTCATATTGGCTACGTCGCGGGGGATATCTATCAGCACTGGCCCGGGTCTTCCACTCGACGCAATGTGGAAGGCGTTTTTAATGATGGCCGTGAGCTTGAGCGGGTCCTTCAAGAGGTAATTGTGCTTGGTAATCGGCATTGTTATGCCCGTAATATCGACTTCCTGAAAGGAGTCCGTTCCAATCTGACTTGTGGAAACCTGGCCGGTAAGAATCACGAGCGGAATGGAGTCCATATATGCATTGGCGATTCCGGTTACCAGGTTGGTTGCACCGGGACCGGAGGTTGCTACGCACACACCTACTTTGCCGGTAACCCTGGCATATCCATCGGCGGCATGGACCGCGCCCTGCTCATGGCGCACCAGCACATGCCTTATTTTCGAATGATATAAAGAATCATAGACGGGAAGAATCGCACCGCCGGGATAGCCAAAAATTACTTCCACGTTTTCTCTTTCAAGGCACTGCACAAGCGCGTCGGCAACTTTTATTTCCACGAGATCACCTCCAAAAAACTCAGGCTTCCGGGCCAGATCCAAAACTCCAAATAGTTGTCGAAGTTTTGTTCTTCAGCCCCTTGATGCTATTCCTCATCACTTTCCCTGGGCCATGGGCCCCCTACACTCACAGCCTTGCTTCCCCTGAGCATCGCAATCTTGCCGGTACGCACCAGTTCTTTTATCCCATAGGGACGCAGAGATTCCTCGAGAGCAGTGATTTTACCTTCGGTACCGGTGCATTCAAAGGTGAGGGTCTTTCTGCCAAGGTCGACAACCCTTGCTCTGAAAATGCCCGCTATATTGATTATCTCGACTCGCTGGCTGGGTTCGGCGGCAACCTTTACCATTACGAGTTCCCGGTCTACATACTCATCTTCCGTGATGTTACTTATTTTAATTACATCAATCAGCTTGTGGAGCTGTTTAGTGACCTGCTCGATCAGAGCCTTGTCACCTTCGACCACAATTGTCATACGGGATACATCGCTTCTATCGGTTCTACCGACAGCCAGGCTGTCAATATTGAAACCGCGCCTGGCGAACAGGCCGGCGACCCTGGTAAGGACACCCGGGTTATTCTCGACCAGTACCGAAAGGGTATGTTTCTCCATGCAGCTCCCGACCTCCAAAAGGTTGTTGTAAAGACCTATTGAATTTACTTGATTTCCGCTGATTCTAGCAATATTTAGCAAGCTTTTAAAGCGCAATAGTTGTGAACTTTTCACGAAGTTTTTCATCCTGGCCGGATTCGGGGTAGGAAACCAAGTGTAATTACAAGGAGATTTGAATTGGACTATCGGAAAATCGTAAACTTCTTTTTCGAACTCGGAATGCTCAAGAAGACGCCCCGCTCGGGCTTTCAATTCCTTGGATCAGGGCGCGAGTCGGTGGCCGACCACTCTTTTCGGGTCGCGATGATTGGTTTCACATTAGCGCGACTGGCTAAAAATGTTGACCCTTTCAAGGTGGTATGCCTTTGCCTTTTTCACGACATGCCGGAGGCTCGCACCGGCGATCTCAATTACGTTAACAAGCGCTATGTAACTGTTGCCGAGGGCAGGGCTGTGGAAGACATCTCCCGCTCGCTGCCTTTCGGCAATGAAGTGAAGGCGTTTCTGAAGGAATATCGCGAAGAGGTGACCGAGGAATCCAGGCTGGTGCACGATGCCGACCAGTTGGACCTCATTCTGGAACTCAAAGAGCAAAACGACCTCGGAAATACATATGCCGCAAAATGGATTCATTTCGCACTGCAGCGCCTGCTGACCCCGATCGCAAGATCGATCGCCGATGAAATCCTGCTCACGGACTCGACTGATTGGTGGTTCAAAGGCCACGACGATTGGTGGGAGAAAGGGCGGAAAGATTGAGGCTCTTTGGTTATGGACTGCATCGAATTGGAATGATGCTCTGCTTCGATTAAAATTAGAAAATATGCTAATTTAGGAATATAGAGATAGTGGCGGTTCTTGAGTAATCGCAATCCTACAGTCTTGTGCCCCGCGAACGCCTACCCCTTGGGTGCGGCTTGGCTGGTACAAAGAATCGGGGGAACTTTGGAGAATATCTTGCGACGGGTAAGCAGGCGTATAAATATCGGCGGTGTGGCGGTTGGGGGCGGGGCACCAGTTTCTGTCCAGTCGATGACAAATACCGATACACGCGACTGGCGTTCGACGGTAGACCAGATAAAGCGGCTAGAAGAGGCCGGTTGCGAAATAGTTCGAGTCGCCGTACCCGACCAAGAGGCGGCAGATAGTTTTGCGCGGATAAAAAAATCCGTCAATATTCCCGTAATTGCCGACATCCATTTCGATTTCAGGCTCGCGATAAGCGCCATAGGGTCGGGGGCCGACGCAATAAGAATCAATCCGGGGAATATCGGCGGACCCGATAAGGTGAAAAAGGTCATAGATTCAGCACGTGAGCGTCAAGTACCGGTGAGAATAGGCGTAAACAGCGGGTCCGTTGAGAAGGATTTGCTGAAAAAATACGGCCACCCTGGACCTGAAGCCATGGTGGAAAGCGCTCTGAGGCACATTCGGTTTTTCGAGGACAATAATTTCGGGCTGCTCAAAATCTCGCTCAAATCGTCGGATGTCGTGAATACAATCAGTGCCTACAGGCTCCTTGCGGATAAGACAGACTATCCGCTGCACCTTGGTGTGACGGAGGCTGGAACCGTGGTGAGTGGAGCAATTAAATCGGCCCTTGGAATCGGTCTTCTTCTTTTCGAAGGGATTGGGGATACCATGAGGGTCTCGCTTTCAGCTGATCCTGTTAAGGAGATGTTCGTAGCCTGGTCTATTTTGCGTGACCTAAGGCTTCGTACCAGAGGCGTGGAACTTGTTAGCTGCCCGACCTGCGGCCGTACCGAAATTGGTCTGATCCCGCTTGTTGAAAAGGCCGAGGAGCTTTTGCTGAAGGTCAAGGCACCTCTCAAGGTTGCCATAATGGGATGCGTGGTAAACGGTCCAGGCGAAGCGAGGGAGGCCGACGTAGGCATCGCTGGCGGACGCGAGAGCGGGATCCTTTTCAAGAAGGGCGAACGGGTTGAGAAGGTCCCGGAAAAAGATCTGCTGGTGCGCCTGATCTCCGAAATTGAAGATATGACGGGTGAAAAGATTCTCGTTTGAGACTTCGGTAGTCCCGAACTTACAGGTGATTCATTTTCACCTCTTTGATGTAGATCACGTTTGTAACGATGTTAGGCGCCATTAATCGGCAAACCGGATGTTCTCGTTGGGGGCGGTAAAGTTCAGTGCGCTTCTTTGAACTATTAGACCAGGTTTTGGGATACAATCCAAAGGCAAACACTTTGCTTCTGGAAAAGGCGTATGTTTTTACCGCCAAGGCTCACCGTGGAAAACACCCCTTCAAAGACGAACCTTACCTCAACCACCCGCTTTCAACCGCCGGAATACTCGCCAGAATGCGCCTCGATGAGGAAAGCATCGCGGCCGGACTCCTGCATGATTGTATAGAGAAGAAATTCATAACCCCTGAAGACCTGGAGGATCAGTTCGGGACCGATGTCGCCCGGATAGTTCAGGGGGTCTCGAGATTGACCCAGATCTCGTATTCGAGCAGACAGGAGAGGCAGGCCGAATACATCAGAAAAATGATTCTTGCCATCTCGCAGGACATCAGGGTCATTCTGGTCAAACTTGCGGACCGATTGGAGGGCATCCGCAGTGCCGCTTGCCGCAATGGTCCGGAGCACAATATCGCACAGGAGACACTGGACATCTACGCTCCACTGTCCGGCCGTCTGGGTATTGAATGGATAAAACAGGAACTCGAGGATTATTCATTCAAGTGCCTCTACCCGAAGATTTACGCAGAGATCGCGACCGGTCTTGCAAAAACCGAAGAAGACAGGCGCCGCTATATAGAAGAAGTAAAGGAAGGCCTTACAGCCAGGATGGCCGAATACAGCCTTAACGGCAAAATTCAAGGCAGGTCCAAGCACCTCTACAGCATCTATCGCAAAATGGAGCGCCAGAACCTCGACCTGACCCGGATATACGATCTAATCGCGTTCCGCGTAATAGTGGATTCGATAAAATCCTGCTACGAAACTCTTGCGCTCGTCCATGCACTCTTTGAACCGGTCGAGGGCAGATACAAGGATTACATAGTTAAACCTAAATCCAACATGTACCAGTCTCTGCATACTACCGTTCTGGGGCCCTACGGCGAGAGAATTGAAGTGCAGATCCGGACAAAGGAGATGGACCGTATAGCCAGTGAAGGGATAGCCGCCCATTGGTTATACAAGGAAGGCAAACCCGTCAGCGAAGTTGGAAGGGAGGAAACACAGCGTTTCTCGTGGCTCCGCCACCTGATGGAATTAAGCAAGGACTGGCGCGACCCTAAGGCCTTCATAGAAGCCGTAAAGGTCGACTTCTACCCTAATGAGGTCTACGTTTTCACGCCTAATGGAGAGGTAAAGGCTTTTCCAAAGGGGGCAACCCCAGTGGATTTCGCATATGATGTCCATACCGAAGTCGGCCACAGGTGTGTGGGAGCGAGGGTAAACGGCAAGCTGGTTCCGTTGCGAAACGAACTCCGGAACGGCGACACAGTCGAGATACTCACAGCTGCAAATCACCGGCCGAGCAAGGACTGGCTCAAATACGTCAAGTCAAGCAAGGCTATCAGCCGCATCAAGCACTGGTTCAAAACAGAGGAAAGGGAACGCTCGGTTGCTCTGGGAAGGGAAATTTGCGAGCGTGAGTTCAGGAAGAAAGGACTCAACTTCAATAACTATCTGAACTCTCCCGAACTTGCCGAGGCTGCCAAAGCCTTCTCGCTGCGAAGCGTCGAAGATCTTCTGGCTGCAATAGGGTACCACAAGATCACAGCCTACCAGGTGATCGGCAGGCTGACATCGCTGCCTGCTGAAGAAGAGTACCACAAGGACGAGATCCTCGTCGAGAAGCGAAAGGCTGCTCCCGCCAAAAAGGAGGGAGTGAAAATAAAGGGGGTCGAAGACGTACTGATCCGCATGGCACAATGCTGCAATCCCGTCCCCGGCGAACCAATCCTGGGCTACATCACCAGGGGGCGGGGAATTACTGCCCATAAGCTCACCTGCAAGAATTTCGACCGCAGCGATCCGAGCAGGATAATCGAGGTCCAGTGGGATTCCGGGGAAGAGCAGCTATTCCCGGTGGACATCCGGATTATACATTCAGGGCAAAGGGGTATGCTCGCGGCCCTGAACGGTGTACTGGGGCAGATGGATGTAAATGTGGTAAGTCTTCACGTTGACAACCAGGCAGACACATCCAGCATTTGCCGTCTAAGGATCGAGGTCAAAGATTCAAAGCACCTCCAGAGAGTCATGGTTGCACTCAGGAATGAAAAAGGTGTCTATAAAGTTCAGCGGGGCATGGAATGATTTGGCGGGACGGGAATTGTTACTTCTTACCCCGTCCCTTAATCCAGGATTTCAGGGTATGAAAGAATTGGAAAGTAAGTACCACTAATCAGTAAATCATATATACGGTGTTGCGGCCCTTTTGATATGAGCGGCAGGGGGCCTGAGATCGGGCTAAATATGTGTGAGGACGGTGCACTTTTCCTTAACGAGGAGCAACGGGGCCAATTGCTGTTGGATCTTGGCACGCTCGGGGCTTTTCTCCCAGAGCTTCCAATCATCCACTGTGTTCCAGTTGCTGAGCACGATGAAGGTGCCCGGGCTGTCCAGCGCCCTGAGGGTCTCACCCGAGATGTAGCCGCTGGCCTTGGTTGCGCTCACTCGGGACTGGGTCATAATTTGCTGCAGCTTTGCTTCCTGACCCGGATCAACCTGCCTTTCGATTAACACTCGAATGGTCATTGACGGCCTCCTTTTGAAGAGTTGTTGTTGAAAACCACCCTTGCTAAGACCTCCGATACATTTATAACCTCTGAGCTTGAAAAAGCAACTCCACCCTAAATTGATGCCTGATTGATACTTTGGCAACCATGCTACTTCCTAAAAAAGAAATAAAAATCCGGTTGAGTATACTTTTTCTTATTTTCCCTGTAGATTTTTATGGACAAATGAAAGGATCTGATTATAAAACAATTTGTCGATTGGCTTGGAGCCTGAGCAGGAGCGGTTTCGGGGGATGGGTCAACCAACTACCCCATTCTTACGGACGAGGGTTACCCTTAATAAAACCTCACGGGCCTGTTATTCGAGAGGGGGTGAACCTAGGCGCTTTTGCGAATTTAAAGGTTTTTTCCAGGAGGGAAGAGCTAACTTTTTAAATTTGAGGAGGAGAGAAATGACGAAAGCAGAATTAGTTGCTAAAATCGCGGGCGCCGGTGGCATCACAAAATCCCAGGCCGAAAAGGCTGTCGACGGTTTTGTTGCGGCAGTTTCCGATGCTCTCGCGACTGGAGACAAAATAACGCTTGTTGGCTTCGGTACATTCAGCATTGGATCCAGGTCAGAGCGCGAAGGCCGTAATCCCCGTACCGGCCAGAAGATCAGCATCCCGGCCTCCAAGGTTGTTAAGTTCAAAGCCGGCAAGACCCTGAGTGAAAGAATTAAATAACAACCCCAAATATCCCTCTGCAACATATATTATTATGGAAAAAGGGACTCTTCGATGCTATCGCAGGAGAGTCCCTTTTTCCATTTCGACCGGGGGCAAAATCTGTTCCAGCCACCTTTTATATTTTTGTGAACTGGCGTTAAGGTTAACAACTCAATTTGCGCAGCTTTCCCAATTGAAAACTCTTTTTAGGCTTCTGAAAATTTCTTTCACTTTAAAGAAGGCTTTGCTATCTTGAGCTTTCCGGATTCAGCAACAAGTACACATGGTTAGGGATCTAAAAGACCGGGGGCCTCGCTTGGCACGAGCGATGCTACACCATCTTCGCGCTCTGGAAGATTAAGATCGGTTCGGTGCAGGCTGACCGTGCCAAGCTTATAATCTCGTCTATATCGACAGGCCTTCGGGGCAGCTTTCATCGCAATTTTGACACGGTTTTTAGCTACGGCAGCGAAGCACATCCCGTAAACATATCTCTCGCCGGCTTTTTCCATGCCGGGCAGATTACCAAGGGGAATAAATGCTGAAAAAAAGCGTTGGGGTGCTTGTGTTCTACTCTTTGATTCTCCTTCCCGGCATCGGTTTCACGCAGTCGGGAGAACAGGCGTCCACCGAAAAGATCGTGACTTTTCGGGAGCTGTTTAATGAGGCAGTCGAGAAGAATCCCGAGATCAAATCGGCCGAGGCCGCGGCTGCGGCGTCCAAGGCAATGATTCCTTCCTCGGGATCTCTGCCGGACCCGATGATTACCTTTCAGCACATGGGGGACTTGGTTCCATTTAGACTTCAGTCGGGCGACCCGTCCTCAGCCCGCACTTATGGAATCGAACAAGAATTTCCCTTTCCCGGCAAACTGGGTCTCAAGGAAAAGATCGCTTCGTCCGAAGCCCAATCCCGATATTGGAAAAGTGAGTTCACACGGCGCAAAGTGGTTTCAGAGCTGAAGCAGGGTTTCTACGATTTGTATCTTGCAAGGAAGTCCATTGATGTTTTGTTGAAGAACAAGGAGCTTCTTCAAAATTTCGAGCATATCGCAGAGTCACGCTACAAGGTTGGGCAGACAATCCAGCAGGATGTTTTGAAGGCCCAGATCGAAGAATCCAAGGTCTTGGACAAATTACTTGTTCTTGGACAAAAAAAGCGAATTGCGGAAGCCAAGATTAATACTCTACTCTACAGGCCCGCCGAATCCGAGGTCGGAAAACCCAATGAGTTCGAAAAGGCGGAATTTGCATATTCCCTGGATGAGCTTACTCAGCTCGCTTTGAACAGTTCTCCCGAACTGAAATCAAACGAAAGCGAAATCAGCGGAAGGCAATCCGGGGTGGAATTGGCGCGAAGAGAATTCTATCCTGATTTTGCCGTCGGCTTTACCTACTTCGATAGAGAAGCACAACCGGAAATGTATGGGGTCATGCTAAAGGCCAAAGTGCCTCTATATTTCTGGAGGAAGCAGCAGCCGGAACTCGATGCGGCACGGCTCAATCTTTCAAGCGCCAGGAGAATGCGCGATAGTTCTTCTTCTACAATCCGTTTTCAGGTGAGGGAAGCCTATACGATGGCAACAACTTCGGAAAAACTTGCCAAGCTTTATTCTTCGGCGATTATTCCCCAGGCTAACCTCGCTCTGAATTCCGGAATAGCAAATTACCAAGTAGGGAAAATCGATTTCCTGCAGCTAATTGATGCTTCCATGGCCCTTCTTGAATATGAACTCAAGTATTACGAAGCGATGATCGACTTCCACAAAGCACTTGCGCAACTCGAACCCATGGTCGGGGTAGATCTTACGAAAGAAAATTAGCCGCGGTCCCCCACCTTACTGGATCATGGTTCCTTTATATGTAAACTTGTATTTGAAGCCGTCAGGGTCCAGCCAGTCAACTGTCTTACCGCCTACCTGAGCAAACGGATATCCAAAGGTATTTAGTGGCTCTCCTGCCTGACGAGGATTCAAAATGATGTCCCTGCCGGAGGAAAGCTTAATTCTGAAGGGATCGATGCCTCCCCAGAAGTATGCCTTGTACTCTGAGCTTTTTGGATCTTCCGGCTGGAGCTTTTCGATCAGCATTGCTTTTCTTACATCGGCAGGATCGACCGGCACCCATCCATAGCCCGGCTCGTAAAATTCCGCCCAGCAGTGCTGATACCCGGTTATATCTTCCTCCGTCTTCTTCCCGAGCCGGATGCCAAAGATCTCTCGAGCCGGAACTCCTGAAGCCCTGGCAAGGGCAACGAAGACCGACGAGATATCCGTACACTTCCCGCCGGGATTCACCATGAGGGCGCAAACATCTCCCTTCCCGCAGCCGCGAGTGTTGGGGTCCCGATACATGTTCTTGCACGTCCACTCGTATATTGCTTTAGCTTTTGCGGAAATACTTTGTTGCCCTTGCGTAATTTTGAGTGAAAGCTCCCTGACTGCTCCATCGGTTGGGCCAAGGCTCGTAGGCGAAAGATACCGGCTGAAATCTGATGGAGCCCGAGCAGCCTCATCTACCGGCAAGTTTCGCCGGATTACTTCCTGCCGCGTCGCGTCAAAGGAAATCGTAAGCTTCCTTGCCTTGGCATCTTTCCCCCAGCGCGCGAAGAGAATTGAATTTCCGTACACAGGTTCAGTATAAACCGCGAAGGAGCTATAATCTCCGGTCACTTCAATATTTTCAATCGACTGTTCGGCGTCTGAAACAGGATAGGGCACCCAGAGCTTCACTTCTTCCCCGTTCTCCTGATTCGTCAGGTCGAAATCCATGATTACTTTGCCTGAGTGGTTACCGGCGAGAGCTATTGAGGCCGTGAAAATTAAAGAAACAACTTGCAGGAAGATGGACCTTCTCATTAATGGACCTTTCGATTGGAGAAATTCATGTACAGAGAATTAACTGAGCGTTTTAATGCTAGTTTATGGAGGGTATGTCCTATTCGTCAAATCGGAAATTACGATCCACTATCAATCTTTCAATTGGTTTGATCCTTTCTTCCGTATTCAAGGTGGCGGAGACCAGCATTCATGGGGTCCGATTCGGAAAAGCCGGTGCTGCTTAGGTGATAAGCCTGCTTCAGAGGAAAATTCCGTAATTTTCTGGTATTTTCGCACAAGGTGTTTCAACCCCACGCGTTAATTGACATTGATGGGACGCAATATTAGGTTCTAGCTGTTCGTAAGGCCATTTTCCGGCCTTCGCGATCATCGGAATGGCCAGTCTTCAGTGACGGTTCTTAAATTTACAGGAGAGAAGTTGTGGCGAAAAATCTTGCCCGCAAGATACTCGAAGCTCATCTGGTTGAAGGACAATTCAAAGCTGGCGAGGAAATCGGCATCAGGATTGACCAGATACTGCTCCAGGATGCAACCGGAACTATGGCCATGCTCGAGTTCGAAGCACTCGGACTGGATACAATAAAGGCCGAGTTGGCCGTCCAGTATGTGGATCACAATATCCTCCAAACCGATGAGAAGAATGCTGACGACCACAGGTATCTCCAGACTGCCTCCGCTCGATATGGATTACATTTCAGTCCGCCTGGAAACGGAGTGTCGCATCAGGTTCACATGGAACGGTTCGGAAAACCCGGTAAAACCCTCATTGGTTCCGACAGCCATACGCCTGGGGCTGGCGGAGTATCGGTTCTCGGCATCGGAGCCGGAGGTCTGGATGTGGCGTTGGCCATGGCCGGCTATCCATACTTTATTCCCTGCCCCATTGTCCTGGGGGTAAAGCTTACTGGGAAACTACCGGACTGGGTGAGCGCCAAGGATATAATTCTCGAAATGCTCAGACGCTACGGAGTAAAGGGATGTGTTGGAAAAATTGTCGAATATTATGGTCCTGGAGTAAAAAATCTTTCCGCGACGGATAGAGAAACGATTTGCAATATGGGCACCGAACTTGGGGCCACGACCTCGATTTTTCCCTCTGACTCCAACACGCGCAAATACCTTGAAGCGCAGGGCAGGGGAGACGCCTGGGTGGAACTTACCGCCGATGATGGGGCCGAATACGACGAGCACGATGAGATCGATCTTTCGAAGCTGGAACCGCTGATAGCCAAGCCAAGTTCGCCCGGCAATGTCGTACCAGTTCGCGAAGTAGCCGGTCTGAAAGTCGACCAGGTGATCGTTGGCAGCAGCGTAAACTCCTCATTCAGGGATTTGATGGTCGTTGCCCGCATCGTCGAGGGTAAGCGCGCCTCCGCATGGACCTCTTTTCATGTAAACCCCGGAAGCCGGCAGGTAATAGAAAACATAGCGGATCGCGGAGGAGTCCTCGAACTGCTGCGGGCCGGCGCCCGAATCCATGAGCCGGGGTGCCTTGGCTGTATAGGAATGGGCCAGGCACCGGGAACAGGCCAGGTGAGCCTTAGGACAATGCCCAGAAACTTCCCTGGACGTTCGGGAACAAAGGACGACCAGGTTTATCTCTGCTCACCGGAAACAGTTGCCGCCGCTGCTCTGAAGGGGGTTATTACAGACCCGCGGGATCTTGGTAGCGAGATAAAGTATCCTCGAATACTGGATCCGGAAAAGTATGTAGTGGATGATTTATCAATAATTAAACCATCCGCCGAGCTTCGCAGAACCGAGGTAGTCCGGGGGCCTAACATTACCCCGCTGCCATACTTTGAGCCTCCCGCGGAAAAGCTTGAAACAGAAGTCGTCCTCGTAGTCGGCGACAACATTTCGACGGATACTATTATGCCGGCAGGCAATAAAATCCTGCCGCTCAGGTCAAATATTCCTGCAATCAGTCAATACGTCTACTCCCAGATAGATCCCGAATTTTATCAAAAGTGCAAGGAAAAGGGCGATGTTGCAATAATTGGTGGGGAGAACTATGGCCAGGGCTCAAGCCGGGAGCATGCGGCTATCGCCCCCAGGTACCTTGGGGTAAGAGCTGTAATAGCAAAGAGTTTCGCCAGGATACACATGGCAAATCTTTGCAATTACGGCATCCTCCCCCTGGTATTCAAAAATCCCGAGGACTATCGGATTTTCAATACAGGCTCCAAGCTGGTTTTCGAAAATGTGCGGCAACACCTGGAGAATGGCGATGTGGAAATTCCGGTGTTGGTTGACGGGAAGAAGATGACGGTTCTGATAAATGTTTCAGACAGAATGCGGCACCAACTAGTGGCGGGTGGCGCTCTTAACTTCGTCAAAATGGGTCTGATATAGAAACTGGAGGAAACATCATGGCGGAGCAAACAGTTCGCGTAAAAAATATCGGTCTGCGCGGAGTCACGGTTGCAGATACAAAGATAAGCTATATAGACGGTGAAAACGGCGTGCTTCTGTACAGAGGTTACAGAATCGAGGAACTTGCCGAGCGCTCCTCGTTCATGGAAACGGCTTTCCTTTTGGTTAACGGGCATTTGCCAACGGAGAGTGAACTGGAGCGCTTCGAGAGGCAGGTGGTCCAGTCTCGCGAGATCCCCGACTTCATCATTGAGAGTATGGAGAAATTCCCCAAGCAGGCCGATCCAATGGACGTCCTCCAGGCCAGCATCCCAATGCTTGGTGTCGCCGACCCGGACCTGAGCGACGAAACCAGGGAGGCAAACGTTCGCAAAGCTGTTAGACTGATCGCGCGGGTGCCTGCCGTGATTGCTGCGTGGCAAAGGATAAGGAACGGTGAGAAACCTCTGCCTCCTGATAGCGGACTTTCACACGCGGCAAACTTCCTGTGGCAACTTACCGGAAAGAAACCGGACAGGGAAATTTCCCGCGATTTCGATATTTGCCTTATCCTGCACGCAGACCACACTTTCAATGCCTCGACCTTTGCATGCCGGGAAGTCGTATCTACCGGCGCTCACATGTATGCTGGTGTCACAGCGGGTGTTGGAGCCCTCTCGGGACCTTTGCACGGCGGCGCTAATGCCCGCGTTATGCAGATGCTGCTCGAACTCGAAAAGGAAGTAAAGTCAAAGGATGAAATCGCCGGTTGGGTCCATGACAAGATTCAGAGAGGCGAAAAGGTGATGGGCATGGGTCACGCGGTCTATAAGACCATTGATCCAAGGGCCAAGATTTTGAAGGAGATGTCCAAGCGCCTGGGCAAGAAAATGGGTCGTGACCACTGGTACGAATACCTGACCGCCATCGAGGAAGCCGGGTACAAGGAATTCGAGGCTCGCGGCAAGACCAATATCCGTACGAACGTCGATTTCTATAGCGGATCGGTTTATACCCTGATGGGCATTCCCATAGATATTATGACACCTGTATTTGCCATATCGAGAGTTGCGGGGTGGTGTGCGCACATAATCGAGGAAAAGTTTGCCGAAGCTCAGGAAAAACCAGCCCTGTACAGGCCCGAGGCCGAATACATCGGCCACTACTGCGGCGAGATCGGCTGCTCTTACGAGCCGATGGAAGGACGTAACTAAATTCAGCAAGACTGACATAATTTCCGAACCGTTGCCTATCGAAACGCAATGGTGCTCGCCATGGGCGTCTTCGTGCGGGTTATCGCGGAATGATGGGTAGAGCCACAAAACAGGGTAGCCGGATTTGCCTGCTAGCCGCCCATTCAACACGATGCAACAACTTAGTTGCGTTCGACTCAAACGGACGACTCATATTCTTGTTTAGAAGTTTCCCCGTGTTGGGTTTCGCTCCATTCAGCCCAACCTACGCCCCGCAGATTTATCTCCAGGAGACCCTTCATGGTATTCAAGCACGATGTGTTAATCGTTGGTGCTGGACTTGCCGGCCTGCGAGCCGCGACCGAGGTTGCGGGCAAGGCAGATGTTGCGCTCTTCAGTAAAGTCTATCCAACTAGATCCCATTCCGGTGCAGCCCAGGGCGGCATTGCAGCGGCACTCGGAAACGAGGAGCCGGATTCCTGGGAATGGCACATGTACGACACAGTAAAAGGCGGCGACTATCTTAGCGACCAGGATGTGGCGGAGATTCTCGCCAAGGACTCTATAAGGGCAGTCTATGAACTGGAACATCTTGGGGTACCCTTCAACCGCACACCTGAGGGCAGGATAGCTCAACGCAATTTCGGCGGACATACACGCGATTTCGGTGCGGCGCCGGTCAAGCGCGCGTGCTATGCGGCCGACCGCAGTGGCCGTGTGATGATGGACACTCTCTATTTCGAGGCGGTACGGAAGGGAATAAAGATTTATCCCGAATTCAACGTGATGGATCTGATCGTGCAGGAAGGCCAGGTAGCGGGGCTTGTCGCCTGCGAACTTGCAACTGGGAAGATCCATTTCTTTCATGCCAGATCAGTACTGATTGCCACAGGCGGCTACGGCAAGGTCTACAAGGTGACTTCGAATGCATTTGCGAGCACCGGGGATGGGCTTTATTTAACTTACAAACTCGGAATTCCGCTCGAAGATATGGAGTTCGTACAGTTCCATCCAACCGGCATCTACGGCCTTGGGGTTCTTATCAGCGAAGCGGCCCGAGGCGAGGGTGGAGTGCTCCGGAACAATGCCGGCGAGCGCTTTATGGAGCGCTATGCCCCGACCATCAAAGACCTCGCCCCAAGAGACATGGTTTCGCGGGCGATATTTACCGAAATCAGGCAGGGGAGGGGAGTTAACGGGGAAGACTTTGTAAACCTTGACCTCACCCACCTGGGTGAGAAGAAATTGGCCGAAAAGCTCTCCGATATTTCTTCTTTCGTAAAAATTTACCTCGGGCTTGACCCAGTGAAAGAGCTAATTCCAATTCATCCCACCTGTCACTACATGATGGGCGGAATTCCGACGAACACACACGGACAGGTTCTCGACTTGCATAATAATCCCGTTCCGGGTCTTTATGCCGCCGGCGAGTGCTCGTGTATTTCGTTGCATGGGGCAAACCGGCTCGGTTGCAACTCGCTGCTGGATCTTGTCGTTTTTGGCAGGAGGGCAGGGGCGCACATCTGCGATGAACTGAAAAATCTTTCCTGGGTTGAGCCGCCGCCCGCGCCCGAGAGTGCGACAATCGAGAGGATCAGACGCCTAAAGGAGAGGACCGCCGGGGACAAAGCTGTAGTTATTCGGCAAAGGCTTCAGGAGATAATGACAACCGAGTGCTCGGTTTTCCGGCATGAAGAGACTCTTAAAAATGCTCTCACCGAGATCAGGGCGCTCGAGGATAGATACAACCGGGTGTCGATAGACTACAAGGGTGACCGTTATAATACCGATCTGACCGATGCCCTGGAACTCGAGCACCTTCTGGCGCTCGGCGAGGCCATCGTTGCCTGTGCGCTTGCCCGTACCGAAAGCCGTGGTGCGCACTGGCGCGAAGACTTCCCGGAACGGGTCGATGAAGAATGGCTGAAACATACGATCGTACAAAAAACAAACGCTGGCGTTTCAATCACCTACAAGCCTGTATCCATTACACGCTTCGAACCCAAGCCGAGGGCCTACTGATATGGAAAAGCAATTCAGAATATTCCGATTCGATCCCGAAGCCGGCGGCGAGCCCCATTATCAATCTTATACCGTATCGGCCAGGCCAGAGGAGAGGATCCTCGATTGCCTGAACAGAATAAAATGGGAGCAGGACGGCACTTTAGGATACCGAATGTCCTGTGCTCATGGAGTCTGCGGCTCCGATGGCATGCGCATCAATGGCGTTTGCGCTTTGGCGTGCCAGAAACTGGTTAAGGATTATGCGGATTCTGTTGAAATCACGATTGAACCACTGCCCTTTTTCAAGGTCCTCAAGGATCTGATAGTGGATATGGATGAGTTCCTGGCCAGAATCGCATCAATGAAGCCTTATCTTATTCCAGCGGAGCCGCCGCCCGAAAAAGAATATTTGCAAAGCCCGCAAGATCACAAGAAAGTTGAGGACGTGATTCGTTGCATCCTGTGCGCTTGCTGCACGGGCGCATGCCCGGTAATGAGAGGAGAAAACCCTGATTATGTCGGTCCGGCTGCGCTGGTTTGGGCTTATCGGTTTCTCTACGATACCAGGGACGGCCAGTTCACCAGCAGGCTCGAAAAACTTAACGAACCTGATTCGGTTTGGCCCTGCGTGAACTACTTCGAGTGCACACGGGTATGTCCAAAGGAGATACCGATTACCAAATCGATAAACATGATGAAACGAGAAATAAAGAAGAACCTGCCCAATCCCGGCGGAGAATAGATGCGTTAACCTATTCCTATGGACTGACGATTTTACCCCGTGCAGAAATCAGTACATCTATCGAGATTTGGTATTGCAGGCATCAGGATATTTCCTGTAAATCTCTTTAGGCACTTCTAAACATTACGGGGGGTAGCGACGCAAGATGAAATCCATTAATCCATTCGACGGAACAATAAACAAGGAGTTCGACGCACACAACCTCAAAGCCTGCGAGGATGCGTTGGATCGGGCGAAAGGCGCTTTCGAGCAGTGGAAGAGATTGCCTGTTTCAGATCGGCTTAAACCTATCGCGAAACTCGCCTCAATCTTTAGAAGCAAGACTATGGAGTATGCCCGGATTGCGACTATTGAGATGGGAAAGCCGATAAAACAGTCTATATCCGAGATAGAAAAATGCGCCATGGCGTGTGACTACTATCATGAGAACTCGGCAAAGGTTTTACTGGACGAGGTTATCGCAAGCGGCGCAGCGAAAAGCTACGTAACCTTTGAACCCCTCGGGGTGATTCTTGGAATAATGCCCTGGAATTTTCCATTCTGGCAGGTTATTCGGTGGGCAGTTCCCACCCTTGCCGCCGGAAACGTTTGCCTGCTCAAGCACGCATCAAATGTTCCCATTACCGCCCTGGAAATAGAAAAAATTTTCCTGGAAGCCGGCTTTCCTGAAAATGTGTTTCAAACCTTGCTGATCGGGGCTGATATTACAGAACAGTTGATCGATACGGGACTGGTAGATGGGGTATCACTTACAGGTAGTGTTGCTGCAGGCTCCAGGGTTGCTTCGCTTGCGGGGAAGAATATCAGGAAGCACGTGCTTGAACTCGGCGGGTCTGACCCGTTCATAGTACTCAAAGATGCCGACCTGGAAAAAGCTGCCTCGGCCGGTGTGAAAGCCAGGACCGTCAATGCAGGTCAAAGCTGCATCGCGGCGAAACGCTTCATTGTTGCTCAGTCTGTTGCCGGTGAGTTTTTAGAAGAGTTTCTCGCCATTTTTAAAAATCTTAGAGTCGGCGATCCTATGGACGAGCAGACCGAAATCGGTCCCGTAGCGAAGGAGGAATTTCTAAAAGCATTGTCGGAACAACTTGAGGATGCCCGAACGAAAGGCGCCGACATACATCTCGGTCCAAAGCCTCCGACCAGAGGATTTTTCTTTCAACCTGCTGTACTCACCAATGTGAAACCAGACATGAAAGTGCTCAGGGAGGAAGTCTTTGGCCCCATAGCCCCGATAATCCCAATAGCAAGCGAAGAAGAGATGATACGCCTTGCAAACGATACCGAGTTTGGCCTTGGGGCTGCCATCTGGAGCAGGGATACCGACAGGGCCGAAAGGCTCGCAATGGAGATCGCAACCGGGTTTGTAGCTATTAACGGAGTGGTTAAATCAGACCCGCGGCTTCCTTTTGGCGGTGTCAAAAAATCAGGTTATGGCCGGGAACTTTCGCATTATGGGCTGAAGGAGTTCGTGAATATCAAGACGGTAATTGTGGGGTGCTGATCGGGAGGCTCGAAAAGAATGGCAACCCGGATTGAAAAAGATGCTCTAGGGACTGTCGCGGTTCCGGAGCAAGCCTATTTTGGGGCGCAAACCCAACGGGCAATCGAAAATTTCCCCGTGAGCGGGCGGACATTCCCGAAATCATTTATCTCCGCCCTTGGGATGCTCAAAGAACTCGCGGCCACCGTAAACTGCGAACTTGGCCTGCTGGACAAAAAATTGTGCGATCCGATCCGCGAAGCTGCACGGGCAGTTGCAGACGGAGAACTGGATGACCAGTTCCCGATAGACATCTTCCAGACCGGCTCCGGGACCTCAACCAACATGAATGCAAATGAGGTAATCGCCGGCCGTGCAAACGAAATTCTGACCGGAAAGCGCGGCGGGAAAGAGCCGGTGCATCCCAATGATCATGTAAACCTCGGCCAATCGAGCAACGATGTAATTCCCTCAGTTATCCACATCGCTGCTGCAGCCGCTATTATCCAGAGGCTCGCGCCTGCGCTCGCAATGCTCCGCGATGAATTGCGCAAAAAAGCTGATGAGTTTTCCGGAATAATGAAAATCGGACGCACTCATCTTCAAGACGCTGTGCCCATAAGCCTTGGCCAGGAATTCGGCGGATATGCGAGGCAGATAGAACTTGGGATGGAGAGGGTCGAGAGGGCGTCGGAAATACTTTGCGAGCTTGCCTTGGGAGGAACCGCTGTCGGCAACGGCCTTAATACCCATCCTGAATTCGCTTCAAAAGTAATACTGCTTCTAAGTGAGCGTACAGGAATTTTATTCCGCGAAGCCAAGAACCATTTCGAGGCACAAGGCGCACAGGATTCGGTGGTCGAAGCCTCCGGCGAGCTAAAGACATTGGCAGTAAGCCTCATAAAAATAGCTAACGACATCCGGCTGCTTGCTTCCGGTCCCAGGTGTGGAATCGGCGAGATATCAATTCCCTCCCTGCAGCCGGGATCGTCGATCATGCCCGGCAAGGTCAACCCGGTAATACCGGAGGTGGTAATCCAGGTTTCCGCGCAGGTGATCGGAAATGATGCAACCATTACCTACGGAGGCATGGCTGGCTACTTCGAGCTAAATACAATGCTTCCAGTGATTGCCTTAGACCTTCTCGAATCCATCGAGATACTCGCAGCCGCCGCACGCCTTTTCGCCGAAAAATGCATTGCCGGACTCCGTGCCAATCGTGAAAAATGTGAATCCTATATCGAACAAAGTCTGGCCCTTTCAACTTACCTGGTCCCTTTCATCGGCTATGACAGGGCTGCCGAGATCTCGAAGGAAGCCTCTGCAACGGGCAAAACGGTGCTGGAACTTGTGCGTGAAAAAGGTATCCTTTCAGATGAACGGCTAAATGAGATTTTCAGTGGAATCATCTCGGGTAAATAGGTTTGTCCAAAACCCGTTTAAGCTTTCTGACCAGCAGCTGCTGGAGTATTAGCCTACATAACCATACATTTTTGATGGTCTACTTTACTTAAAGGAGGAGAACCTGACTCCACCGACTACAAGCCTTGCCCTTCCGGTTGCATCTCGCATAAAGCTGTTCATGGCCCTTTCCAGGACGCCCCATGGGTTACTGGACATGGCTACTCCGGCGCTTGCTGCCCTGCTTTGGCTGGGCAGCATCCCGTCTCTTGGCGTGATCGTGCTGGGACTAATCACCGCATTTGCCGGGTATACCGCGGTGTACGCCCTGAACGATGTTGTCGATTTCCGCACGGACAGAAAGAAGATCCGGGAGTGCGGCATGAGATGTTCAGATGGCGATCTCGACTCAGTCTATGCGCGTCATCCCATGGCCCAGGGTTTGTTGGACCTTAGAGACGGAATAGTCTGGACAGCAGCATGGGGGGTGGTTGCACTTGCAGGCGCTTATCTTTTAAATCCAGCCTGTGCCGTAATTTTCGTCCTCGGGTGTGTAGCGGAAACCATTTATTGCCTGATGCTGCGGCTTAGCTGGCTGAGGGTGATAGTAAGCGGCGGGGTAAAGAGCGCGGGGGGAATTGCAGCGATTTTCGCAGTAGTGCCGAATCCGCCGGCACCTTTCCTGATAGCATTTTTCCTGTGGCTCTTTTTCTGGGAGATAGGGGGCCAGAACGTGCCCAATGACCTGATTGACCTCGACGAGGACACCCGGTTGGAGGCCGCAACCCTGCCGGTTAGATTTGGAGTAGACGGTTCTGTAACAATTATCGTTTGCTCTTTGGTAACCGCCGTAGTGATGAGTGCAATGCTCTTCTTGCTCACCCCAGCTAACTTGAGCCCCATATACTTCGCCGGCGCGCTTCCGGCAGGCATAATTCTCCTGATGATTCCCGCATTCCACCTATACCGCCAACGCACTCCCGAATCGGCCTCGACCCTTTTCAACCGGTCCAGCTATTATCCATTGACGATGTTTGCGATTATTTTTTTAAGTGCGGTTTTCTGATTTTTTGCTGACCTAGTGCAGCCGCTTTCGACCATCAGGCGAACAGACGTTTTCCAGAAGCGATTCTATTGCTTCCCGCAACCCACTCCTCGCCTCATCAACCGTAGCTCCCCGCGCAGTGAGGTCCAGATCCGGGCAAAGGGCCACAAATTCATCTCCCTCCTTTATAATTATCGCTGTGAATTCATTTACTTGTCGCAAGATTCAAATCCTTGTTCTCAAAGCCGCTACTGGATTAACAACTGCTTCTCGCGCAGGCGCTTTATTTCATCCCGAAGCGCCGCTGCTCTTTCGAACTCCAGCTTGGCGGCCGCCTGCTTCATCTCTTTTTCCAGTGCAAGTATGCGATCATCAGGAGAAACTGCGCCGTCCGCCTGTTCAAGGCCGATCTGGGGTTCAAATACAAAATCCTGATCGCTAGCAGGTTTTTCGCGATATTCGGCAAGAATATCCGAAATTTCCTTTTGAATACTGATTGGAGTGATGTTGTTTTCCACGTTGTATTCAAGTTGCTTATGGCGCCTGCGGTCAGTTTCACTTATGGCGCGTCGCATCGAATCAGTGATCCGGTTCGCATAAAGTATAACAATGCCGTTGACATTCCGGGCGGCTCGGCCGGCGGTCTGGATCAGTGAGCGCTCGGACCTCAAAAAACCTTCATTGTCGGCATCGAGCACGGCCACCAGGGAAACCTCGGGGATATCCAGTCCCTCCCGCAGGAGGTTTATTCCAACCAGTACGTCAAAGTGGCCTAGCCTCAGGTCACGAACCGTCTCGATTCGCTCGATGGTGTCGATATCGGAATGCATGTAGCGGACACGTATGTTCAGTTCAGCCAAATACTCTGTAAGATCTTCAGCCATTCTTTTGGTCAGGGTGGTCACGAGGACCCGATGCCCTTCGGCTACATGCTTTCGAATTTCACCAATAAGATCATCCACCTGGTAATCGGCCGGACGCACCTCGATTTTAGGGTCGACCAGACCGGTGGGACGGATAATCTGCTCTATGACACGTCCCCGTGAATTCCCCATTTCGTATGGCCCCGGTGTTGCTGATACATAAATTACCTGCCTGACGCGCCGCTCGAACTCGTCGAAATTTAAGGGACGATTGTCCAGGGCGGAAGGCAGGCGAAATCCATAATTAACCAGAGTTTCCTTCCTGGCGCGGTCGCCGTTGTACATACCCCGGATCTGTGGAATCGTAATGTGGCTCTCATCAACGAAGAGAAGCCAGTCGTCGGGGAAATAGTCAAGAAGGGTATACGGGGGAGTCCCCGGCTTTCGTCCGTCGAGATGGCGCGAGTAGTTTTCGATCCCGTGGCAGAAACCGAGTTCCAGCAGCATCTCCAGATCGAAGCGTGTGCGTTCGTCAAGCCGCTGGGCTTCAAGCAGCTTCTGGTCGCGGTAGAACACCTCCAGCCGCTCGTTGAGTTCGGCCTTTATCGTACCTATCGCCCGGTTCAATGTATCAGGCCTGGTAACATAATGCGTCCCCGGGTAGATATCTGTCCTGGAGAGTTGGCGAATCGACCTGCCAGTCAGCGGATCGATTTCCTTAATCGAATCGACTTCGTCTCCAAAGAATTCAATCCGGATAGCCCTGTCTTCTTCATAGGCTGGGAACACCTCGACCACATCCCCGCGAACGCGGAAAACTCCGCGGTGAAAGTCAACGTCGTTTCGCTCGTATTGTATATCAACAAGCTTTCGCAGGACATCTTCCCTGGCAACCGACTGTCCGGTTTTAAGCTGGAGAAGCATCTCGCGGTAGTTCTCCGGAGAGCCGAGGCCGTAGATGCATGATACGCTCGCTACTATTATCACGTCCCGGCGCTCTAAAAGCGATCGGGTAGCCGAGTGGCGCATCTTATCGATAGTTTCGTTTATTGACGAATCCTTGGCGATATAAGTGTCTGTCTGGGGAACATAGGCCTCGGGCTGATAATAGTCATAGTAGGAAACGAAATATTCGACAGCATTTTCAGGGAAAAAGGATTTAAACTCGCCGTAAAGCTGCGCGGCAAGTGTCTTGTTAGGGGCGATCACGAGTGAGGGCCGCTGCACCCGCTCGATTACGTGGGCCATCGTAAAGGTTTTGCCTGAGCCGGTTACCCCGAGAAGGGTCTGCTCTTCAGCACCCTTAATGATGTTTTCGGCGAGCTTTTCAATGGCCTGGGGCTGATCGCCCGTAGGTTCCATAAGACTGAGTAAACGAAAAGGCCTCATTTCGAAGGCGCATCACCTCCAGGTGCGCTACAGTAACAATGCAGTCGAGTTAAGATACTGGAAAACAACAGGAGCAAATTTCCTCAAACAAGAATTCACTCCCGCCGTGAACACCTGTTCCGGGTGTTAGCACGGGGCGTGCAATTTTTCTGCTAACAAACATAGATTATAACTCATGCGGATTGTATCGGCAGGGTGCACGCAGAACTAAATCTAAGCCCAAGGCGCAATGCACCAGGCAAGGTTCTATTCGGGAACAGGCAGGGTTTTTTAGGCGGTGCTCTCCTCCTCTTCATCAACAAAATTATGCGGTTCGAGGTCCCTCTGCCTGAACTCCAGCCGCTTCAGGCGTGACCTGTCGTTTATGACCCTCTCCATTTCACGGCGAACCTCAGACTGGTTCAGCAGTTCGGAGAGCAGAATTCTCTTGTAGCTTATATTGCGGAGTTCATTTTGCAGGAACTCGTCACGTTCTTCTTTGAGTTTCAAATTCTGGAGAAAGAGTTTTTCTTCCAGCGATTCGTTCTCAATCAAAAGCGTGACCAGCATGTCCGTTAGTTTATTCTTTCTTAGCCCCATCATGCCAATTCCGGCGGCTTTCTGCCGATATTGTTCGAGTTTTTCCTCGAGGAATTTGACACGCTGATTCAGCTGCACCTTTTCATCTTCGAGTTTTTCCTTTTCATTATCCCAGAACGCTTTAAGTGCTCGTTCTATAGTGAGCATCTCTTCACGGTCCTGGAACGATTTGCTCTGGAATTTGCGCAGATTGGTGCGATAGCCGAAATAATAGCTAGCCACGAAAATTAGCGTCATGCAAAAAATAGCGGCGACGACCTGGTAAACAATCAGCTCCATGTACATACCTCTTTGCTGAAACCGCGAAAGGACGTCCGGCACCCATGATTAAGACCCAAAGGCCGGTGTTGAAAGGAGACCTTTCCAAGCCGCAGCCAGTATAAACCGAGAATGAATCCACGTAAACCGGTATTGATCTTCCATTCGGACAAAACGTATAAAACACACCCCACCGATGAATTTCCATTTTCAGGCAGAGTGTTCTGTTTGCCCATTTTGGTACTCCTATACACAAATAAAATTAAACCTTGTAGTCGTTTTGCGCTCAATTTTGCGTCATAATTCGGCAGTTTCAACTCACAGGAACCGGAGGGATCGATGAAACAAGCAGTTTCTAGAAAATCAGTATTAATTCTTGGCGGCCTTTTCCTGATCAGCGGCTTGATCTTCCCTGAGGTTGCGTTTTGCAAAAAGGGGGGCACCGGGCAAGGCGGAGGATATCGTGACGGAACTTTCTATCACAGTCACTCTGACCGAAGCTACTCAGGCAGGTATGTGGCCAAAGGGAAGGGCAAAGGGCTCAATAAGGCTAAAACCGCCAAAAACTCCAAAAAGGGCAGGGCAGCTGATTCAACTGTGACGTCATATTGAAAAATCTGATTTGTATCATCCCTACATGATCTCATATAATTGGTCGAGCGGGAACGCACCCAGTAGCCGCAATTTCGTTTTACTGTTGTGAATATGTTCGTGGTGTTCTATCCGCTATAATTGTACCTCCATGCTGAACTCAGAGAAAGTTCAGCTGCTCGATCCCGCTCCGTCCAATTCCGTGCGGCCTTTTTCCATCAGCCAGTGTCCTGGGTCGGCATAGTAGAATTTCAAGTCCGCCAGCACCATGTAATGTGATCTCTCTTCGGAAATGAGCAAGCTCAGGAAGTCGCGAACGGTCGGATCAACAGCGGAGTTTAACCGAGCGGTAAAGTGATCGATAGCGTGATTTTCAAGTTGCAGGCCCGTTTCAATCGAAGCTATGTCATCGATGCAAGCGCGTGCGAGGCGTTTTTTTTCTCGAAGAATCCGTCTCATTACCTCCCGTTTTTCATCCGAATCGAATGTGTGGTAGCGGCAGGAGTCCGGCGATGCGCCACCGCGCGAAATGTCAGCCTGTATTTCGCCCAGACGTTCCAGGTGTTCCTTTTCCAATTCTTCCAGCATCCTGAAAGTACCCGATCCTATATCGTCTGAGCATTCCCCTTCGGCCTGCATATAAAGCTCACGCATCTGCCCTTTTATCTCGATTGCCTCACACAGAATTTCCATCAGGCTATTTTTGCTTTTGTTATTCATAATTGCCTCCAAGAGCAAAACGGGTACCGGTTTTAGCCAGTGTTATTGCGAGCGCATCTTATATAAGAATGACTATTCCCGATGTCCATGACCGGATTGCCGAATGTGAGTGAATTAAGGACATCACGTATGAAAGGCTGGATTGGGTCCCCGCGGGGCTGGTTCTCATTCAGGTGATGGGCCCATTACTCAGATGGCCAGCTTTTCTTTAAGCCTCTTGAGATGACGCCTGCTGACGGGAATTATGCGGCCGGAGTTTGTGGTTATCTGAGCAAGCAGGTTCTCGTTTAGCAATATCTCATCGATATGATCTATGTTGACTAGGAACTGCTTGTGGCACCTGATGAAATCTGTCCTGTTTTCCAGAATCTTGAGGGTGAGCGCGGTAAAGTAGCGTCCTTTTGCTGTTACCACATGTACACCAGTCAGGTCGGACTCCACATATTCGACTTCCACGGTCCCAATGAGTTTGATGCGATTTGTCAAAACACATGGAATCCTGGTGAGCTGAGGGATAACGCTATTTACGGAAGTCGGTGAGTTGCCGTTGATCGGCTGCTTCAGGATTTTTTGAAGGGTCTTGGCGAGCCGGTCCTTTTCAACCGGTTTAAGGAGATAGTCGAGCGCATTTTCCTCGAAAGCTTTTACCGCATACTCATCGTAGGCCGTAACGAAAACTACTTTTGGCATCAACTCTTCGTCTATCATGGCGAGGAACTCGAAACCATTTACCACCGGCATCTGAATATCGAGAAAAAGAACATCGGGCTTGTTGCTCCGGATTGAATCCAGAGCTTCGATCGCGTTCGCGCACTTAGCCGAGATGGCAAAGCGGCCGGTTTCGAGTAGAAGCGCTTGGAGTTCTTCACGGGCGTGTATCTCGTCATCAACCAGCATGGCTCGGATCATGGAGCGGATGCACCTCCGGCTGGGACTTTCACTGTCACCCGCGTCATCACGTTTGAAATGCAACTGACACTGGTGCCAAAGCTGTTGCCCATGAGAAACTTTATTCTTTTATCCACAATTCTGATCCCCAATCCGTCTTTTCCATTATTCTCATTATATACCCCGGCATTATCCTCAATTTCAATATAGGCGAAATCATCGTCACGCCATGCATGGATTCGCGCCCTCCCGGGCTCGAGCATGTTTGAGATACCGTGTTTAATGGCATTTTCCATAAGCGGCTGCAGGGTGAATGTCGGCAATTTGAGGCCAAGCAGCGAAGGATCAATGTCCATTTCAACCGTTAGGCGGTCTTCGAATCGTGCCTTCTCAATCTTCAAGTAAGAGTTAACGTGATCGAGTTCTTCTTCGAGGGTAGAGAGATGACCGCTTCGCTTCAGATTCTTCCTAAAAAAGTTGGAGAGGTGGATGAGCAACTCACGGGCCCGGTCCGCATCCTGGCGAATAATTGAAATGATTGTGTTAAGGGAATTGAACAGAAAATGTGGATTCACCTGGGCCTGGATCAGTTTCAGCTCAGCCATTGTCAGAAGGCTTTTCTGCTGTTCGTAGCCATAGAGCAGGAGCTGATTTGATAGGACTGCTGCAATTCCTTCGCCTAGTGACTTATTCATATTGAGGAAGGGCTTGTCGCGGGTCTCGTATAATTTGATGGTCCCGATCACGTCATTGTCGAGCTTCAGCGGGACTACCAGAACCGAATTCAGCAGGCAGTCTTTCGAGAGAGTGCAGGAATACTCTTCGTTTATCCCATCGGCAAAGATAACGACGTTTTCATCGATTGCCCTCCGGGTGAGGGGCGAAGCTATAGGGGAGCCAGGTCTATGGTGATCGGATCCGCAGCCGATCCAGGCCAGAACTTTTTCTGTATCGGTTATTGCGACAGCACCCACGCCGGTTTCTTCGTGGATGATGGTTGCCATCTCGCAAGCCGTCTCCCGCCCGAAACCCTTCGCCAGGATGTTAAGAGTGCGCTCGGCGATTCGCAGAGCCTTGGTGGAAAAAGTAGCCGCAGCCGATTCATAAAGATTTCTGCGGTCGCGTATCATACTCATAAAAAGAGCAGCGCCCGCGGAGCTGGTAATTGTCATAGGGAGTGCGATGACTTGAACCAGCGACAGAGCATCCTCGAACGGTCTGGAAACGGCAAGTATTATCCCCATCTGGACGGCTTCGGCAAAAAGTGTTGTGAAAAATACCGTCGTGGGATCAAAAATAAGTGAGGATTTGTTCTTCCTCATAAGTACAAGATGTACTACTCCCCCTATAAGACCTTCAACCGTAGTGGAGAGGCCGCAGGAAAAGGCCGTGAAGCCACCGAAAAAATAGCGGTGCAAACCTCCGGTAAATCCTACAGCCGTACCAAGAAAAGGGCCTCCGATGATCCCGGCTAAAACGGGGCCTATTGCCCGCGTATTAGCAAGAGCATCGTGGACCGGCAGACCCAGATAAGTCCCCATCATCGAAATCGCTGAGAAGAAAAAGTAGAGGTATATCTTGTTGCGCGGCCGGTTTGATATGGCTGCGAGGGATTTGAATGCGGGCGATTTGCTGTAAATGTAGGCCACCACCAGAAATACAGACATTGTCTGTAGCAGTGCCAGAAGAAGTTTCATGCCGCAAGGCCTTTAGGAGAGCATTTTATGGTAAAGAGTTCAAAGCTGAGAAATGAACATTATCCAACGAAGGTTGATTATAGCCCAAGTTGGGAAAAGAGATCCTTTAAATCTATAGAATTCTTATGATGGATACCGCCGGCGGCACCATTGGGGCTCGGACCGCCGGCGGATTTGATTATTCTTAACGAACCGCCGGTGCGACCGACCCTTTCTCTTCAACAGGTTTGGCTTGCGCCAGGCTGTACCACTTCCTGAATGCCTCGATGAATACTATTGTCATTAGCACCATCAGGGTTGCCGAAAGAGCCACAAGCAGGTACTTTTCGGCCTTGGCGTTATTGATGATGTTATAGTAGCCTGCCGTCATGGTTACAGGAATCATTAGAATACCCGGAACAGCGGTAGTCCACGCATACCTGATCTTCCCCATCCTGATGATCATCGTTGTACCGACGATAAGCGCACACGTAGCAAGCAACTGGTTGCTCATTCCGAAAAGCGGCCAAATGGTCATAATGTCGCCCGTGTACACCAGGTAGCCCCAACTGAAGGTGAAAGCGGCACTGGTGATCACGATACCAGGCATCCACTTCTTTTCGCCAAAGATAGGAACAACCCTGCCAACCATTTCCTGAAGGAGATATCTTCCGACGCGGGTGCCGGTGTCAACGGCTGTCAGGATGAACACAGCCTCGAACATGATTGCAAAGTGATACCAGTAACCCATAAGGTTTTTCATCAACGGGATCGAACTGAATATGTAAGCCATGCCGACTGCCAGTGACACGGCACCGCCGGTCCTGCCCTGGAGTTGTTCTCCAACTCCAGCAGCCAGTTGCGGCAGGTGCACCGTATTCATGCCAAGTTTCTGGAAAACTGCCGGGGCCGCATTTATCGCAAAATAATCAGCTGGAACGAGAACACAGGCTGCTATCAGCGCCATAATCGCGACAAAACCTTCGACCAGCATAGCGCCGTAGCCGACGAACAGGATGTCGCGCTCATCGTTCACCATTTTAGGGGTGGTGCCTGTCCCGATTATCGCGTGAAATCCAGAGAGCGCACCGCAGGCGATTGTTATAAAAAGAAACGGAAAGGCACTGCCGGGAATTATCGGACCGCCGCCGCCGATGAATTTGGTCACGGCTTCCATTTGAAGGTCTGGATGAACGAAAACTATTCCTAGTGCAAGGGCTCCGATAGTGCCCAGTTTAAGATAAGTCGAAAGATAATCTCTGGGACAGAGAAGAAGCCAGACGGGCAGGGCGGAAGCAACGAAACCGTATATAGGTATGAAAAGTTTGCAGGTTGTTTCGGAAAAATTGAAAAAGGCTGATAATGTCGGATTCGCAGCCACATAGGGGCCGACAAGTATGACAATTGCCAGAAGAATAACGCCAATTGCGCTGCCGCCCTTCACGTCGCCAGGTCGGATAATGTGCATCCACACACCCATGAACAGTGCGATGGGGAGTGTGCATACGACAGTAAACGCGCTCCAGGGGCTATTGAACATCGCTTTGACAACGGCGATGGAAAGCCCTGCGAGTGTAAGAGTCAGAATGAACAGCACGGCAAAACTCGCAACAACACCAGCGAGCTTTCCAATCTCGGATTCGGCAATTGCTGAAATACTCCTGCCGTCATGACGGACCGAAGCGAACAGGATGACCATGTCGTGGACGGCACCCGCGACCACCGCGCCGATGATGATCCACAGGGCACCGGGAAGAAAACCGAACTGGGCGGCGAGTACCGGGCCGAGAAGTGGACCGGCGGCGGCTATTGCCGCAAAATGGTGACCGAAGATGACGAACTTGTTTGTAGGGTGATAATCATGCCCGTCTTCCAGCGTATGCGCCGGAGTGGGGCGGTCGGAATTCAGGCCAAGGACTTTTGTCGCAATAAAAAGCCCATAAAAGCGATAGGCCAGCGCAAATACACAAAATGCGACAAATACAAGTGTTAGAGCATTCATCTGATCTCCTTTCCGTCGTGGGATCCAACGTTGCATCCCGCACAAGCGGGGCGATGTCCAATCAAGGTTTACCGCCGCCGGGAGATCGTTGGAATAACCAGGCAAGTGACCGGTCGTATAAGTTTTTTTTCGGTATTTCCAGATGTTCAGTGGCGATTGCGTCATTGATGGACTGGAGAGCCACAAGCAGCGCAGAATGTGCGGTCCGCGACAGACCTTTAATGGAAATAAGACTGGGGAAGTAGAAGAATAACTTTCGACCTAATTCAAGGTAATCATTGAGTTGCAAACTCCCTCGATGAAATCTTCTTCAAAACCGTTGCTATCCGTTCCTGGTCTTCCTCTTTGAGGTATGGATGCATCGGAAGACTGAAAATCCTTTCTGCGCAGCTTTCCGAAACAGGAAAATCACCCTGCGTGTATCCCAGTTCAGCAAACGCGCGCTGGAGATGGAGGGGCTTGGGGTAGTAGATGGCGGTTGGGATTCCCTCTTCTTTTAATTTTCCCTGAAGCTTGGAACGCTCGATTCCATCCCTGGAAAGAACCGAGTACTGAGCCCACGACGAGAAATACCCATCCGGGATGGTGGGGCAAACAACTGGTGATGAGTTATCTCCAAGCAATTGATTGTAAAAACCCGCGATTTCCTGGCGCAGAACCAGCTCTTCGGGAAAGAGTTCGAGTTTTGCCAGCAAGACGGCGGCCTGCATGGTATCCAAGCGGCCATTTATCCCGACACTGATGTTTTCGTACCTGTCGGCGCCCTGTCCATGGATGCTAAGCGAGCGGATCCTGGCTGCGAGTTCATCACTATCTGTAAAGCACATTCCTGCGTCGCCATAAGCTCCGAGTGGCTTTGCGGGGAAAAAAGAGGTGCATCCGCAATCAGCAAGCGAGCAGGCTTTGCGCCCAAAATATTCCGATCCGAAGGACTGGGCGGCATCCTCGATGACGAAAAGCCCCGCTTCCCTGGCCATATTGATAATAGGTGAATAATTGGCAGGCATTCCGAACAAATCGACTGCGATAATGCCTCGCAGCTTCGGTTTTTTCTGACGGATTTTGCTTGGAACAGGACCGGGTCGGGTGGTGGTGTTTCCCGAAAAACATTCAATAATGGACGCAATGGACGCTGGATCGATATTGAAAGTAATCGGGTCGATATCGACAAATACCGGAATGGCACCCAAAAGGGCAATGGCTTCGGCCGGGGCGATGAAAGTGAACGGTGTGGTGATAACGGCATCTCCGGGTCCGATGCCATAGGCCATGAGGGCAAGCAAAAGGGCGTCTGTTCCGGACGAGCAAGCAATGGCGTGCTTAGTATTCGAAAAAGCCGCAAGCCGTGCCTCGAGTTCGCCGACTTCAGGGCCCATTATATATTGACCGTGGTCCAGGACCGCTCTTAAACGGGTCTCGATATTGTCTCTGATTCTTTGCTGCTGTGCTGCCAGATCTATGAATCTCATCGGGTGAATCTTCCTCCGCATGGATATTTAAGCGAACAATGGACTCTGTTGGGCATCATAGTAGCCCGGAGGCCCTATGTCAGCTCTAATCTGACATTCTGGTAAGTTGAACCGTGTCAAAAGAAAGGCCAGAAAGAAGCGGCTGATTCACTATCTTTCCGGCCATTATGTTTGGATCCAGGATTACTTGGATTACTTTTCCCTGAACTTGTACCTATTTATTTGCGGGGGCTTTCTCCTGGGTTTTTTGCTGGTTTTCCGCAGGTGCTGGATTTTTCGCGGCCCCATGGTCCTGAGACTTTGCAGGTTCGTTCTTTTGGGCCTGAGGCGCCGCACTTTCCCGTGAATTCGAGGAATGTTCAGGAGAGGGAGCTGCACTTCGAGGCTCTACGGGTCTAGCTTCGGGCAGGAGCGGCGGCGGCTCGGTTTGGGACTGCTGTGCAGGCATATCCTGCATTACCGACCGGCTGCCCGATACGCCGGGTCTGTACGAAAGGACCAGGCACGTTATCATGAAGACTACGGCAGCACCGGTTGTAAGTTTGCTCATGAAACTCGACCCACCGGAGCCGCCAAAAAGTGTTTGAGACGCACCGCCGAATGCGGCACCCATCTCAGCCCCTTTGCCCGTTTGGAGCAGGACGATCGCGATTAACGCAACCGAGGCTACTACATGAATAAAGACAATGAAAAAGTTCATTTTTGCGTTCTTCTCCTAACTCTCAAACTGCACTATGCGCTTGAATGAAGCGACTTCCAGACTCGCACCGCCGACAAGCATTCCATCCAGGTCAGCTTCGGCCATCAGCGCATCCACATTATCGGGTTTAACCGATCCTCCATATAGTATTCTGACGCGATTTGCAACCTCTTTATTGAAAAGAGCTTCCAACCGGGCACGAATGAAGGCATGAACCTCCTGCGCCTGTGCTGGAGTTGCTGTCCGGCCGGTGCCTATTGCCCAGACGGGTTCATAAGCCAGAACAACCCGCCCCACCAGGTCCGAAACCAAGCCTTCCAGGGCCTTATCCAACTGAGCCCCGACTACGTCGAATGTACTGTTTGCGTCTCTTTCGACCAGCAATTCACCAACACAGATGATTGGAACCATCCCGTGCGTGAATACTGAAGCGGCCTTTTTGCGGATCATCTCGTCAGTTTCGCCAAATATATGCCGCCGCTCGGAATGGCCCACAATCACGTAGCGGCAGCCGAGATCCTTTATCATAACTGTTGAAATTTCCCCCGTGAAGGCCCCTTTTTCCTCCCAATGACAATTCTGCGCCGATGCTGAATAGCCTTCAAGCTTGAGCGCCCGGCACAGGGAATCCAGTGAAGTAAATGGCGGCGCTATAACAGCTTCCCTATCTGTAAGCGGACCGGTTTGCTCCTGAAGCGCCTCAGCAAAAGCCACCGCCTCGGCAACTGTTTTGTGCATCTTCCAATTGGCGGCAAGTATAGGTTTTCTAAGTGGGTTCATGAAATATTCCTTTCAGGCAGGTTACTTGCCGCAGTTATCAAGGGCAACTATTCCGGGGAGTTCTATTCCCTCCATCATTTCAAGAAAAGCCCCGCCGCCGGTGGATACATAACTCACTTTGTCTTCCATGTTGGCCTTCCTTACCGCCGCGGCGGAATCTCCACCGCCAACAACGGTCAGAGCATCCAGGGTGGCGAGAAACTCGGCCATTGCAAAGGTTCCCATATAAAAGGGCGGCTTTTCGAATACCCCCATCGGACCATTCCAGACAACGGTTTTGCAGTTCTTAAGTACGGACTCGAAAACCAGGATGGTCTGAGAGCCGATATCGAGGATCTGCGTATCATCGGGCACCTTGTCTAACGAAACCTGGCGAACATCACCGCAACTATCAGGGCTGGCCGAGACCACTACGTCAACAGGCAAGAATATTTTGACACCTTTCTTGCTGGCCGCCTCGATTAGCTTGACAGCTGTCCCGAGATAATCGTCCTCGACAAGGGATTTTCCGACCGCCTTTCCTTGCGCTTTGAGGAAAGTGTTTGCCATTGCCCCGCCGATCAACAGGAAATCGGCCTTATCAAGAAGGTGCTCAAGAAGACCGATTTTTGAAGAGATCTTTGCGCCACCGATTAGAACCGCGAGAGGCCTTTGAGGGTTTTCGAGCCCCTTGTTGAAGTACTCGACCTCTTTTTGCAACTGGTAACCCGCTGCGCAAACCGGCACAAAATGGGTAATGCCCTCAACAGAGGCATGCGCACGATGCGATACCGCAAATGCATCATTCACGTAAACATCAGCCAGAGAGGCAAGTTTCCGTGAAAATTCCGGATCGTTTTTCTCCTCTTCCGGGTGGAAGCGAAGGTTTTCCAGCATAAGTATCTGGCCCTCGGAAAGACCGGAGACCATTCGGTCGACTTCCTGGCCGATGCAGTCAGGGGCGAGTGGGACAGGGAGCGAAAGCAAACTCGAAAGATAATCCGCTGCCGGTTTCAGTGAAAACGCGGGGGATGCCTTACCTTTGGGCCTTCCGAGATGTGAAGCGAGAATCAGCTTCCCTCCTGAGTCGAGCACCTTCCGAATGCTTGGCAAAACAGCACGGATGCGCAGATCATCAGTAATTCGCCCATCCTTGTCCAGCGGCACATTGAAATCAACACGCATGAAAACGCGTTTTCCCTGGAGATCAACATCATCAAGCGTCTTCATTTCTCATCGTCTCCTTAATAATCAACTAGATTCGCCCACGGCGAGCATCAAAAGCCGGTACAAGGCATGACCACGAATGCGCCGCCCTGGCAAATCAGGAGCAACTGGTGGCTATTAGACTCGACATCGACTTTTATCTACCCTGCCGGTGCAAGGCCAGATGTTTTAAGGTTGCTTCATTCGACAGACTGTCCAACCATAACAGCCAGATCAGCGGCACGGCTGGAATAGCCGTACTCGTTATCGTACCAGCTAAAAACCTTTACCATTCTGCCGGCCATGACACTGGTAAGCTTCGAGTCCACCTGGGATGAATAATACGAATGGTTGAAGTCAACGGAGACCAGTTCCTCGGTGACATAGCGAAGAATCCCCTTCATGGGCCCGTTGGCGGCTTCCTCGAATACCTTGTTCACTTCCTCTTTGGTTACATCGCGTCCGACCCTTACAGCCAAATCGACGAGCGAAACGTTCGGAGTGGGGACGCGGATGGCAATGCCATCGAGCTTTCCCTTGAGTTCCGGAATCACTTCGGCAACTGCACGGGCAGCACCCGTTGTGGTTGGAATCATCGAAAGGGCAGCCGCCCTGGACCTGCGGCGGTCGTTATGCAGTGAGTCTAGAAGGCGCTGGTCCATCGTATAGGAATGGATTGTGGTCATAAGTCCGTGTTCTATAATGAACTTGTCATTGAGAAGGGATGCTATCGGAGCGAGGCAGTTGGTGGTACAGGAAGCATTGGAAATGACATTGTGCGCGCGCGGATCATATGACCCGTCGTTAACACCAAGCACGAAAGTGGCGTCCATTCCCTTGCCAGGCGCTGTAATGATGACTTTACGGGCGCCTGCTGTAAGGTGCTTTTCCGCACCTGAACGATCAGTAAATCTACCCGTTGCCTCGATTACCACTGCAACCTTGAGGTCGCGCCAGGGCATCTGGGCGGGATCGGTGATCTTTAGACATTTAATGGTCTTTCCATCGACGGTCAGTTCGTCTTCGGTCCCCGATACTTCGTGTGGCCAAACGCCGTGAACAGAGTCGTACTTTAGGAGGTAGGCCAGTTCCGATGGCGGACCAAGGTCATTTATGGCAACGACCTCAAGCGGAAGCCCACGGTCCTTTATCACTTTAAAGATTGTCCGTCCGATTCGTCCGAATCCGTTAATCGCAATGCGAATAGCCATTTTTTTCTCCTTTAGGTTAAAAAAATATCAGGGTGCCGGTCCCCTTCAAATCCTTTGAATGCGCCATGTTCCCGGAATGCTCAAATCCATTTGATTCAAGTATATTGTTTCCGTGGAAAAACAAAATTTCACCTTGGGTCCAAATCAACCCCTTTTGGCCGAATAAGAAGTAATTAAACAGGAAAACATGCCGTAATGGGCATTTGCGCTGAAAAACCGCACCTCATCCCAAAATATATATCTTTTAAAAGTAAGGACAAAGGGCGGAGAAGAAAAGAATGGAAAGTGTAAAGAGATCCGGCAGACTAAAGTACTTCTTGAATTTATCACATTTAAAAAAATTTTGCCGACTCGGCGCCCGCCATTACATTCCTCCGGCATCCCCACAAATGCAGATATCGTAAAAATTTCACAGGACCTTAAACTTTTGTTGTGCTTACGGGATACCAAAAATGACTCTCGATCCCGTATTCAGACCAAGTTCGGATGCTGCATTTCCCCCGCTTATGGCTATCTCGAAAAAGCCACTGCTCCCCATTAGAGCTATAGCGCTTCCATGGGGAGCCTGTCCATATGTCTCCATCACCGGCAACCCGGAGACTTCTCCGGCCTGGACTCTCCACCTCTCCAGCGAGCCCCGCCCTCTAAGCGCATCGCCTGAAACATTTGTTATTGAGTTTCCGAATCTGTCGACATGGATAATTTCCCCCTCAACCCCCTCGGGTGTGGAGCAGGGGAGTGCCCACTCTGAAATGGCGGGGCTGCAGGTTGGACCGAGAAGGCCGAAAGGTAGTCCGGCTAAAAGGTGAGCTGCGGCCGGAGCAAATATGTCGCGGCCGTGAAAGGTTTTTGAGACAGGCCGTTTTTGCAGATCGGGGTTCTCGATAGACCTTGCCTCTAATACCGCTTCCTTTTGAAGTACTAGCGAAAAGATACCGTTATCTGGTCCAATGAAAACTCCGGATGAAGTACGAACGGCGATCGCCAGGCGGTCTGTTCCGACACCAGGATCCACAACCACAAGGTGGATCGTGCCTCGGGGAAAACAACCATAGGAAGAAAAAAGAATGAACCCGGCAGATCGTATATCCTGAGGTTTTATCATGTGTGAAATATCGACCATCCGCACATCCGGGCAAATGCCAAGAATTACTCCCTTCAGGCAGGCTACATACCCGTCCGACTGTCCGAAATCACTTAACAGCGTAATGATACCAGCCATTATATACTCCATTAATTACGTTAACTTCCTTCCGGATTTATCCATGAGCCCTGCTGAGTTGGCCAAGCAAGTATCAGACTGAATCGCTATGAAACACGTTTTTCTGATTGACTTGGGCGGTTTATGGTATTATTTCGGATGTGTCTAATTGAAACATGTACTCAAATGCACTTTTGGTTTGAAGCCTTTAGGCTATCTGGAGCAGTCAATCACCCAGCGGAAACCCCAAATTATGAAAAACCTGCCTGTAGATATCTCTTCCGCCTTGGACGAAGTCCCACTGGGAATAAGCATTCTCAACAAGGACCGCAAAATTCTTTTTATTAATCGCGCGCTCGAAGCAATGAGTGGGTTTTCGCGCGGCGAGTGCGAAGGACTTCCCTGTTCCAGCGTTCTTCGGTTCAGCAACTGTATCGAGAACTGCCCGCTGGCCGACATTGCCGAGCGCGAAAAGAACATTCTCGAGGGAGACATAATAACCCAGGATCATCAAAAAATTCCGGTTCTGGTAACGTTTGCCCCCCTTGTGAATGGCAGGGGGAGAGTAACAGGCTATATAGAAACTGTTGAAGATCTGCGAAAGAGGCGCACAGTTGATCCTATAAGGATCCACCCCTTCAGCTTCGGAGACATAATAGGCCGAAGTCCGCAAATGGAAAAGATATTCAAGTTTCTGCCCGCAATAGCGCAATCCGATTCTCCAGTGCTTATTACCGGTCAAATCGGGACGGGCAAAGACCTGCTGGCGTCCGCGATCCACTATGCATCCCCACGGGCTAAGAACCCATTTGTGATATTTCGTTGCGGTGCTCTTCCGGATAACCTTATTGAGTCCGAACTTTTCGGACACGAGAAGGGTGCCTTCCCGGGAGCTACCGAGAACAAGCCCGGGAAATTCCGTTTCGCGCAAAACGGGACCCTTTTCATAGCCGAGATCGGCGATCTGCCACCCTCACTGCAACTTAAGCTCTTGACTTATCTCGACGAGAAGACGATCTACCCACTGGGCGGCACAAGAAACTTTTCAGCCGATGTACGCGTAATTGCCGCAACGAGCTTGAACCTTGAACAGATAGCACGTGGGGGACATTTCCGAAAGGAGCTTTTTTTCCGCTTGAACGCTGTCAGCCTTCACTTGCCTCCCCTCAAAGACAGAGATGGCGATATCAGACTGCTCCTCGAACATTTCATGCGCTCCCATGCCTCACCGCAGAAAAAGGCGCTGCTCGGATTCTCTCCGGAGTGTTTAAGGGTACTTGAGGAATATACTTATCCGGGAAATGTCCTGGAGTTGAAACACATTGTAGAATACGCCGTCAACATCTGCAGAGGTGAGATTATAGGTATCAGGGACCTTCCATCATATCTTACCGAAACTTTTGAAGATCTGGTTACGCCCCTGGCAGCCAGTTCACCGTCGCCCGTCGAGGCAAGCGTTGAAGATGGAATGGACTGGTCGGCGGTCGAGCGAAAGATGATAACCAATGCATTGATCAAGGCCAAAGGGAGGCGGAGCAGGGCGGCTCAGTTACTCGGTTGGGGCAGGAGCACGCTTTGGAGGAAAATGAAACACTACGGTCTTGCAGCACCAGGCGATGAAGGATTAAGGGAGATCGGCCAATGAAAAAAGTCCTTCTTGCACTATATGGAAACGACATCGCCCCGCGATTCGACCTTGCCCCGGAGGTCCAGATAGTAACCTTCGACCGCGAAGGCGGAGAGGAAGTCAAGACGATAGTTTTGCCGAGGCCCTCTGCTGAAACGCTTTGCCAGATAGCTACCGCGGAGAATATAGAGGCGGTTATTTGCGGCGGGATTGAAGAGGAATACCTGCAATACCTCAGATGGAAGAAGATCGAGGTAATTCATTCCATTATCGGTGCGGCGGATGCCGCGCTCCCTCGCTTTCGCCTGGGCAGTCTTAAACCTGGGGATATTCTCGTCGAAAGGCGGAAATAGTACGGCTTTAATTTTGAAGCCATACTTACCGGAAGTTAACTACTTGCCTGGGCGATGTTCGCTCTGGGCCTTCTTTTTTTTCGCCTCATGGATCTTTTCCACCAGTTGTTCGATATCACATGGCTTCATTAGATAGTCGAACGCCCCCAGCTTCATTCCCTGGATTCCGTCCTCCACCGTTGCATGGCCGGTCAACATGATTACTTCGACCAGTGGATGAGCTTTCTTGATTTCCCTGAGCGTCTCAATCCCGTCCAGGCCCGGCATTTTTACGTCCAGAATGACGACATCGACCATTTCGCCGCTATCCAACTTTTCGAGTGCTTCATAACCACTATTAGCGGTTAGTACGTGAAGGTTTCTCTTGCTGAGGCGCTTTGTGACAGTATTAACGAAAGGTACTTCATCATCTACAAGCATAACGGCTGTTCGCGTCATTGAGGGTCCTTTCGGTTTTTCGTAATTCGGTTGAGAGCAGAGTCTTCCGCAAACGCCGCATCTTCATTTCTCGCTACTGCTTTTGCCCGCTCCCAATCCGAGGGGGAAATGGATATGAAAAGTCGTTCCAACCCCGATGGTGCTGTTGATTTTTATTTCTCCGCCCATTTTTTTTACAATACCATAACAGATCGATAATCCCAGCCCCGTTCCCTTGCCGACCGGCTTGGTGGTGAAAAACGGATCAAAAACGCGAGAAAGTACCTCTTCAGGAATCCCGTGGCCGGTGTCGGTGACGTCAACTGTAGCCGTTTGCCCGTCAAATCCAGTCGTAATCTCGATTGCGCCCCAGTCCTCACCGATTGCGTCAATTGCGTTATTTATGAGGTTCAGCAGCACCTGTTGGACTTCGGTGGGCGATGCACAAATTTCCGGCAGATCAGGTGCGAGTCGCTTCACGATCTTAACGTTGCCAAGTCTTGAACGCTGCTCCAGGATTCCGACAATCTCGTGTATCAAATCATTTAGTTTCACCTTGCTCATACTGGATTCACTGCCTCGGGCGAAACTGAGCAGCTTTTGGTTTATTTCCTTACATCTTTGTGCCTGGGTTTTAATCTGGTTGAGCGATGCCTTGAATTCTCCCACGTTCTGGCTCTCGCCAAGATCCTCTTCAGCCAGCAGGTCGTCCATCCAGCCTGCCTCTTCGACTATAATTGCAACCGGGTTATTTATCTCATGCGCTACACCCGCGGCAAGCTCACCCACCGATGCGAGCCGGCCGGCCTCGATCACGCGCTGATTCATCTGTTCCTTTTCCAGATTGGCCTTCTCGATCCGCCTAATCACTCTCCTGGATAGCGCGAAAGCCATCACTACTATAGAGATTCCTCCCAACAATGCTATAAGCACAGCCGGCTTTCGTGCCCTGTAGAGGTCCGCGAATGCATCTTTTTCTTCCTGCATGTAGACCAGGACCCACTCGCTATTCTTCACCGGAGCCATTATGTAGATGACATCCCTGCCTTGATACTTAACCCTGCCAATTGAAACATCTTTGCCGTAATCGCAGCAATCCGGGGGGGCGGACATGACCGATAGCAACTGCCCCAACGCACCATTGAATTGAAGTCCCCCATTGCCTTTGGACAGCAGACCACGGAAGAAATCACGATCGGGAGGGGTCAAACCGATTGGCCTTGTCTGGAGCCGACCTTGATTGTCTATGATGAATGCCCATCCGGAGTGATTGATATTGATACTTTCGACAATTGAATTAAAAGCCGCGAAATCCATGGTGGCCCGCATAATATATTCGCGGCCGTCCCATCTCAGGCTGGCAGTGATTATAAAATTAGGCTGATTGCTGAAGCCCTGGAATACATCGCTAATGAAAAAAGGACTCGCCTTTGCAATTTTGAACCAATCGGTTTGCGAATGATCGGCGCCGTCGAGCTTTAAAGGACCGGCATAGGCAACCTGAATTCCACGGTTATCCACAAGCCCTATGTCAATGAAGGTTCCGCTGTAGGAACTCTGCAGCACGGCAAGTTGGCGGCGCAAAAATTCCTGGCTGCTCATTTCCTCCATGGTGAATGAGTTTGCCAGGACTTGGACCGAGGAAAGCTTATCGTTTAGGAAAATATCAATATTCTGCCTATGCTTTTCGACCATTTCAAGCAGGTGGGCAACCACCTGGTAGCGATAAGAGGTTTCGAAGCTGTATCCGATAATAGCGCTAACCATCACCAGGGGAGCAAAGGAAACAAGGATGACGATGAGAGCCATCGTTCTTGCAAGAGACCTGTAGTAGTGTCTGCTTTCCATGTTCCCTCATTACGATCCTGAAGGCTTTGCCCGGTCGGAAGGACCGGTGGGATCGATTTTCATAATATCCGGCTTTAGCCGAGAGTTCCATCTCACCATCAAACTCTAAGGAAGTCAATTTTTCCTCAACACTTTGAGGAAAGTCCAAAAAAGATGGGGATGACGAATATAGCTATGGATGGGTTGTATTTTGTTCTTTTTTGGAATGTGCCTCGACCATAGCCCTCGGTATTTGACTATATAGTTAAACCATGCGATTTATCGCAACTGGCTCGATTTGTACCGAAGCCAGGAGGCCGGCGCCTGGGGTGCAGTCGCTTACAAGGCTCATGATGTTATATTTTTACAAAATTCAGGAATTCGAGTCCACTATGGACATTTCAGAATGACCAATACCATTTTCCTCCAGCAACTTGTAAACGGCGTCTCGGTCGGCAGCCTTTATGCACTCGTTGCCATCGGATATACAATGGTTTACGGTATTTTGCGGCTCATCAACTTCGCCCATGGCGACCTGCTCATGGTAGCCGCTTACGCTGCCATATTCGGGATGGGTATTTTCAGCAATTCGTGGATCGCATTTCCGCTTGCTATAATAATAACAGGGTGTATCGGGATACTTCTGGACAGAACCGCATACAAGCCGCTCCGCAATGCTCCCAGGATCTCGCTGCTCATCTCCGCGATCGGCGCCTCGTTTCTGCTTGAAAACCTTTTCCTCGTTATTTTCGGAGGTGTTCCAAAGCCCTTTCCGAGACCGGATTTTTTTGCCAGCGTAATTGATATCGGCGCTCTTCGGATCCCGGTACTAACAATTTATGCACCTATTATAACTATTTTGCTCTTCCTGGGATTGCTCTATATCGTCTATCGCACGAAGGCCGGCAAGGCTATGCGGGCTGCTTCCCGCGACTTTGAAACCACTCGTCTGATGGGAATCAACCTGGACAGGATAATTGCTTTAACTTTCCTGCTGGGGTCGTGCCTGGCCGCCGCGGGCGGGATTATGTGGGCTATGAAATACCCGCAGGTAAATCCATTCATGGGAATATTTCCCGGGATAAAAGCATTTGTTGCTGCCGTACTGGGCGGAATTGGAAACATAACAGGGGCGCTGGTAGGAGGATTTCTCCTGGGCTTGGGAGAGATCATGATTGTTGCGCTGATGCCTGAGCTGGCACAGTACCGGGACGCCCTGGCATTCGTAATACTTATTCTTGTACTTCTTTTCAGGCCGAGGGGAATAATGGGGGAAACGATTGTCGAGTGATTTTCAGGAACAATCAGGCGCGGTACAAGTACGGGGCGGCCTTACCCACCGGCAGAAAACGCTGCTGAATGTGGCAGCGCTCCTTTGCTGTCTGGGAATACTTGCCCTGTTCAGCCGGTACGGTTCCGAATATCACGTACGAATACTTAATAACATGGCGATTTTCATAACTCTCGCCGTCAGCTACAACCTTGTAAACGGAGTTTGCGGCATACTGCACCTGGGGCCCAATGCTTTTGTAGCAATCGGTGCATACACTTCAGCGCTGCTCACCCTTAGTCCGTCTGAAAAACAGATCAACTTCATCATAAACGATCTCATATGGCCGCTTAGTATCGTACAGGTGCCATTCGCGCTCTCTTTGGTTGCGGCCGGAATAATGGCGGCGCTTTTCGCTTTCATTATATCTTTTCCTGTATTCAGGGTCAGAGGCGATTACCTGGCAATTGTCACCTTCGGGTTCGGCGAGGTGGTGCGCGTGCTCTGCAATGCGGCACAAAGCATTACAAACGGTCCGCTAGGCCTGAAGAACCTGGAGCCCTATACAAACCTTTGGTGGTCGTGGGGGATAGCTATCCTGACCATCGTGTCCATAACGAAGCTTATCAACAGCAGCTACGGACGGGCCATGAAGGCAATACGAGAAGATGAGACCGCGGCGCGCGCCATGGGAATCGATCCTTTCCGGCAACTCCTGCTTGCGTTTCTCATCAGTGCTTTTTTTTCAGGAATAGCCGGAGGACTGCTGGCCCATCTTATTACGACCATATCACCAACCCTCTTCATGTTCACTCTGACTTTCAATCTCCTGATCATAATCGTTGTCGGCGGGCTTGGAAGCACTACAGGTGCGGTTATAGGAGCCATACTCTTTGCATGGGGCGGAGAGGCTCTGAGAATAGTCGAAAACCCGATGGATATCGGCATTATCACCATACCAGGCATTCCCGGTATGCGCATGGTTGTTTTTAGCCTCATTCTGATGCTGGTGATTATTTTTGCCGGCCATGGGATTTTCGGCCGAAATGAATTTAGTTGGGAAATGCTGGCCAGGATTTGCTTGAGAGGTGGGAAGAGGGTCGGCTCGCCATGAGTTTTTTTGAAATGCGCCATGTTATCGTCCAGTTCGGAGGGCTTTGTGCTGTATGCGATTTCTCAATTGCGCTTAGCGCTGGACAACTTGTGGGGCTAATAGGCCCGAATGGAGCTGGAAAAACAACTGTTTTCAATACGATAACGGGATTTATAACTCCTGATGAAGGGGACATTTTCTGGCAGGGAGAAAACATCAGGGCCTATCCGGCACATCGAGTCACGGCATCCGGAATAGCGCGCACTTTCCAGAACATCAGGCTCTTTGCCGATATGACCGTTCTTGAAAACGTGATGGTCTCCTTCCACTATTCAATACAATCCGACTTTCTGCACGCAATGGTCGGTTCTCCGAAATACCGAAGAGTTGAAGCCGAGATACGCGAAAAATCCCGCCGTTATCTTTATGAGCTGGGCCTTGGGCATCTCTCGTCAGAAAAGGCCGCGACTCTTGCCTACGGACAGCAGAGAAGGCTGGAGATAGCACGGGCACTTGCCACCGGACCGAAGCTGCTCCTGCTCGATGAACCAGCCGCCGGAATGAACCCCATCGAGACAATTGAACTGGCGGCGCTAATCCGGCTAATACGAGACAAGTATGGGGTGACGGTTTTTCTGATAGAGCACGACATGAAATTCGTCATGGGGCTTTGCGAGCGCATAAAAGTGCTTGATTACGGTAAATCCATCGCGGAGGGCACGCCCACCGAAATTCAAAAGGACATCAAGGTAATCAAGGCTTACCTGGGAAGCGGTTACTATGCTGCGGGTTGACGATCTGCACGTCTATTACGGCGGAATTCATGCCCTCAAGGGTATTCACCTCGAAGTCAATGAGGGGCGGATCGTTACACTAATCGGGGCAAATGGTGCCGGAAAAACCACTGCAATTCGAGCAATAGTCGGGTTGCTAAAGCTAAATGCCGGATCGATTGTTTTTCGCGGAAGTAACATAACAGATCTTCCTACCCATCAGATCATCAGGCAAGGGATAGCAGTGAGCCCCGAGGGCCGGCACGTTTTTCAGAATCTTTCAGTATTCGAGAATCTGGAACTCGGCGCATATAACCTCAGAACTGCTGAATTCCAGGAACAGCTGGAATGGGTATTTTCTCTGTTTCCGCGCCTCCAGGAGCGCAGGGTTCAAGTTGCCGGAACTCTCAGCGGCGGCGAACAGCAAATGCTCGCATTCGGACGTGCGCTCATGAGCAGGCCTAAGCTCGTCCTGCTCGACGAACCCTCGCTCGGCCTTGCGCCACTAGTAGTGCAGGAAGTTTTCAGGGCAATTGAAGAGGTGAACCGGCAGGGTGCTACAATCCTGCTAATAGAGCAAAACGCAATGGCTGCGCTTACGATTGCCCATTACGGATATGTTCTCGAAACCGGTAAAGTGGTCCTGGAAGGCCCCGGCGCAAAACTGCTAAAAGATGAACAGGTGCGCAAGGCGTACCTCGGAGAGTAGAAAATCTGCACCAAATATTTGTGATTTGATGAAGATTCGCTTAACCACGGAAGATCCCTCCACTCTCGCCCCTAAATATCTCGTAATATTTATAGATATTCATTATAATTAGAATTCATTCAGCCAATGAGGTGGCGGATAGGGCCGACGATCGGGTCCGCCGCTGGGTTTCACTCGCCGGACCGGACTTTCAGACGCAGCGGCCGAGCTTGGAAAAAATCTGACCTTTGATGGACCAACTAAATATATTTGAACAAAAATCGCAAGAGGATGTCCTCGGGTTTGCTCCGCTGGCGGAGCGCATGCGCCCGCAAACCCTCGATGAGTTCATAGGGCAGACTCACCTGCTCGGACCGGGGAAGATCCTCGATCGACTCATAGCGAACCGCCGCTTTCATTCGCTGATTCTTTGGGGACCTCCCGGCTGCGGCAAGACAACACTCGCAAAGATCATCGCGGCACAAACCGCGACCCACCTTGTCTACCTTTCCGCCGTCATGGCCGGCGCGAAGGAAATCCGGGCCGCTGTCCAGGAAGCGAGGGAAACCCTCGCCAAGACAAAAGCGCGAACATGGCTTTTCATGGACGAAATCCACAGACTGAACAAGGCCCAACAAGATACACTGCTGCCCCATGTTGAAAATGGAACGATACTGCTGCTTGGAGCAACCACCGAGAATCCTTCCTTTGAAATAATCCGTCCGTTACTCTCACGTGCCCAGGTCGCTGTTCTCGAGCCTCTCAATGAAACCAGCCTCAGGCAAATTGTTGCGCGAGCACTTTCCGAAACGCAAAAAGGCTTGGGTAAATATCCGGCCCGGCTTCTACCTGATGCCGAAGACTACCTGCTGGCAGCATCCGGCGGTGATGCCAGAGTGATCCTGAATGCGCTCGAAATAGCGGTCCTTACAACCTCGCCTGGTGAAGATGGTGTCCGCGTTGTCGATATTGAGGCGGCCAAAGAGGCCCTTTTGCGCAAATCGGTCCATTATGACAAGGCCGGCGAGGAACATTTCAACCTTATATCAGCCCTTCATAAAAGCATTAGAGGAAGCGATCCCGACGCTGCCCTTTACTGGCTTACACGAATGCTCCAAGGCGGCGAGGACCCGCTATACCTGGCGCGGCGAATTATCAGGATGGCATCCGAGGATATTGGCCTTGCCGATCCGCTTGCCCTCGTGCAGGCCGTCAATGCTTTTCAGGCTTACCATTTCCTTGGCAGCCCCGAAGGCGAACTTGCCCTTGCGCAGGCTGTCGTGTATCTTTGCATGGCACCGAAGAGCAACTCGATCTACAAGGCTTTTGCGAAAGCCCGCGAGATTGCCACGAATTCCGGAGATGCCAGGGTGCCGTTGCATTTAAGAAATGCGCCGACCGGATTCATGAAAAAACTCGGATATGGCAAGCAGTATAAATATCCTCACGATTACGCTGAAGGATGGACTCCCGAAGTTTACATGCCTGAAGGGCTGACTGGGGAGCGGTTCTATTATCCACAGCCACGCGGCTGGGAAGGCAGATGGCTTGAACAGCTTGAAGCCAGGCGGCGTAAAGTTAAAGAAAACATCGAAGGCGAAGACGGCGCCCCTAAATGAAGACTATCCAGCAGAGAAAAAAAGTCATCGAGAGTATTAAACCTTTCCAGTTGGTCAAGTACCTTGCCCTTTCCAGCCTGATGGTTCTTCTTGTCTGCACTATTCTGATTTCCGGCTTCATATCGCAAAGGGCCAAGGCCATTTTGCTTCAGAAAAGCGAAAAGTACACTCTGCTGCTGGCGGAAAACCTTAACCACCAGGTCTTCTTTCAATTCACAGTCCCAACACTTATAGCTGATGGAGAAATCCGCTTAAGCCGTGAGACCCAATACCAAAGGCTTGACAGAGTAGTCAGGAACACAATACATGGGCTCCCAGTAGTTAACGTTAACATCTACGACCCGGATCAGGTTCTTACATATAGTACTGACAAGACAATGGTAGGCCAGAAGGGCAACATCGGAGAGCCGTTCGCGCGCGCTTTACAGGAGGAATCCGTCTCCTTACTCTCGACAGAGGAAAAGGACCTGTTTGGTTTTGAGTGGAAGGGCGGGGCTCGAAAGCTCATCACCTACTTGCCGATGTGGGAGGAAAAACCCCTTAGCTGGAGGCGCGGAAAAGTGCTCGGGGTATTCGAAATAACCCAGGATATGTCTTCCGACTACTCCACCATTCATCGATTTCAATGGATAGTAGCTTCGAGCTTTTTAGCATTTGTCGGCATTCTATTCGTGACAATTCTTCTTATTGCCAGGCGGGCCGAGAGAATCATCGCCGCTCGCGCAAAAGAGAGAAATAAGCTCGAAGACCAGCTCTACCAGGCCGAGCGGCTTGCGGCACTTGGCGAGATGATCGCCGGCGTTTCCCACGAAATCAGAAATCCTTTGGGAATAATCAGAAGCACCGCCGAACTGCTCGACAGCCGAATGAATGATGAGAGGCAGAAAAGATTTTCTTCGATCATAGTAGAAGAATCTACCCGCCTTAACGATATTCTTACTGAGTTCCTGGATTTTGCAAGGCCCAAGGACCTGCGGCCCTCGAAGTGCCGCATAGAAGAAATTCTCGACAAGAACCTTCAGATGCTCGAAGCAGAGTGCCAGCGGCTTTCGGTCAGGGTCGAGCGTGCATACTTCACGGGCGATTACTGCATCGAAGCCGATACCGACCTTTTGTACAGGGCTTTTGTGAACATTTTTGCCAACTCCCTGCAGGCCATGCCGGAGGGCGGGGTCCTTAGGCTCCAGACCGAAATTATGAACGGCAGAGATGGACGCGCGCAACTCGAGCTGCAAATTCAGGACACCGGTCATGGGATCCCCGAAGCGGTAAAGAAGAAGATTTTTAATCCCTTTTTCACTACTCGAGAGAAAGGGACAGGCTTGGGGCTCGCAATTGTCCAGACGATAATCGATAATCATAATGGAGAAATCGAAATCGTCAGCCAGGCCGGTTATGGAACGATAATTACAATCCGACTGCCCCTCGAACAGTCGGAATTAGGATCTGAGGAATCGGCGGTCTAGTATGAATACAGTTTTGATAGTCGATGATGAAAGAAATTATCTCCTTGTCCTCGAATCACTGCTATCGGACGAGGGATACCAGGTAATTACCGCCGAAGGCGCTCGAGAAGGAATTGAAAAGGTTCAGGAAAATGACCTCGATGTCGTCATTACCGATATGAAGATGCCGGGGATGGACGGCATGGAGTTCATGGATCGGATTCGCCTCCAGCAGCCCGATATTCCCATTATCATGATGACTGCCTACGGAAGCGTCGAAAAAGCCGTCGAGGCAATGAGGAAAGGTGCATTCGATTATATCCTGAAGCCATTTAAAAATGAGGAACTTAAAGTCACAATTCGAAAGGCAATGGACCATTACAACCTGGTTTGCCAAAACCGGCGCCTTTCGCAAGAGCTTCAGGACAGGTACCATTTCGGAAATATAATCGGAAAAAGCGCTCAGATGCAGCGGATATTTCAGCTCATCGAGAAAGTTGCCCCGACAAAAGCAACAGTCCTGGTGACAGGAGAATCCGGCACCGGCAAGGAGTTGATCGCCCGTGCAATCCATTTTAACAGCCCGAGAAAGGACCAGCCCTTTATATCGGTAAATTGCGGCGCCCTCCCTGAAACGCTTTTGGAAAGCGAACTGTTCGGGCACGAAAAGGGTGCATTCAGTGGAGCGGTCAGCCAGCGTAAAGGCAGATTTGAACTCGCGAACTGTGGTACACTCTTCCTGGATGAAATCAGTGAAATGTCCGCCCCGCTGCAAGTAAAGCTCCTGCGTATTTTGCAGGAGATGGAATTCGAGAGGGTAGGGGGGAGTCATACACTCAAGGTTGACGTCAGGGTGGTGGCGGCTTCGAACCGGAATTTAAAAGACGAAGTGGCGGCCGCGCGGTTTCGTGCTGACCTCTTTTACCGTCTCAATGTAGTGCATGTGGCGCTTCCACCGCTTCGCGAGAGGCCACCCGACATTCCGCTGCTTGTTAATCATTTCCTTACGAAGTACTCCGAGGAAAACGGGCAGGAAACCATCGCTATTTCTCCCGGAGCAATGAAACTCATCCTGGAATACCAGTGGCCCGGGAACGTGCGTGAACTGGAAAACGTTATCGAGCGGGCCATCATTCTTTCGGACAGAAAAGAACTGCTGGAAAAAGACCTCCCCTCCGAGGTTCGCGACCAGCGTCCTCCCGCTATACCTGAAACGGCCATGGCTAACGAGCGTGAATGGCCAACGGCAGCTTTTCCATCAATACCCACACTTAGCCCCGGTGAAAAGATGCCCGACTCCGGCTTCAATCTCCGCCAGATGCGCGCCCTTGAATTCATCAAAATGCATGGCTTCATTACGAACAAGTATTATTCACAATTGACGGACATCTCCGAGCGCCAGGCTCTGCGCGAATTGAACGATCTGGTGGATACCGGAAAACTTAGCCGAATCGGCAAGGGAAGGGCATGCAGGTATGTTTTAAATGTTATTGCTTAAATAGGTGAGATGTTGACCAAGGGGATTACACGAAAGGATGCATCAAGAGCGTAAACTGATTCTGCCTCAAAATCCCGTGTTTCTAATAATCTGATTGCGCGCAAGCTCATCGCATCGCTCGTTTTCCGGATGCCCGGCGTGCCCGCGCACCCATACCCATTCCAGATGGTGCTTGCCGGCCAGCTCATCCAAGGCCTGCCACAATTCGCGGTTTTTTACCGGCTCCTTGCCCGACGTTCTCCAGCCGTTGCGCTTCCACTGGCTTATCCATTGCGTAAAACCTTTATGGACATACTGAGAATCGGTATAAACAGTTACATGACAGGGCTCTTTGAGGGCTCGGAGTCCCTCGATCACAGCAGTCATCTCCATCTGGTTGTTTGTCGTCAGCTTCTGGTAGCCGGCCATCTCCCTTTCAGTCCGATTGAATCGCAAAATCGCGCACCATCCACCAGGGCCGGGATTTCCGGTGCAGGCCCCATCAGTAAATAGCTCAACCCGCTTGAGAGGTTTAGTCAGAGAGCTTTTGCCCGGCTGTCCGGAAGAACCGCTGATGATATTTTGCACGCGTTTTCTTATTTCTTTGGAAAAGGTGAAAGGCTGCCGCGAACGAAGCGTTCTATTTCAGTTGAGCTTGGTTTTGTTAATATATCCGCTAGCTTACTGAGGGGAATTTCGGCTCGGGCCATGGCGTTGTGGCCGCCTGCGCACCCCAGTTGCCCGAAGGCACGCCTCATGACCTTACCGGCATCCTTGCGGTAACCATCGTTTCTTACAATTATTATTAAGCAGTCTTCGTAGATCCCCGATACGATGCTCCAGGAAATATCATGTATTTTCAGCAGGAACTCCGCAATTTCGACCAACAGGTCGGCGGAGGGGACTTCATCTAGATGCACGAATATGCGGTCCCTGACAACGTGTTTTCTTTCAAGTGCTTTGTGAAAGAACCGCAGGTCTTTCAGAGAGAGGTCGGCTATTTCAATTTTTCGCAGCACATTCTGGTCGGCAAGCGGATACAGAAATCGAAAAGCCATAATGTCCTGCACCAGAGTGTGGCGCTCGAAATTGCGTGTGTCGGTTTTAATACCATAGAGCAGAGTGGTGGCCAGCACTTTCGAAGGTTTGATTTTTGCCGCCCTGAGATATTCCGTCATGATGGTCGAAGTTGATCCGAATTCGGGTCGAATATCTATGAAAGGCCCAACTGCATTGGAACTCACTGGATGGTGATCGATAATTGCAGCGAAACTAAAATTACCAAAGATTTCGTTATGATCGGGTTGGCCATCGACGAGTACAAATTTATTACATTTTTCCAGTGATGCTTCCTGGAGCAAAACCAAGGGCAGATGGAGAAGGCGCACCATGGTCAGGTTATTGAGTCTTCTAATCGGCCGGATCATAACTATGGTGGTCGATCCCGTCTTATGCCAAAGCAGACGCTTTACAGCCAGTGCCGAGCCGATTGCGTCCGGGTCGGGATCAATCAGAATACAGACATGGTCCTTGGAATTAAACTGAGAGTAGAACCGCGTGAGAGTGAATTTCCAAGGCATGTACCTGCCTGAATTTTGGTTCGCCTTTACCAAGTGATATTCCATATGAAAAATATAGGATGGGCAGCAAATATTACCACAAAAAAAAAGGGTGGTAAGGACCACCCTAGAAAATTCCATGGAGCGGGAAACGGGATTTGAACCCGCGACTTCAACCTTGGCAAGGTTGCACTCTACCACTGAGTTATTCCCGCAAGCGCGCAAGAGATTTAAATGAAATGCCTTTTGAAGTCAAGCGAAAAAGGCACGCACCTTGGCAGTCAATGTCTGATAATATATATTATGTAAACTTGCCAAAACCCGCCAAGCTTACATGATGTGCCCTCGAAACCGACTCCTCAGAACCATCTCAGAATTTGCCCTCTTTTTAATTGGACGGCTGGTTTTGCAGCCAAAGTGCGCTCACCCACTAAAACTGGCGCGGCGGAATTGATTCGAAAAACACACCGCAGTATCAGCTGTTCACAATGCAAGAAGCTTTCCCGGATGTACGTTGAACTATTCACTGCATCAATCTATAATTGATGAGAAAATTTGCGGAAATAATTTATCGGCGACTGTGGATCCCAATGCAAAAAAATCAGCACAAAACGCTTGCCCGCACTCTTTCTTTCATTGGATACAGCTCCCCGGGCGAATACGGCCTTTATTGGGACGCAAACGGCACAATGCCATGGAAGGAATTCTACTGGGCCTTGCAGGAGGACACCGAACTCCGATTTGTTCGTGAAGCCACTCTCAGGGAGCTCTCTTTACTGGGAATCTATCTCCCATTCTCGATTGATGGGAATCTGATAAGGATCGGCTCGGGTGTCGCCCTGCCCCGCTACGAAGCGGCGGAGAAAGTACCCGAGAGGCTTTATTTTGGCATAAAGCCCAAGAACCTGGTACGGGCTCAAGAATTTGGTCTACAGCCTGCCGGGCGCCCTTTCATCCCAGTTTGCGCTACGCGTGACCTGGCACTTCGGATTGCAAGACGCCGCGAGCCCGAGCCTGTTCTGATCGAAATTTCAGCGAGACATGCCTTGGAATCTGGTACCATCTTCCTTACAGCCGGACCCGAACTTTATCTGGTTGAGTCGGTATCCCGCGATTTTCTCATCATCCCAAGGATCCGTGAGAACTTAGCTGAAAAGCTTGCCGCCAGAAGACTAAAACCTGCCCCAAAACCTGTGTCGCCTACACCTGGGACATTCATCGTCCAGCCACATCATGTGCAATCGACCTCGGTTGCGGCGGATGACTCGATGCAGCACGGGAAAAAAGGTAAAGCTGGATGGAAGAAGGAATCCAGAAAAGTCCGGCGAAAGAGGGACATCTGATCCTACAGCGATCGCGGTTTCGCAGGCTGGCTGAACCTGCCACAACAGTATACATAATCTGAACACCCCAACCTCTCCATAACTGTGTCCGATCTCTCTACTTTACCCAATTTTTAAGATAACGTTAATTTAGAAGCTGCTTGCGAGTGCCATAAGTCTTTAGAGGGACTATATTTGTTACGATAATTATGTAAATCGCCTTTATAGTTGCTCTTCAGATATTAACCCGAATTATTCAGAGGCATTTTGCCGGCCCGCACAAGGAGATTTGAAATGGCTTCAGACCTGGAGAACAGGATTCGCAAAACAGGCATGCGCCTGTATAGCCTGATGGGAGAGGAATCCAGGTCCATTTTTAATAAAGAATACTGGACAGGAAAACTTTTTGAATGGTGTATGCATAATGAGCCATTCAAGGTACAGATGTTTCGATTTGTCGACGTATTTCCATATCTTAAAACCCCAGAATCCGTTATGCGCCACATTCGCGAGTATTTCTCGGACCCTGCCCTGAATTTTCCTTCAGCTCTTGACCGCGGCATCAAGTATGTTTCGCCGGAATGGCGCACCTCCGGAATCATAGCCCGAAGCATGGGAAGAAACCTCGTTAAGGTGGCGGGGCAGTTTATGATCGGTCAAACACCGGAAACAAGCCTTCCCGTGCTCGAAAATCTGCGCTCACGCGGCGTGACGTTTTCAATCGATCTACTGGGTGAGGCTGTTGTTTCCGAAATGGAGGCAGAGGAATATCAATCCAGATATATGCGTCTGCTGGAATTTCTCGAATCCACCCAGGCGCGATGGCCTGCGCTCGGTTCCCAGCCGGGTCCATTGGACTGGGGCCACTCTCCTAAGATAAATCTTTCCTTGAAGGCTTCGGCTATGTATTCGCAAATGAATTCGTGCGCCTTCGACTACTCAATAGACAAAGCAAAGGAGCGGCTGAGGCCGGTTCTACGAAAGGCGATAGAAGCCGGTGCTTTCATCAACCTCGATATGGAGCATTACGGGATAAAAAACCTCACCCTCGCCCTATATCGCAGTCTCATGGAAGAACCGGAATTTCGCGGCTATCCGCATACCGGGATTGTTATTCAGGCATATCTTCGCGAATCCGAGGACGATCTGGAGCAAATGATTCACTGGGCAAGGGACACCGATTCACGATTCACTATCAGGCTGGTAAAAGGAGCTTATTGGGACCAGGAAGTCATTCATGCACGTCAGAATAATTGGCCGGTACCCGTCTTCACCAACAAGTACGAAACCGATGCCAATTTCGAACACCTCGCGCGCCTTATACTTAAAAACGTGAGTCACGTAAGACTTGCATGCGCCTCTCACAATGTGCGCTCCATTTCGGCAGTCTCCGAGATTGCACAAGACCTCGGTGTAAATGAGAACGATTTAGAATTCCAGGTGCTCTACGGCATGGGTGAACCGGTACGAACGGCTCTTCGTAAAGCAGGCCTTCACGTGCGCGTCTATTCCCCGATCGGGGATATGGTTCAGGGCATGTCATACCTGGTGAGACGACTCCTTGAGAACACAGCCAACGAATCTTTCCTTCGGCAGACTTTCACGCAGAAGCTGCCAAAGGGCGATCTCCTGAGAAATCCTCTTGAAAAACTTAAGGAATCCGATGAACTTAACTCGGAAAGCAGTTCTTCTCTTTTCGAACCAGCCCCGTTCAGGATCGAGCCGCGATTTGACTGGTCACAGGAAGGCCACAGGATACTTTTCTCCGAGGCTCTAAAAAGAGTCAGGGAGCGCTTTCCCATCAATGTAAAGGTCGAGATAAACGGGGCCGAAGTCGAGACTCCGACTTTTTTCAGATCGCTCAACCCGAACAATCCAGCGGAAACGGTGGGCATCATATCGTCTGCCGGAATTGCCGAGGCCGAAAACGCTATTACGGCCGCCGCGGCTGCTTTTCCGAATTGGAGGGATACCTCAGCCGATACTCGTGCCAGTTACCTTTTCAGGGCCGCCTCAGCAGCGCGGAAAATGCGCTACGACCTGGCCGCCCTGCAGGTTTTCGAAGTTGGAAAGAGCTGGAGCGAAGCGGATGCTGATGTATGCGAGGCAATTGATTTCTTGCAATATTACGGCCGCGAGATGCTGAAAATGGGAAAACCGAGACAAATGCACAAGGTCTTGGGTGAGACCAGCGTGCTTACATACCAGCCCCGTGGGGTTGCGGTGGTTATTGCACCCTGGAATTTTCCACTGGCAATTTCGATGGGCATGAGTTCAGCAGCCTTGGTTACCGGGAACACTGTAATCTATAAGCCCGCCTCGCAATCTCCGGTAACTGGTTCCATGCTGGCGCGCATCTTCGAGGAGGCGGGACTTCCGAGAGGGGTTTTCAATTTTCTTCCCGGTCCTGGTGGTCAGTTGGGGGATTTCTTGACGGGTCACCCGTCAGTAGCCATTGTGGCTTTCACCGGCAGCAGGGATGTTGGCCTGCATATAATCGAAAGGGCCTCTGAAACGCCTCCGGGCGCAATGGCGGTAAAAAGCATCATCGCGGAAATGGGCGGCAAGAATGCAATTATTGTCGACTCCGATGCCGATATGGACGAAGCAATTGGATACATTCTCCAATCAGCCTTCGGCTACCAGGGGCAGAAGTGCTCGGCGTGTTCGCGCCTGATCGTTCTGGAGGAAAATCATGACAGGCTGATCGAAAGGCTCAAGGCTGCCGCCGAAAGCCTTAATCTCGGGCCGACAGAGTATCCGCAAAACTTTATGGGGGCGGTCGTGGAACCCTCGGCACGAGATAAAGTCCGGAGATACATCGGAATAGGCAAGGAGGAAGGAAAAGTCCTGTTGGAGCGCCAGACCGGCGACGGGTCAAATTTTGTTCCACTGACCATACTTACGGGGATTGAATCCGAGAGCAGAGTCGCGCAGGACGAGATTTTCGGCCCGGTACTTGCCGTAATCAAAGTAAAAAATTTCGACGAGGCGCTCCGTGTAGCAAACGGGACCCAATATGCCCTGACCGGTGGGGTGCTTTCACGAAGTCCGGCAAATATCGCGCGGGCGCGCAACGAGTTCCAGGTAGGCAACCTTTACATAAACCGAGGCTGCACCGGCGCAATAGTTGGACGACACCCGTTCGGAGGCTTCAAAATGTCGGGTACTGGGTCAAAAGCTGGAGGTCCCGACTACCTCCTCCATTTCATGGTACCGAGGAATATAGTTGAGAATACTGTCAGACGCGGGTTTGCTCCGCGTGAGGAATAATCCTGACCGGGGCACTTGCAAAAAATTTTTTAAAATGGCAGCCCCGTTACTTCTTTTCCGATATGCACGATTCGCGGAAGATGCACTCGGCCTGATCGCAATAGCCTTCAGCCGTAGCGTAGCAGTCAAAGTTTCCTTCCTGGCGCTGGATTTCCCTGATCAAATCTACTTTTGTTTTTCCAAAAGATTTGATTCCCATTCCCTTCGCCAGTGATCTTAAATCCTGTATTTTCATAGCCGTGGCTCCTTTCTGCCTGTCAAAGATGCTGCCAAACGTGAAATACCCGCCCGTATTACCGCGGGTCTTTCCAAGTATTCAGATTTCCGGGCTATCATAAACCTGTTGAAGCTTTTCGGCATCCCCTAAAATTAAGGTTTTGCTTCCGAATTAGAGCTGTCCTGTGATCGTCCGGGCTCACCGGCCAAAATTTCGGCCAACCACTGCCAGTTATCCGGATCTATCCGAATCTCGGGCCCTTCCCGACCTTGAACTTTCTTCAAGTGAACCACCCCCGAAATATCCTTTATCGACAGGACGACTTTGCCATCACGGCGTCCCTCGATAGTACCCGAGGAAATCCTAAGGAGGGGTAGCGGATAGTCCAACCAGAATTTGTAACCGCTTGGCCGGGCGGTCTGTTCCAAAGCGACGCGCCATTTGCCTTCCTCATTTTTTTCAAGCTGCAGAGAAGGTTTTTCCAGGTAAATCTCAGGTACTACTATGTATGGCCATTTTGCTGAGAGGCTGTAATCAAGCCGCACGAGGGTGCAACCGAAGACATTTTTTCCTTCGGTTTCTACTTTTAATTTTTCAAGATCGAGGCTGGACAACGGCATCCAGGTATAGGATCCGAGTTCCACATTAACATGCGAGATTTCCCCGATCTTATTTGCCGCGTTGAGTATGACCTCTTTCTGGACGGCAGGAACATGGAGGGCGACAATTGCCACCAATGGAAGAAGGATCAGTACTGCAACCACGATTAACATTGGCCGCATATAAAAACCGCTTCTCCGGGATTCTTCTTCGGGTAATTTTTCGTTTATCGGCATTTAGGACATGCTCCTTTTTTATGGATGTCTCGACCGCTTTATTATTAATATTTCAAAACAAAAATCAACACGCAATGACTTTGCACGGGACCTTGCATTTCTCATACGCTTTCAGATTTTGATCTGCTGGAGCCCGGCCCTCGTTCGGTTCAAGATGCTGATGGCATTCTCTAAATTCTGTACAGCCTATGGATTTTGCGAGAAAAGATTCCAGTTTTTCTTCTCGATCAGGAGAATATGGTTCAATTTGTCCTTTGAGATAAAGCGAATAAGGGCTATAAGAAGGTCTCCGCCGTCGTGTTCGGGGACTCCCAATCCACTTTTCCCCTGACTGAAACAATGCCGCTCGTAACGAAGTTTCATAGCCGGACAGCGTCGGCCTCTCCAAAGAAAAAATAGCTGGCAAAATATCATTTGCTGCTGAAATCGACGGCAATGAACCTGCTGTGGTCCTGGCTGTCAACCGCCGCGCCGCAGTCTTTGCATTTGAAAGTCAGCCATTCGAAATGGTTTTTCCGGTTTGCAGCTATTTCATCGCACTGCTTTTCATAGATGAAAAACGTGCCGGAATAGTTTAACTTTTAAATCCAAGACAATAGGAGAATTTGTGTTGACTACCGATGAAAAAATTGGAGCACGAATCAAGCGGTTCAGGGAAGACAGGGGACTCTCGCTTGAGGAGGTCGGAGAACGCAGCGGCCTCGAAGTCGAATTTCTCAAAGCGGTCGAGGAAGAAAACGTCTACCCTTCACTGGGGCCCCTTCTCAAGATTGCACGTGTGATCGGCATCAGGCTTGGGACCTTTCTTGATGATCAGGTCAGTCAGGACCCTCTGGTCGTTCGTCGAGGCGAGAGAAAAGAAGAATTGAGTATGCTCAAGGGCAAAGACAGGCCCGTTGCCCTAAAGTTTCATTCGTTGGGCCGCGGCAAAAAAGATCGTCATATGGAGCCCTTTTATATTGAAATCCTTCCCGAGCCCGACGAGGACAAGAAACTCTCTTCCCATGAGGGAGAGGAGTTTATCGTAGTTCTGTCAGGCGAGGTGGAGGTTGCTTACGGCAATGATGTCCGGGTCCTGAATGCAGGTGACAGCATCTATTATAATTCTGTAATTCCTCACTATGTCAGCTGCCGGGGCGAAAGGGCCGAAATTTACGCGGTGCTCTATTTCCCAGAATAAAAATAGGATTGAAGAAACTATGGACAGCCCGGCTACACTCCCGAAAACACTGGGACAGATCCTTGACGATACCATTTCTAAGTATCCCGATAACGATGCGGTGGTTTACTACGACCGCGATTTTCGCCTCACCTACAGGCAGTTTGGCGAACTTGTTGACCAGCTTGCCAAGGGTCTTATGGCCCTCGGAGTAGGCAAAGGCGAGAAGGTTGCTGTCTGGGCGACAAACGTGCCCTACTGGGTTCCCCTCCAGTTTGCAACCGCAAAGATCGGGGCGATTCTTGTCACCGTAAATACGCTCTACAAGATATCCGAAATAGCTTACCTGCTAGAACAATCGGATTCCGAAAATCTGTTCATCATCAATGGTTACAGGGATACCGATTATGTTCAAACCATCTACGAACTTATACCAGAACTTAAAACGCATCAGAGAGGCTATCTAAAGAGCGCCAAATTCCCTCATCTAAAGCGGGTTTTCTTCCTAGGCCATGAAAAACATAGGGGAATGTACTCCATTCCTGAGATAGTCTCACTCCACGCAATCGTAAGTGATGATGAATACAAGGCCCGCCAGACGGAGCTTGACCCGCATGATGTGGTGAACATGCAATACACTTCCGGGACTACCGGTTTCCCGAAAGGCGTCATGCTGACTCACCACAATATCGGCCTAAACGGCTACTGGATTGGTGCAAATCAAGTCCTTGGGCCAAATGACAGGGTTTGCCTTCCCGTCCCACTGTTCCATTGTTTCGGGTGCGTACTTGGAGTGCTTGCCGCTATAAATCACGGCAGCGCCCTGGTGATCCTGGAAACATTCGATCCTGTTATGGTGATGGCTTCCGTCGAGGCCGAGCGCTGCACCGCCGTCTACGGCGTGCCTACCATGTTTATCGCCGTTTTGCAGCACAAGCTTTTCAGTAAATTCAACTTCAGCTCGCTTCGAACGGGCATCATGGCGGGCTCCCCCTGCCCCGTCACAACCATGAACGAAGTTATTCAGAAAATGAATGCAAGGGAGATCACCATCTGTTATGGCCTCACCGAAGGCTCTCCCGTGCTTACGCAGACTACGATTCACGATAACATTCGCCAGAAGACCGAAACCGTGGGCAAGGCTATGCCCGAAATAGAAGTCTGCATCATGGACCCTGAAACCCGAAAGCCGGTCTCAGTCGGGACGAAGGGAGAGATCTGCAGCCGCGGCTACAATACCATGAAGGGCTATTACAAAATGCCCGATGCTACTGCAGAGACGGTTGATGCGGATGGATGGCTCCATACTGGCGACTTGGGAGTAATGGACGATGAAGGATACATCACAATCACCGGCCGCCATAAGGACATGATTATACGCGGCGGGGAAAACGTCTATCCGCGCGAAGTCGAAGAATTCATCTTTAGGATGGACGGCATTCAGGACGTTCAGGTCGTGGGCGTGAACAGCGCCAAGTACGGCGAACAGGTTGGCGCCTTCGTGATACTAAAAGAGGGCTATTCGTATTCTCCCGAAGACGTCCAGGATTTTTGCCGCGGAAAGATCTCCAGCTATAAGGTTCCAAAATATGTTGTATTTACAAAGAGCTATCCGCTGACCGCCAGCGGCAAGGTCCAAAAATACAAACTCCGGGAACAGGCTTCGGAGATGTTTCCCAACGCATAACCCGCAATGCAATGTTTGGGAAAGTGGGCACGGCTTTTTGCCCACTTTCCCACTCCCCCGAATGCCAAAGCAGCAAGCCTTTCCTCTTTATCTTTATCAAGGGTTTCCTCTACCATTCCGGCATGGAATTCAAATCATCTTTTCGTTTCCGCAATCCTCTATTTGTATTGCAAAACCTCCTGAAATCACTAATATTATTTTTCGTTTCCCGTTGACTTCCCACATTCGGTAATTAAGAAAAACGAGAAGGCCTACAATTTGATGGAGAAACTTCTTGGCTGGTGACATCCCTGAAATGGCCGACGAACTTCAATTGTTGTTAGACGTGCTCCCGCCGCATATTCGTGAAAAACTAGAGTCCAAAGAGAATCTATCATCTCTTGTGGAGATCGTTCTCGATCTTGGCAGGCAACCGGAGGCACGCTTCGAAAACTCCATGGAAGACCTGTCCAGTGACCAGGTGACCCATGACGATATTAATTACGTGGTATCGCACATTGGGACCTTTTCGGAAGACAACAGGGCCGGCATCGAGCGCACCCTCCACCGCATTTCAGCAATCAGGAACAGGACAGGCGCGATTATCGGCCTCACCTGCCGGGTTGGACGTGCCGTCTTTGGAACCGTTGACATTTTGCGCGACGTAATCGAGCATGGAAATTCGCTGCTGGTGGGAAGGCCCGGCGTAGGCAAGACAACCCTCCTGCGCGAGGCTGCTCGTGTGCTTGCCGACGATCTCGGAAAGCGCGTGGTGATTGTTGATACCTCAAATGAAATCGGCGGAGACGGCGATATTCCACACCCCGGCATTGGGCGCGCCCGCAGAATGCAGGTGCCCTCGCCAAACAGGCAGCATGCGGTGATGATAGAAGCGGTCGAGAACCATATGCCGCAGGTTGTCGTTATTGACGAAATAGGCAGAGAAGCCGAAGCCGCTGCCGCACGGACCATTGCCGAGCGCGGCGTGCAATTGATCGCCACGGCCCACGGGAATTCCCTCGAAAACCTTCTCCAGAACCCAACCTTAATGGATCTGGTAGGCGGGATTCAGGCCGTGACTCTATCCGATGAGGAAGCCAGGAGGCGTGGGACACAGAAAACTGTCCTTGAACGCAAAGCTCCTCCCACCTTCAATGTAATGATCGAGATACAGGATCGGGACCGGCTTGCCGTTCACCATAATGTGGCGGACGTGGTAGATCGCTTCCTGAGGGGGAGCCATCTGGAGCCGGAGCTTCGTATAAGGAAAGAAGACGGGCAGGTTGAAATAAGCCGCACCCCGGCTGAGACTGAAGCTACCTGGGTCCCTGAGAAACCGGCTGCGGGCGCCGCGCCAAGGAGGCCCAGGCGCAGAGCCGTCAAGATTTTCTCCTACGGAGTAAGCCGTCTGAGGCTGGAGCGAGTTATAAAAAAGTTTCACGTCCCCGCGACAGTGGTAGCCGAAATCGACAGGGCCAACCTCATACTTACCCTTAAATCGCAGGAAAAAAGACAGCCTCGCGATATTCGCGAGGCTGAGTCGCGTGGAATCCCGAGATACGTTCTAAAAAGCAACACCACCACGCAGATGGAAAATTTTCTGCGCTCGATTTTCTATCCCGAAGATTTCGAAGGGGAAGAAGCCGGGCTCAAAGAGGCCCAGACTGCGGCGGAAACGGTACGCGAACACGGCCGCCCTGTCGAACTGACCCCGCGTACCGCCCAGGTGCGAAGACTTCAGCACCTGATCGCCGAAAAATTCGGCCTCCGCTCCGCAAGCATAGGGAAAGATCCGCACAGAAGAGTGATTATTCAACCCGAGGAGAGCTATTTTTAGTCTCTCCTTTCTATCGGTTCTTTCCGTTTCCGCGACATTTCTTGGTGTACGTGATTAGAAGCCTCCTTATCTCTTGTCAGTTCGCTTCGTCGTATGACAAGCTCGGCGATATCCCTTATTTTTAGGGGGCCCCTGCCGCTATAGATTGTGTAGCCCCCAATAGTTGTAGATTTCGTCTTCTTTATCCATGTAAGGAAATTCTGAGCACTTGCCAATTCCGCAAATCTAAGAGGGAATACATTGCGTTTTTCTGACTTATATTCTGACTCATCTTTTTCATATGTTATTGGTTCACCTATATACAATTGAGATTCGTTTGGTCCGAGTATCTTATAAACAGCTAATTCCAGTTCACGTTGGCTTACTAGATCAATGGTGGATTTTTTAGGCTCACCCTTTATAAATCTAACATGTTGAAGGCCTTCCGCAAGCTCGCGGTCATCAGACAAGACATGTCTTAAAAAATATATATTATTTATATCACATGTCACGGCCTGGGAAAAAATAGGATAATAGATGTCTCCGAAGCTAACTTTGACTTTACTGGCTGGTGTAGGTTTAGAGTCTGTCACTAAATTGCTAAAATGAACCATTCCTGAGTGGTTATGGGCGGGGATCTTAATAATTAAGTCGACGGTAAAGTTCCCCGTCAGGTCATATCCTACCGGCGCTTCCTGGAATATAACAGCATTCTTTCCGGCGTCCTTGATAGCACCGGTTATCTCAATGTACCTGGAGTTCAGGTTGATTGTTTCCTCAATACTTTGTTGGTTTGAGATGCTCGGTGAGGCCGATACCGTTACCGGAAGCTGAGACGGCGCACCGATACTCATGTCCAGCGACGCTTTGGTCGTGTGTGTGCGGACAAGTTTGCCCAAATCTACCGTTCCGTATTTAGTCGTAAGTTTATCCATACTGGCGAAAATGGGATCATTTTCATTGTCCTGTAAATTCAATTTAACCATCAAGGTGTTTAGTCGATCGGCCGGAGTGAGGTCAGCTTTACCCTTCCATGGCAGATCCTTTTCAACTGAGAAAATTATTCGCTTTTTGAAAACCGTTTTATCAATTGTCTTTTTCTCTTCGTCTTCACTCCCCGTATGGAGCAGAGCCTCATAGACTTCCTTCATGTCCTTGGCCTTCGAGCCGACAGCCTTAAAAAAACCATGCTGCCCTTCTGCTGTTAATTTTGAGATGGAGGTACTGGTAGATGATTCAGGAGTGTCTATTACAAATGCAGATACTTGGACATATCTATCGCTTTTGTCCTTGGCTTCATCGAATTCAATCGATTTGTACCGCCTTGTTAACTCAGTGTGGGCGCAACCGAAACAAACACATATGATTACTATGATAACCCAAATTCTTGTATGTTTCATAAATACCCCCTATTTGGATTGGGTAAATTGAATGGTCCTCATGCACTTGGACCGGCCTGAAGTCTACCAACTCGATTATAGGTTGTGATATACTCAGTATTTGGCTGTTCGTCGCAGGTGGTGCTAATTATTAATTGAGCGTAAACATGTAGTCGCGCGTTTCCAGCGATTAAAAGAGGGTTATTTTCTTGCTTCATCGTTGTGGGGTAACGGTGGTGAATATATAGATGTTCTAAGGTCTGTGCAACTGAAAAGCTATTTAGAATAGCGATTTGAGGATTAATTTGATTTTCCGTTACTCTGCGAATAACGAGACGACTTGTACTTGTATTCCTATGGAGATTTTTCGCCTGTTCCCGAACCCGGCGGCTGAATATATGCTGCCAGGACCAGGACCAGGGAAAAGAGGATCGTTATAAAGGCAACCGTTCCCGCGAGCGCTTTTCCATGCCAGAGGCTATCGAACCACCGTAAAAACTCGTCCATCAGGACGTTCATTTTTCCGCCATAAACTTCCAGGTTGTGGATGTACCTTTTTGAATTTTCGATTCCCTCGAGTAGCTCCGATTGGCTGGGATCCGAAGCTGTGAAGTAAATAATCGCTGAACTACCCAGGCCAACTATCAGAACTATAGCAGCGGCGATATAGAGATATTTTTGCCGGGCTGGTGTTTCTTCATTCATGTTTGCTGCCCATAACCGAATTCGCGAAGTGCTCGCGGATCCTTTCTCCAGTTTTTACGGACGCGGACAAACAGGTTAAGAAAAATATGGCATCCAAGGAAGGTTTCTATCTCCACCCTGGATTGCTTACCGATCTCCTTCAGCATCTGCCCCCCCTTCCCTATTATGATAGCCTTTTGAGAATCACGCTCGACGTTAATCGTCGCATCTATTTCTATAAGGTTGCGCTCGGGCACTTCGGTGAAATTATCCACCATTACCGCGACTGCATAGGGTACTTCCTGGTGAGCGAGATGAAAAATCTTCTCGCGCACAAGTTCAGCGACAAAAAAGCGCTCGGGCTGGTCGGTCGCATATTCTTCAGGAAAGTATTGGGGACCTTCCGGAAGAATTGAGAGGATCTCGTTCATAAGATCCGGCACTCCCTCGCCCTTTATAGCAGAGATTGGAAGAACGGCATGAAAGTCGAGCTTCTCGCGATATGAATCGATAAGCGAAAGGAGTTCTTCTTTGTTCTTTAGTGCATCGACCTTGTTTATAACAAGAATCGCCGGAGTCCGCACCTGCCGGAGGTTTGCGATAATGTAGTCATCTACCTGTCGTCCGGAAGCATGCGGCTCGATCATGAAACAGATTGCATCCGCTTCGTTTAGCGAAGAAAGTGCGGTGTCGACCAGTGCACGATTGAACTCGTCTTGCGCCTTGTGAATTCCGGGAGTATCCACCAGCACCATCTGGTAATCAGGCTCGGTCAGGATACCAACTATCCTGTTCCTCGTTGTCTGAGGCTTTGGGGCGGTAATCGATATCTTTTGCCTGAGGAGCCGGTTAAGAAGAGTTGACTTCCCCACATTCGGGGCTCCAATAATCGCGACATAACCGGATTTAAATTTTTTTGAATTCTTTTCCTCGACCGGCACTTGAATTCTCCTGCGACGAAGTCGCGCTAACGCTAATCCGAAAACTCCAGGACAAATTGCATCCCGGTAAGCACCGGGTCAGCTTTTACGATAACTGAACTGAATTTCAACTCTGATTCAAAATAGCCGATATTTGATCTTTGCGGGCCGATAATCTCACTGATCCTATTCGACGCTGATCTGATCAAAATAGAGCCCCCTGCCCTTCCGGCAAGTTCTCTTTCAATCCTTTCACGCCACCACCTGCACCGGACAAGGTACCCGAAAGCCGGATGATTCGGACCGGCAAGAACAACGCCTGGGAGATCAAGTGCGGGATCGGCTTGAAGTCCCATGCGCGCCGCCGGAATGCCGGCAGCCAGAAGCATGTCAAAACCAGGAACAACCCAGTCGATCGCCTCATCGACGCTAAGAGGCTTGTAAGCCCCTGAGCCGAACATGTCAGCAAGACGAGAGCCTCTCAGCACAAGAGCAGGATAGATTCTTACGAAATCCGGTCCAATTTCTATCGTGCGGTTTACCGACTGCAAAAAAATCGAGGCGCTGTCTCCCGGTAGCCCAGCCATTAACTGAATTCCCAGCAACCAGCCCCGCTGTCTAACCAGGGCGGCGGATTCGATTACCTCTTTTGCCGTATATCCCCTGCCGCTTGCATCGAGTACGGAGTCGGACAGGCTTTGCGCTCCAAGCTCGATCGTTTTCACCGGAAAGCGGTCGAGGATTTCACAAATCTCCTCTCCAAGACAGTCCGGCCTGGTTGAAAATCTTATTCCGGTAAAGATGCCGCGGGACACCATGGAGCCGGCATACTCAAGAATGCCGGTCATAACTGGTCGAGGCAGAGCAGAGAAGGTTCCACCGTAAAAAGCAGCCTCCCCGGGACGTCCCGAAGTTTTCACCTGTTCGGCATGCAGATCGAGCCGCGCCCTGGCGGCCTCAAATATATCGCCCTTTTCTCCCGAGGTGACCGCGAACTGATTGCAGTAAACACACTGGAAGGGGCATCCTGCGTGCTGAAGGAATACAGGGTAAATCAATTTATCAGGATTCATTCAGGGTCAAAAACTCGGGGCTTTCGATGATTTGCTCCATTGCCTTCCTGGCAGCTTCCTGCTGAGCTTCCTTCTTGCTCTTGCCGGAGCCGTTGGCGAGCACACGGTCGCCGATCACCACCCGCATGTGGAATGTTTTGTCATGATCCGGCCCGGACTCGGCTTCCAGAAAATAAGTCGGCGTGAGTTTTAGCCTGGCCTGGGTAAATTCCTGGAGCTGTGTTTTATAGTCCTTATCGAGAGCCTTGAGGAGGTAGTCCTCCTCCCTGTTTTCAAGGTAGCCGTAAAACATTTTCTTCACTATGCGCACGGCTGCTTCAAGCCCTCCGTCAAGATAAACGGCCGCCAGCAGCGCCTCCAGGGCATCGGCAAGCAGCGAGGGCTTTTTCCGCCCGCCCGAGAGTTCCTCGCCCTTTCCGAGAAGCAAATAGCCACCCAGGTGCACGCTCGATGCGATTTGTGCCAGCTCGCGCTCGTTTACAATGGAGGAGCGAAGGCGCGAGAGTTCACCTTCGTCGTATTCAGGAAAGCGTTCGAGCAGTATGTGGCTTATTGCCAGGCCCAAGACCGAGTCGCCCAGAAACTCCAGTGTCTCATTGTCCATCGCAATGTCGGGGTTCTCGTATGCGAAGGAACGGTGAATCAGAGCGCGCAAGAGCAAGTCCCGATTTTGGAACTGGTATTCGAGTTCGGCTTCCAGTTTTTCAACATCAATATCTTGCGGCATGGCCCTTTTGTGCTATTATTGTAGTTTACTCTTTGAGCTGGCTGAATGATTCTAACCCCAGCTCTACCTGACCACTTAAGATAATATACACATTTTAGGGCGGTTTGAGCAGATTTTGGCCCGGCACCTAACGGATCAGAAATAAATGCTCTTTTGGATCGATTCTCCACAAGCAAGCGACTCCAACTTCATTTTCATCGACCGTGACGGAGTTGTAAATGAAAACCGGCCCGACTATGTGAAAAATGTACGGGAATTTCGTGTTTATCCGGATGCGCTTGAAGCATTAGCGCTTCTGAATCGCAGGAACATTTCCGTCATAATTGTCAGCAACCAGTCCGGAATAAATCGAGGCTTCATTTCCTGGGACGACTTCTGGCAAATGCATGACGCCATGATCGCCGAGGTGGAGCTATCCGGCGGGAAGATTGCCGCGGCGCTCTATTGTCCACACCGGCCCGATGAATTATGCGAATGCAGGAAACCCATGCCGGCGATGGTCTCGGCAGCAGTTCGCCTCTTTGAAATCGATCCGCGGCGAACTTTTTTCATCGGGGACAGTTCAACCGATATGGAAGCCGCTACAAATGCCGGGTGTCGGAGTATCCTCATCCGGCGTGCCGGCCAGAGTTCACTGGAAACCGGGACAGGAGGCATACAGGTTTTTTCAAATCTGCTCGATGCCGTACAAAGCATTTAACCAACAGCACCGGAGGGTTTTTGTTTATAATTCTCCGAAATGCCGGCTTCCTTTGAGCACATCCCAGGATTGCCGACACTATAACATCCTTGAAAGGGACAAAAGATGCCTGATTTCGACAACAACCGCTATGCTCCACTTTTGAAAGAGAAAATGTCGGCCGAGAGCTACCGCAAACTGACAGCCCTGGAAAACCTGAAGCTCTTCGAATTCGTTGGAGAATATGTCGAACTATGCAAGCCCGACTCCGTATATATGTGCGACGACAGCGACACCGATGCTGAATATATTAGGCGGAACACCCTCAAACTGGGGGAAGAGAAGACGCTGGCCAAGGAAGGCCATACGGTCCACTACGACGGGTACGAGGACCAGGGCAGAGCACCCGGCGCGACCAAGAACCTAATCAGCAAAGAGATGCTCCCGCTTATGGCTGCCCTTCTGCCCAAGGAGCGTGAAGAGGGTCTTGCCGAAGTGCGCCAGATTCTCGATGGTATCATGAAAGGCAAGGAGGCGATCGTAAAGCTGAGTTGCGAAGCTCCGACCGGCGGCCCGTTTGCTATCGGCTGCGCCCAGATGACTGACTCCTTCTACGTATGCCATTCCGAGGAGTTGCTCTACCGCCGCGGGTATGAACATTTTCGGAAAATGAGCGACAAGGACAGGTTCTTTCGTTTCGTTCACAGCGCCGGTCGTCTCGACGAGAGGGGCAATTCAGTAGACCTCGATAACAGAAGAATTTATCAGGATCTCGAGGATTTCATCGTACTTTCGACTAATAACCAGTATGCGGGAAATTCCGTTGGCCTGAAAAAACACGCCATGAGGCTTGCGATTAAACTCTCGGGGATGGAAGGCTGGCTTTGCGAACACATGTTCGTCATGTCCGTCCAGGATGAGAAAAAAGGCCGCTCGACGATCTTCTGCGGTGCATTTCCATCCGCGTGCGGCAAAACTTCAACCGCAATGCTTCCCGGCGAGAAGATCATAGGCGACGACATAGCCTATTTTCGTAACATAGACGGGGAATTCCGGGCGGCAAATGTAGAAAACGGAATATTCGGGATAATCAAGGACGTCAATCCCGACGATGACCCGCTGATCTTTAAAACGCTCCAGACATCGGGGAAGGAAATAATTTTCTCGAATATTCTGACCGGGCCCGACAACAATCCGTATTGGCTCGGGATGGGGATAGACCCGCCGAAGAAAGGCCGGAACTTCTCTGGTGAATGGTATGAGGGCAAAAAGGACGCTGCCGGCAATACGATTCCGTTTGCCCACAGTAACGCCAGATACACGCTGCGGCTTGGTTACCTTGAAAACATAGATGCTTCATACAATGATCCGAATGGCGTTCTGGTTCAGGGAATCATATACGGCGGGCGCGACAGCGATACATCCAGCCCCATCGAGGAGTCGCCGGACTGGAGAAGCGGGATCATTCTCAAGGCATGCACGCTTGAATCCGAAACGACATCGGCCACCATAGGGCAGGAAGGAGTTCTTGCTCCACAGCCCATGGCGAACCTGGACTTCATCAGCTACCCCATAGGACAGTACATTACCAACAATGTTCGTTTCGTCGAGGGAATCAAGGAAGTGCCGCGCATTTTCGCGGTAAACTACTTTCTCAGAGACGCGAACGGACGTTTTCTAACCGGCAAAATCGATAAAAAGGTCTGGATGCATTGGGCTGAGCGTCGCATCCACAATGAACTTGACGCTCATAGGACTCCCCTTGGTTTCATTCCCATCTATGAAGATCTGCGAGAGATGTTTCGCGACATCCTCGATCAGGACTTTTCCAGGGAACTCTACGAGGAGTTGTTTAAGTTCCGGATCGACCCCTGGATAGCGAAGATTTCCCGCGCCACTCGCTTTTATCACCGAACGGCACCCGATTGCCCCAAGGAATACTACGATACATGGAAATCAACGGTGGAGAAGCTTGAGGGGCTAAAGGGAAAATTCGGCCGGTTCATCGCTCCGGGAGCATATAGCGAGTAACGAGAATAGATGTTTTTTCCACCTTTTCTGATTTTTTTCCTTTTTGTTTTCCTGTTCTTGCTGCTGTTCGCGTTCGGGATGGTCCAGTTTGGCTTGTTCAGCTGGGCCTTTTCCCGAATCGGGATCCCGCCGGAATATCTCTTTTCGCTACTTTTCCTGTGTATTATCGGGAGTATGATTAATATCCCCATCCGCAGGATGCGAATTGAAGAGGATATCGACGACTGGAACGTTATATCCTTCTTTGGGATGCGCTTCCGCCCGCCCCGCTCCGACAGGCCAAACGAAATAGTGCTCGCGGTGAATGTTGGCGGCGCGATTATCCCTTCGTTGCTTTCATTCTATTTGCTTGCACATACTCCTCACCCTGTTCGGATGCTGATGGCTCTTGGGGCCGTCACCTACGTGGTCTATCGCATAGCACGCCCGGTCCAGGGCGTCGGTATTGCCATCCCGATGTTCATCCCGCCCATTGTAGCGGCCGCTGCCGCCATGATATTCAATTATGACTGGGCCGCTCCAACCGCATACGTCTCCGGAACCCTGGGCACGCTGATGGGAGCCGATCTCCTGCACCTTGACAAGCTTAAGCGCTTGAGGGCGCCGGTAGCCTCCATTGGCGGCGCCGGCACTTTCGACGGTATTTTTCTAACCGGCATCCTCGCCGTTCTTCTCTCGCCGGCCGGATGAGTCAACGCGGGCAACACGAGACGATAGTCCGGACTCCCTGTACCCCAGAATCACTCATCTTCGATCTGAAGAAAGTCTCTCTCCTGGTGCATTCTCCCATTTGGTGTTTATTTTAGCTTCAATTGAGATAGAGGCGGCAGTAACTTTCCTGCCGCCACAACTGAGCCTTTCCCTTTACAACTGCAAGCTTTCCATGATCGATTCATTTTGATCGCAAATCCTTGACGATACGCGTACCTCATCCAGGACGCAGGATTTGCTTCTATCCGTAAAGGCCGCCACTCCATCCGCTGGGGAGGAAACAAAATGAATAGCGGTATAAATGAAATTGGGATAAAGGGCACCGTTCTTGTGGTTGATGATAATATATCTAACCTCAACCTTTTATCGAAACTTCTAAAGGACAACGGCTACGAGGCCCGCCCGGCCATCAGCGGCGCTCTCGCCCTCCTATCGTTGAACCTTTCCCCGACAGATCTCATTTTGCTCGATATCAAAATGCCCGAGATGGATGGGTTCGAAGTCTGCCGTCGAGTGAAAGCCAATGAGAAAACAAGCGATATACCTGTCATCTTCGTAAGCGCCATGGGTGAGGTGCTCGATAAGGTCAACGCCTTCCAGGCCGGCGGGGTGGACTACATAATGAAGCCCTTTGAATTCGAGGAAGTTCTGGCCCGCGTAGGCACACACATCACACTGCGAAAAATGCAGAAATCACTCATCCGATCCGAGCGTATGGCTGCTCTGGGTAGACTCTCCCAGGCAGTTGCCCATGAGGTGCGCAATCCTGCCACCGTCATAGGGGGATTTGCACGACGACTGCAAAAACATCTATCCCATGAAGAGCCGGCACAAGGGATGATTGATGTTATCCTTGCCGAAACAGAACGGCTGGAACGAATTGTGGCCGACGTTGACAGGTACTGCAACCTCCGGCGGCCGGTGGGCCATCCCGCCAACTTTTGCAGGATTGTGGAAACCGTTCTCAGCAGTTATTCGGACCATATTGAGCGACATGGAATTATTGTCCGGCGCAGTGGTTTTGAGAATAGTACGGAAGAAATACTATGCGACGAAGAACTGCTTGGCTACGCCCTGAATAATATTTTTTTGAATGCTGTCGAGGCCATGCGCCAGGGCGGAACCTTGGAGCTGACAATCACCCCTGGTAGCGATTCCATGCAGCTATCGATAAGAGACACGGCATCCAGCATTCCACCTGAAATATTGCAAAATGTATTCGAGCCCTTTTTCGCCTGCAATACGCGCGGGTCAGGTTTTGGATTGGCGCTTGCCCACCGGATCATATCCGAGCAATCGGGAGAAATAAGTCTATTCTCATCCCCCGGAAGCGGGACTGACGTGCAAATCCTGATGCCGCTTGCGACATCTGTAAAGTGCCTGGAGAAATAAGTACCAATCTCTTACTTTCAACTCTTCTGCAGAACTCAGGCTTAAGCCGCTTTCAGGTTCTCTGAGACTACCAAAGCAGAGCCATCCCTGCCCCTGCGCGAAGACGCCCACGGGCGCGCCCTTGTCAATCCGACTGAAGAGTGCGTACGGAGTTCTCCGGCAAAAAGGTGGCTGCCGGCGCGGACCGCCAACCACTTACCCACCACAGTATTTTCTACAAAATTGTGAGTTCTTCCTTCACTTTTGTGAGGTTCTTCTTTCAGCGCCTCCAGTGTCGCGCCTCTTCTGTGCATGATCAATATCTCGCAATCTCAACCACTTATCCCCACTATCGGCCCCTTGGCACAGCTCTTGCCCTATTAGGCGGCAACACACTTACTATGCGACAGGAGGTATCAAATGAGGAAAATCGCCATTTACGGCAAGGGTGGAATCGGCAAATCGACGACCACGCAAAATACAGTGGCCGGGTTGGCCGAAATGGGGCGCACGGTCATGGTGGTTGGCTGCGATCCCAAGGCGGATTCGACACGGCTGCTCCTGGGCGGGCTGTCTCAGAAAACGGTTCTTGATACGCTGCGTACCGAAGGCGAAGACGTGGAACTGGACGATATCCGTAAGATGGGGTTCAGCAAGTCTATCTGTGTTGAGTCGGGCGGACCGGAACCGGGCGTGGGGTGCGCGGGCCGCGGAATTATTACATCGATTAACCTGCTCGAACAGTTGGGCGCCTACGCCGACAGCCAGAGCCTGGACTATGTATTTTACGATGTGCTCGGCGACGTTGTGTGCGGCGGGTTCGCAATGCCGATCCGGGAAGGCAAGGCCCAGGAAATCTACATCGTCGTATCTGGCGAAATGATGGCCATGTATGCGGCAAACAACATCTGCAAGGGTATCGTTAAATTCGCGGAGGCCGGCGGTGTAAGGCTCGGCGGTGTCATCTGCAACAGCCGCAAGGTGGATAACGAAGCGGAAATGATCGACGCTTTCGCAAAGAAACTCGGGACGCAAATGATCCATTTCGTACCGCGCGACAACATGGTCCAGAGAGCTGAGATCAACCGCAAGACAGTCATTGAATACGAGCCGACCCATTCTCAGGCGGACGAGTACCGGACACTGGCGAAGAAGATAGAAGACAACAAGATGCACGTTATTCCGCAGCCGATGCACACGGACGAACTCGAAAAGCTGCTCATCGAATACGGGCTCGCAGGATAGGAGAAAACGCAAATGATAATGATCAGATCGATAGTAAGACCGGAAAAAGTGGACAGCGTACTGGCTGCTCTCATGGAAGCCGGATTCCCGGCGGTTACCAAGATGTCGGTGGTCGGGCGCGGCAAGCAACGCGGAATCAAGATAGGCGAGATCACCTACGACGAGATCCCCAAAGAACTTCTTCTGACCGTTATTAACGATTCTGACAAGGACTTTGTCATTCGCACGGTAATCCGCGCCGCCAGAACGGGGGACAAGGGCGCTTACGGTGACGGCAAGATTTTCGTGAGCCCCGTCGAAGAAGTCTACACCATTAGCTCCGGCATCAAGGAAGTGGCCACGGGGGCTATCGAAGAGGTGAAGATATGAAAGAAGTCATGGCGATCATTCGCATGAACATGATGAACAAGACCAAGCGGGCGCTCTCCGAAGCGGGAATATCGTCTATGACGGCGCGGGACGTCCTGGGCAGAGGCAAGGGACTGGTCGACACCACGGTACTTGAAGGCGCCGAGAAGGGGTACGAGGAAGCGATCGCCCAACTCGGGTCCAGCCAGCGCCTGATACCCAAGCGGATACTGGTCGTGGTGGTGCCTGACAAACTGGTGAACCAGACGGTAAAGACCATCATAACCGTCAACCGCACCGGGAAATCCGGCGACGGCAAAATTTTCGTCCTGCCCGTACACGATTCAATCAGCGTACGCACAGGGGAATCCGGCCCGGGAACCCTCGATGACGCCTAGGCCAAAGCATTGTTTCACGCGAAGGCGCAAAGAGAAACCAGCACAGAAAGAGATCAAAACAAATCGGAATATGCAGCGGAGCACGCTACAGCGCAGGGGAAGCTAATCTTGTTAATACTGTAAATCCTGTCCAGTCTTTCACCCTATCTTTCTTTGCGTCTTTGCGTGAGACCGATGAATGGAGATACGACCATGGCACCAAACAAGACAAACACCGCGATCGAAATCGATCCGAGCGCGCTCAAAGAGGAGCTTGTCGCGAAATATCCCACGAAGGTCGCTCGCAAGCGCGCTAAGCAGATCATCGTAAACAAGGTGGACGATTGCGGCGAAGTGCCCGAAATGGGCGCTAACGCGAGGACCATCCCGGGGATAATCACGCAGCGCGGATGCAGCTACGCGGGCTGCAAGGGCGTGGTGCTCGGGCCGACGCGGGATATCGTAAACCTTACTCACGGCCCGATCGGCTGCGGCTTCTACAGTTGGCTGACACGCCGCAACCAGACCCGGCCCGAGGGTCCGGATGACGCAAACTTCATGACCTACTGTTTTTCAACGGACCTCCAGGACGAAGATATCGTCTTTGGCGGCGAAAAGAAACTGCGGGCGGCGATCCGGGAAGCATACGAAACCTTCCATCCCAAGGCTATCAGCATCTTCTCGACCTGTCCGGTGGGACTCATCGGTGACGATGTTCACTCAGTCGCACGCGACATGAAAGAAGAACTCGGGATCAACATCTTTGGATTTAGCTGTGAAGGCTACAAGGGAGTGAGCCAGTCGGCGGGCCACCATATCGCGAATAACGGCATCTTCACTCACGTTGTGGGTCTCAACGACACACCCCCGGAAGGTAAGTTCAAGATGAACCTGCTGGGCGAATATAACATCGGAGGCGACGGCTTCGAGATAGACCGGATATTCGACAAGGCCGGCATCACCCTGGTTTCGACCTTCAGCGGAAACTCGACCTATGACAAGTTTGCGAACTCGCACACGGCCGATCTCAATGCCGTCATGTGCCACCGCTCGATAAACTACGTCGCGGAAATGATGGAGAAACAGTTCGGCATCCCATGGATCAAGGTGAACTTCATCGGGGCGAACTCGAGCGCCAAATCGCTCGGAAAGATCGCCGCCTACTTCGAAGACGACGAGCTTACGGCCCGCGTGGAAGAAGTTATCGCAGAGGAAATGGTAGAAGTGGAAAAGATGCGGCTGGACGTCAAATCGCGATGCGAAGGAAAAGTCGCCATGCTCTTTGTCGGCGGCTCCCGCGCTCACCACTACCAGGACCTTTTTGCCGAAATGGGCATGAAGACCGTTTCGGCCGGGTACGAGTTCGCCCACCGCGACGACTATGAAGGACGCGTGGTGCTTCCGAACATCAAAATCGACGCCGACAGCAGAAACATCGAGGAACTCGACATTCAGCCGGATGCGAAGAGATACCGGCCGAGAAAAACCGAGGAAGAACTGGAGAAGCTTAAGTCCAAGGGGTACCGGTTCAAGGACTACGACGGAATGATGCCCGACATGGAAAATGGGACCCTGGTGATTGACGACATCTCCCAGTACGAGACGGAAATGCTGCTCGACAAGTACAAGCCCGATATCTTCTGTGCGGGGATCAAGGAAAAATACGCCATACAGAAGAAGGGCGTCCCGATGAAACAGCTCCACAGCTATGATTCCGGCGGCCCTTATGCGGGATTCAGGGGAGCGATCAACTTCTACAGGGAAATAGACCGCATGGTGAACAGCAAGATCTGGAGCTATGTGAAGGCCCCTTGGCAGAAAGCCCCCGAGCTTTCCGCAACATACGCCTGGGAAGGTATGTCGAAGGAAGGATAAATCTCATGCTGCTCAGACACACACCAAAAGAGATCAAGGAACGAAAGGCCCTGACCGTCAATCCGGCCAAGACCTGTCAGCCGATAGGGGCGATGTACGCGGCTTTGGGCATCCACAACTGCCTGCCCCACAGCCACGGCTCCCAGGGGTGCTGCGCCTATCATCGAAGCACATTGACCCGGCACTATAAAGAACCCGTTATGGCGGGCACCAGCTCCTTCACCGAGGGTGCATCCGTATTCGGCGGGCAGGCCAACCTGCTCCAGGCGATAGACAACATCTTCACCGTGTATGAGCCGGACGTGATCGCCGTGCACACAACCTGTCTTTCTGAAACCATCGGCGACGATATCCCCCAGATAGCCAGAAAGGCGGGCCAGGAAGGAAAGATCCCGAAGGGCAAGTACGTCATCCATGCGAACACTCCGAGCTACGTCGGAACGCACGTGACCGGTTTCGGGACAATGACAAAGGCCATGGTGGACTACTTTGCCGAGTCCGAGGGCACGAGACTTGACCAGATAAACATCATACCCGGCTTCGTCGAACCCTCCGACATGGAAGAGATAAAGCGGATTGCAGCGGAATTGGGCATAAAGGTCGTGATGTTTCCGGATACATCGGACGTGCTCAACCGCCCCCAAACCGGCAGGTTTGACATGTTCCCGAAAGGCGGCGTCACCATCGATGCGCTCAGGAGTTCGGGCCGAAGCAAGGGCACAATCGGACTGGGCCGCCTGGCTTCAGGACCGGCAGCCCGCGCACTCGACTCAAAGTGCAAGGTGCACTGCGAACTGCTCGATCTTCCGATCGGCCTTACAGGAACCGACAACTTCATCGATGCAATGAGGAAGATGGCGGGCGTGAGCGTCCCGGAATCGATCAATATCGAACGCGGACGGATGATCGACATCATCACCGACATGCATCAGTACTTCTACGGGAAGAAAGTGGGCCTGGTTGGCGATCCCGATCAGCTTATCTCCCTTGCGGAAATCCTGGTTTCAATAGACATGTGGCCCATCTACGTGGTTACGGGCACCCAGGGTAAGAAGTTCGAGACACGCATCAAGGAAATCACGAAGTGTGTCCCCCACGAAGTGAAGGTGGTTTCAGGCGGAGACATGTTCTTGTTCCACCAGTGGATTAAAAACGAGCCCGTGGACCTCATGATGGGAAACACGTACCTCAAGTACATCTCCAGGGACGAGGACATTCCGTTCATTCGGTTCGGGTTTCCGATACTTGACCGCGTCGGCCACAGCTATTTTCCGACAGTGGGATACCGGGGCGGCATGCGGCTCATGGAGAAAATTCTGGACGCTCTTCTGGACAGAAAAGACAGGGATTCTCCGGAGGAAACGTTCGAACTGGTTCTATAAAAAAAGGCGATTCTACCGCGGAGACGTAGAGTACACAGACGAAATCTGAGGAAAGGATAAGGAGCAGCTACAATGAACAAGCCCGAACATCACATACTGGTTTGCGCGAGTTTCCGGGGCACCGAGGCCAAGGGCAAATGCATCAAGAAAGAGTCCATGCAACTCATCGGCTATCTGGAGACTGAAATCGACGACCGCGGCATGAACGCCATGGTGTCGAGCACCGGTTGCCTCAAGCTGTGTGAAGAAGGACCGGTCATGGTCGTCTATCCGCAGGGGCACTGGTACAGAAACGTAACTAATGAAGACGCGGTAGATGAAATCCTCGATGCCATTGAAGGTGGAACAGTAGCGAAAGAGTATCTGTTGGCCTAAAGCGGCATGGGGAACGCAGGACGGGCCAAATGCACCCGGGATACGGGCCGGGCAATCACGATCGGAGTCCGGGTACCCTAGTGGCCCTTTGTGGGCATTCTTCGCGATTAAGCCGTTGAGCGGACGCGGGGTTTTGCTTCGGCGTCCGGCGCTGACCTCAGGGTGAAAGTAAGCGCCGGAGCAAGACCTGGCCATTGAGCGGATCGCAGCCACTCCCGATAAAAGAAAGGAAAACCAGTGAGTACCGCCGTTTCGGTCATCTTCCAGGAACGCAAGGACCAGATCCTGCGCAAGGGGCAGGATTCCTTTGGCATGGAGTGCAACCGCGACAGCCTTGCGGGGGCGGTCAGCCAGCGGGCCTGTGTGTTCTGCGGTTCGAGGGTGGTGCTCTATCCGATATCCGATGCCCTCCATCTGGTGCACGGTCCCATCGGATGCGCCGCCTATACGTGGGACATCCGGGGGGCGCTTTCTTCCGGTCCCGCTCTGCACCGGCTGAGCTTTTCAACCGACCTGCAGGAAAGAGACGTTATCTTCGGGGGAGAAGAGAAACTCTACCTGGCCCTGTGCGAACTCATCGACAAGTATGCCCCGAAGGCGGCCTTTGTCTACTCGACCTGCATCGTCGGCATTATCGGAGACGATCTCGACGGGGTCTGCAGGAGGGTGGCGGCGGAAAAGGGCATTCCTGTACTGCCGGTGCAGTCGGAGGGTTTTAAGGGCAATAAGCGTGAAGGATACGGCGCTGCCTGCAGGGCGATGTTCCGGCTTGTCGGGACGGGCGATACAAAGGGCATTTCACCGCTTAGTCTCAATATTCTAGGCGATTTTAACCTGGCGGGCGAAATCTGGATCATTCGCGATTACTTCACCCGGATGGGCATAGAGACGGTGGCCAACATCACTGGGGATGGCAGGGTTGGTGATCTCCAGCGCGCTCACGGCGCGGCGCTGAACGTTGTCCAGTGCTCAGGCGCAACCACGGAACTGGCCAAAATGATGAAAGAATCCTTCGGGACACCTTTTCTACGGGTTTCTTACTTCGGCGTCGAGGATATGGCGGAATCGCTTTACGAAGTGGCGAAGTTTTTTGAAAACAAAGATCCGCAAATAATGGAACGCACCCGGGAACTGGTCAAATCGGAACTCGCAGTGCTCTATCCGGCGATCCAGGAATTCAAGAAGGACCTTGCCGGGAAGAAGGCCGCCATCTACGTGGGCGGCGCATTCAAAGCCTTTTCACTGGTCAAGGCCTTCCGGCTGCTCGGCATGCAGGTGGTCCTCGTAGGTTCCCAGACCGGAACGGAGGAGGATTACCGGGAGCTCTACGAGGTCACCGACGAGGGGACGATCATTGTCGATGATTCCAATCCCCTGGAGCTGTCGAGCTTTCTCAAGGAGAAAGACGTGGACGTGTTCGTGGGCGGAGTGAAGGAAAGGCCTATCGCATACAAGCTCGGCGTTGGATTTTGCGACCATAACCACGAACGCAAACAGCCCCTGGAAGGATTTATCGGCATGCTCAATTTCGCGCGCGAGATCCATTCTTCGGTCATGAGCCCCGTATGGCGTTTCGTGCCGCGAAAGAAAGCGAGAAACTGAAATGGAAAATGCAAACTTCGTTTCGACCACAAACGGATGCAAGCTGTGCAAACCCCTGGGCGCATGCATTGCTTTCCGGGGAATCGAGGGCGCAATTCCCATGCTGCACGGGTCACAGGGCTGCGCGACATATATGCGGCGATACATCATCAGCCATTTCAGGGAGCCGGTGGATATAGCATCGTCCTCCCTCGGCGAAAAGCATGCCATCTACGGTGGAGGCCCTAACCTGAAACAGGGACTCAAAAACGTTATGACCAAGTTCGGGGCAGGCCTCATTGGCGTTGCAACCACATGCCTGACGGAAACGATCGGTGACGACGTTCCAATGATCGTGCGTGAGTTCCGGCGTGAGATGCAAGGCGAAGGGGCGGAACTGCCCCCGCTTGTGACCGTGTCCACTCCCAGCTACTCCGGGACGCACATGGAAGGGTTCCACGCCGCGATAAAGGCGGTTGTCGAGCAGGTGTGCAGGGAGGGGGAGCGCAGGGAACTTATAAATATTCTGCCCGGCTTTCTCTCAACCGCCGATCTGCGCCACTTAAAAGAGATAGTAGATGATTTCGGACGCGAATGCGTGCTCCTTCCGGATTTTTCGGACACCCTGGACGGCCCTGCACTTGAAGACTACGAAAAGATCCCTGCGGGAGGGACGCCGGTTGCCGATATCGAGCGCATGGGAAGCGGCGCGGCAACCATCGAGTTCGGACGAACCCTGACCGGGAATGACAGCGCGGGCGTGCAGCTAAACGACCGCTTTGGAGTGCGTTTACACCAGTTGGGCACACCGATAGGCATTCGTGAAACCGATGCTTTCTTTGAGACTCTTTCGACTGTTACGGCAAAGCCCGTTCCCGAAAAGCACGAACGGGAAAAAGGCCGCCTCGTCGACGCTTACGTGGATGCGCACAAGTATCTTTTTGCTAAAAGGGCCGTTGTTTACGGTGAAGAAGATCTTGTCATAGCCTTGGCATCCTTCCTGGTGGAAGTTGGTATAAAGCCTGTCCTGTGCGCCTCTGGCGGCCGTAGCGGCCGTTTTAAATCTTGTATTGAACTGGTGACGGCCGGCTTTACCGACCTCCCGATCGTTGAGGAAGGCGCGGATTTCAAGAAAATTGAGGAGCTTTGCGAAGGTTTGGAGCCGGATATCATCGTCGGGCACAGCAAAGGCTACACGCTTTCAAGAAAGCTTGGAATTCCGTTGGTCCGGGTCGGGTTCCCGATCCACGATCGCTTCGGCGGGCAAAGGACACTTCACATCGGATACCGGGGAACCCAGACGCTCCTCGACCGAATCGTCAACGCCATCCTGGAAAAATCCCAGGACGAATCGCCCGTAGGCTATGCATATTTGTAACAACCTGGTCCATCCAGGTGAAGGAAAGGATTTCGAACATGAGCGCGCTGAGATCTCTCGACCGACATCCCTGTTTCAACGCAGGGGCAAAAGGCTCTTATGGGCGGGTTCACCTGCCGGTAGCGCCCCACTGCAACATCCGCTGCAATTACTGCAATCGCAAATTCGACTGCGTAAACGAAAGCCGGCCTGGAGTTTCGAGCGCGATCCTTTCCCCGAAGCAGGCACTCGTCTACACTGAAAAAGTGCTCGAAAAGGAACCGAGAATTTCGGTTGCAGGAATCGCCGGGCCGGGAGATCCATTCGCAAATCCTCTGGAGACTCTCGAGACCATGCGCCTCATCAGGAAACGGTTTCCCGAAATGTTGCTTTGCCTTTCCACCAACGGGCTGGGTCTTGCCCCATACCTCGATGAAGTGGCCGAACTGGGAGTATCTCACGTTACCCTGACAGTGAACGCCGTCGATCCGGAAATAGGCGCCGCGATCTACAACTGGGTCAGGGACGGCAAGGTGATCTATCGCGGCGTCCGGGGGGCCGAACTGATGCTCTCAAGGCAATTGGCGGCTATAGAGGGGCTTAAGAAGCACGGGATTACTGTCAAAGTCAATACGATCATCGTTCCTTCCATAAACGACCATCACGTCGAAGAAGTAGCACGGACCGTAGCGGGTCTCGGTGTCGATCTGCTCAACTGTATGCCGATGTATCCGAACAGGGATACGGTCTTTGAGAAAATTCCGGAACCGGGAAGGGAGATGATGGACGAAGTTCGTGCAAAGGCGGAGAAATACCTGCCCCAAATGCGGCATTGCACCCGGTGCCGGGCCGATGCGGTCGGACTTCTGGGAGAGGACAGAAGCATGGAACTGCATGGCTGCTTGAACGCATGCGCAAGCCTGCCCAAGGACCTGGCCGACAGGCCCTACGTTGCGGTGGCCACCAGGGAAGGCTTGCTGGTAAACCTGCATCTCGGCGAAGCGGTGAAATTTCAGATATGGTCGAAGACAGAGGACGGATATGCCTGTATTGATGAGAGGGACGCCCCGGAACCGGGGGGAGGTCCGAAAAGATGGGGGCTCCTTGCAAAAATCCTTCGTGATTGCCGGGCCGTGCTTGTGGCCGGTGTGGGTGATACGCCCAAAGAGATCCTGTCAGCAGCCGGAATCGATGCGGTGGAAATGAACGGGTTTATAGAACTGGGGCTCGAAGCCGTCTATTCCGGCCGGGGAGCAAAAGAGTTTAAAGTGCGAAGAGCCGGCGGCTGCGCCAGGGGAGCTGGTTGCAGTGGAAACGGGGAAGGTTGTTGAGGGGAAGGCTGTCAGGCTTTAGGATTTAGCAGGGTGTTGAAAAAGGATGGAGTTCCCCACTTCAGCGTTCAAATAATAAGGGCGTCATTCCCGCGAAGGCGGGAATCCAGTGCCTTTACGGATTGTTGAGCATAGGCTGGATTCCCGCCTTCGCGGGAATGACGAAAATTTGCCCTCATCTGGGCACTCAATTCCCACTACGGGATACTTTTTCAACACCCTGTTAGAACTGAAGGGGGGGGCGAGCGCATAAGCCTCCCCTCCTGGGCCATTTTACCTATAGACCTTCAATCTAAGCCCGGCTGGTTGGCAGGCGCATCGGAGCACAAAAGTCGCACAGGTTTTACAGGACTTCTTATTCCACCTATTCTAATCGTAATAAACTCTATCAAACTGGTACATTAATGTTGCAAAGAAATATATGATACATTATTGTTTAATAATATGGCCTCCATTTGGAAAAATAGCCACTGTTTAACTGCGTTCAAACACAACTAAATGCCTTCGAAAGCCTTACCTGAAGCCAATTCCAAGGATTTTACCGGTCAAGAACTCTCAATTGGACCTGGTGGCATGATAAATGATTATCCAGTTTCCCATGGAAACGAATCTACGCGAAACAGAACTGAATGTGCTTTACGAAACGTGCCGGGTTATCGGACAGGCGTTGAAGCTCGACCAGGCTCTGGAGACCATTCTCGGGGTCCTTTCCGCCTCCCTGGCCATGAAGCGGGCTACTATCACTCTCATAGACGAGGAGACAGGATACCTCATTATTCGCGCCTCACATGGTCTTAGCCAGGCGGAGAGAAGACGGGGCATTTACCGTCAGGACGAAGGTGTAACCGGGCTCATTTTCCAGACGGCGCAGCCCTACGTCGTTCCGGACATCAGCAAAGAGCCGCTATTTCTTAATAAAACCAGGTCGCGGCCGATCCTCAAGGAATCCATAACGTTTTTGGGCGTGCCGATTTTGTTGTACGGAAAAGCAATAGGGGTGCTGCATGTGGACCGGCTTTTCGGCAATGAAATTCCTTACGAGGAGGATATTCGCCTTCTTTCGATCGTGGCGACCCTGATAGCGCAGTTCGTGAGCCTGAATCGCCAGGTAAAGCGCCGCGAGCAAAAACTGCGGCAAGACTGCTCCTTGCCGGGCACAATGGGAGCGGACGTTCAGGCCGGGCTTTTCATGGTCGGAAAAAGTCCGTGCATGCGCTTTGTACAGCAGCAGATCCGCAAGGTTGCCCCGAGCAAGGCATCGGTGCTCCTTTTTGGAGAGTCGGGAACCGGCAAGACCCTGGTTGCCAAGATCATCCACGAAATGAGCAACCGGGCGAGGATGCCGTTTGTGAAGATCAATTGCGCCGCGTTGCCGGAAAACCTGCTTGAATCCGAACTTTTCGGGTACGAGAAGGGCGCGTTCACGGGAGCGATGAAGTCTAAGATGGGAAGGGTCGAAGAGGCTGACGGCGGAACGATATTCCTCGATGAAGTGGGAGAGCTGCCTTTGCCTTTGCAGGCGAAGCTATTGAGATTCATCCAGGAAAAAGAATTCGAAAGGCTCGGGGGTATGAAAACGCACAAGGTCGACGTCCGGGTGGTCGCGGCGACCAATCGTGACCTTGCCGCCGCTGTTGCGGAAGGGCTCTTTCGGGAAGACCTCTTTTATCGCCTGAACGTATTTCCCTTACGTGTGCCGGCTCTGCGGGAACGAAAGGAGGATATTCCTGAGCTTCTGAGCCATTTCGTGGAAAGGATTTCTCATGAGTACGGCAGGAGCGTCGGTATTTCGACGAACGCAATAGTCCGGTTCACGAATTACGACTGGCCGGGCAACGTGCGCGAAATGGAAAACCTGATAGAGAGACTTGTCATCATGGCCGATGAAGAAGAAATCGACACGGCCATCCTGCCCATATATCTCGGTAAGTCGGAGGACGTCTACGAACAGACTCCCTCTTTATCGCGTATAGAAGAGATCGAGCAGAAGGAAATCCTGAGCGCCCTCGAGCGCAATTCCTGGAACCAGACGCGAACGGCTAAAAATCTCGGGATAACCCTCAGGCAGATAGGTTATCGAATCAAAAAATTCGGCCTCGAAAAGATCGTCGAAGACCACAAAAGAGGAGCATCGGCATGAAATCATATGCTCTTGTCGATTCGTCCGAGCCGAACCTGATGCGTGACATCTTTCCTTACTCGATGCCGCCCCGCGTAAGATTCGACCACCGGCTGTTCGCTCCCTCGCCGCCCGAAGAAAGCTATATTACCGATTCCACGTTCCGTGACGGCCAGCAGGCAAGACCGCCGTTCACGCTGCGGCAGGCGGGAGAATTATTCGATGAACTTCACAGGCTCTCGGGGCCAGGCGGTGTAATACACCATGCGGAGTTCTTCCTGTACACGCGGATGGACAGGGAAATAATGGACCTGTGCCGCTCGCGCAACTATGCCTGGCCCTACGTGACCGGCTGGATTCGCGCCTGCGAAAGGGACCTCAAACTCGCAATAGAGGCAAGGGTGCCCGAGACCGGAATTCTTACGTCTGTCTCCGACTACCATATCTATCTCAAACTTGGCTCGACGCGAAAAAAGATTTCAGAGCGGTACCTGCGGGTCGTGCGCACGGCGCTGGACGCCGGAATTATTCCCAGGTGCGGATTTGAAGATATTACAAGGGCCGACATTTACGGGTTTTGCGTCCCATTTGCTGTGGAGTTAATGAAATTGCGGGAAGAAAGTGGCATGGACATAAAGGTAAGGCTATGCGACACGCTGGGTCTAGGCGTCAGCTATCCTGGCGCAGCATTGCCCAGAGGCATTCCTGCGCTGGTGAATGCTTTTACGCGGGATGCGGGCGTTCCTTCCCATCTGCTCGAATGGCACGGGCACAATGATTTCCACAAGGCCCTGGTAAATTCTGGTACGGCATGGCTTTATGGCTGCGGCGGTGTAAACGGCACGCTCTATGGGCTGGGAGAGAGGACTGGCAATGCATCCATACAGGAATTGCTGGTGGAAAGAGAGATGCTGGAAGGAATCGCTTCGAAGTTTCGGGAGTGTGAGGCCTCCGGGACACGGAAGTCGGGTGGAGAGGGCTGCGGGGCAATTCCTGGCCAGGATTATTGGAAAACACTCCCCTTCCCCCCACAATGGGGACTTGTAGGTTATCAGTAAGAAAACAATTGGTCTGATATGACTCTGAGAAGACTTGCATGGATTTACTAAATACCGTTCTCAGTTCAAAAATTACGACGCCTCTTTGGATGTCGCTCAAGGTTGCAGGAGTTGCGACCGTCTGTGCGACATTGTGCGGGGTTATCGCTGCGTGGGTGATAACCCGGTTTAAATTTCCCGGACGTGAGTGGCTGGACTCGCTTCTGGCTCTTCCCCTGGTGCTGCCCCCGACAGTAATTGGCTATTACCTTCTGGTTCTGGTGGGCCGGAACAGCATGATCGGATCCCGTCTTCACAGTACTTTTGGCATTTCCCTGGTGTTCACCTGGCAAGGGGCTGTTCTGGCGGCCGCACTCGTTTCGTTTCCCCTCGTTTATAAGTCTGCACGGACGGCTTTTGAAGAGATCGATCCCAGGTTTGAGAACGCCGCACGCACTCTGGGTTTATCCGAAATCGGCGTGTTCTTTCGCATCTCTTTTCCTCTTGCTTGGCGGGGGATTCTTGCCGGAACTATGCTGGCATTCGCACGAGCCATGGGGGAATTTGGGGCGACGCTTATGATTGCCGGCAATCTGCCCGGCAAAACACAAACTCTTTCCCTTGCGGTATACGATGCCGTGCAGGCGGGGAACGACGGTCTTGCCGCCGCATTGGTGGTGATAACGTCTGTTGTATGCATTGTGGTTCTCGTTTCTTCGGGGAAGATGCTCAAAACGAGTTACTTAAAGGAGGCTGACCGGTGAGGCTCAGGTCATCTTTTCTTGCGGCACTTCTTTGCACTTTGATTCTCTTGACCTCGAACGTCGAATCGACATCTGCCGAGCAGGAATTGACCGTCTCCGCGGCCGCCAGCCTTACCAACGCTTTTGGCGAGCTGGGGAGAAAGTTCGAGAGTTCCAATACGGGCTGCAAGGTTATTTTCAATTTTAGCGCGTCAGGGGCACTTCTTCAGCAAATCGATAAGGGCGCCCCAGTGGACGTCTTCGCATCGGCCGACCAGAAGACAATGGACAAGGCAGTGGAGAAGGAGCTGATCCTTTCCGGGACGTGCAGGGATTTCGTCGGCAATGAGTTGACCCTGATTCTCCCGGTTGAGGGCAAAACCAGGATTGATGCCTTAGAGGACCTCAACTCGAAAGAAATCTGCAAAATCGCCATTGGAAATCCTGAAACGGTCCCCGCAGGCCGCTATGCTCAGGATGTCCTCACGAAAAAAGGCCTTTGGGAAGGGCTTAAACCCAAGTTCATCTTCGGGGAGTCGGTACGGCAGGCGCTCGATTATGTCAGTCGCGGCGAAGTGGATGCCGGATTTGTTTTTTCAACGGATGCCGCGGTCGCAAAGGATAAGGTCAGAATGGCTCTGGAAGCCAAAGAGCACCAGCCAATCACTTATCAGATCGGTGTTGTGGCTTCCTCGGAAAACAAGGATTTGGCCCAGAGCTTTGTTGATTTTGTATTAAGCTCCGCAGGCCGGGAAATCCTTATAAAATACGGTTTTAAGGAACCCTGATGATAGCCGTTGACATAGAGAAAAGAGTTCAGTCCAGAGGAAGAAGCTTCAATTTAAAAGCGGCGTTTCGTTCCGATGAACAGTTTGTCATCCTCTTTGGACCTTCCGGCGCTGGGAAGACGCTCACCCTTCAAGCCATCGCTGGACTTTTGACTCCCGACGCGGGCACAATCTCAATTGGGGACCGCCTGCTTTTCGATGCAAAAAGGGGCGTCAATGTACAGCCTCAGTGCCGTAATATCGGCTATGTGTTCCAGGACTTCGCTCTTTTTCCCCACATGAGCGTCTTTGAGAATATCGGGTTCGGCCTGCCCAGGAAATGGTGGAGGCCCCTGTCTTCAGCCGATAAATCGAAGGTCCGGAAGCTCCTGGATATTTTTGAGATCACTAATCTTTCAGCATGCTTCCCAAATGATTTGTCCGGGGGGCAGCGCCAGCGTGTGGCTCTGGCTCGGGCATTGGTTCGAAATCCTGAACTGTTGCTTTTAGACGAGCCTTTTTCAGCCCTGGACACTTTGCTCCGGGTGAAGCTTCGTGAGGAACTTCTGGAGCTTCAGACAAGATTCAAGGTGCCTGTTGTAATGATTACTCATGACCCGGAAGACATCCGAGCCTTTGCCCAGACACTGATTACATATGATGAAGGAAGAGTGTGCAAGGTGGACTATTTTCTCAAAGCGACTGTGGCCAAACCACATGATACTGCCGATCGATCACCCCCTGACCCGCCCCACACGATCCCAAGCCATGGAGTACACCGTGGACAAATCTGGTGTGCTTAACGGCGAATTTCATGCCGGAAAACTCCCCAGCGGCTGAGACCATATGGGATGCATTGGGCTTGGTGTGGATCGGGAAGCACACTGGGTTTTCCAAGGGGTATTCCATGACTTCCGAACATGTGGGTCAAAATGGTTTCGATTAGGAAGCACACAGATTTGCATTAGCAGATGCCGGTCAGGCTAATCCCTCCTGTGCTCCGCTCCCCCGGCAACAAAAAGACGTTGCCTGGGCCACCCGCGAATGCACATAACTTGACAGCCTTCAATGGATGCTTAACAAAAAACCTCAAAAAACGCTTTCCAATCACTCAATCACCGCGAGGAAATCCGATGAAACAGTTTTTCATGTCATTGACATTACTTATGCTCGCCTCTTTGTTATGCCTGCCGGCATTCGGCACGACAGCTCCAGCGGCTGAGGCCCCCCAGCAGCATGCTCACGAAGGCCACGCCATGGCCGCCAATGACAAGGATTTCCCGAAGCTGGCGCAACCGGGAGAAAAAGTGCCTCTCGGCGCGGACCACTATTTCACCTACGGCTTCACCAAGCAGCCTAAACTGGGCACGGCTATCATGAAGGTAGAGATATTCACGCAGGCCGGGAAGCCGGATGCTTCTTTTGTCGTCAAGGGGTCCATGGACATGCCGTCCATGAGAGGAATGCACAGCACCGGGGCGAAGGAGTTCAGTATTTCGAAGAACGGCGCTTACCTGCTTCCCGCGGAAGTCGCCATGCCTGGTGACTGGGAATTCAGGTTTACGTTCGAAAAGGATGGCAAGACGGTGTTCCGGGGAGCCTACCTGTTTGATATCTGAGAAATCATCATTGTGTAGCCAGGTCCCGGACACACTGTGAACCTCAGGGACTGGAGGGCGGGAATGAGAGCCAAGATTCCGGGGCTAATTCTCACAGCGGCGTTTACGCTGCTGATGCTGATGGAAATTCCGGCGCTTGCGGCCACGGGATGCGACCTGAACTTTCCGGACCGCGACGTACCCCGTCTTTTTCCCGAGTCCACCAGCTACAAATCAAAGTACCTGGGTCTCGAGGAGAACGCGATGAAGGTAGTATTGTCGCGTCTTGGCGAGAATTTCCGCGTTTTGTACGAGCCGCTCTACGTCCCCTATACGGTCTACGAGATTTACACAGGCGAAAAGAATGCCGGTTACATTCATGGCGTTAACCACAAAGGGCAGTACGGCGGTATCCAGGTCTTCATTGCGCAGGACCTCGAGGGCAGGATCAAGTCGTTCTACATCCAGAAGATGACCAGCCCTTCCGCCGGTAAATTCCGCAGCGCCGAGTTTGGCAAGCTGTTCGTAGGTTTGTCCCTCGAGGACTTTGATGTCTTCGACCCCGTTAGCGGCAAGGGATCGGGAAGGCTGGCCCAGATCGTCAATCCCGCTCCTGATTCCGAGACGGATTTCTACAGCGTGCTGCGCGCCCTGAAGAAGAACCTCATTATCATGGATGTGCTTGTCTTTTCGCCGAAACGGAATGCTCAATGATCAGCAGAACGCTCCCTCTCACTTTTTTTCGCAAGTCAGCGGCCGCCGGAAAGGCGGAAAGGCTGTTAACGGTGCTGGGCATGGAGCACCGCATGCGCCATCAGCCGGAGCAGATTTCGGGAGGGGAGATGCAGCGGGTTGCAATCGCACGGGCGCTCATCAACCAACCGGAGATACTGCTGGCCGACGAACCGACAGGAAATCTCGACACGAAAAGGACCGAGGAGATCGGCGGGGTAATGAGGGACCTAAACAGGAGTTTAGCGCTTACAATCGTGCTGGTGACACACAACCCTTACCTTGCCGGGCTCGGGGGGAGGTGCATCGAGATGAGCGACGGCCGTATCCGAACGGAAAATGGGATCAGTATTGAATCCACTCGCTCTTTGGCACGAGCGGTGAATTCGGATTATTCGACAACTGCATGATGTAGCAGCCTTCGGACAAGTAGCGCTTGCCGGGAAGGAATGTGAGTTGTTCGTAGTCCGTGATGTACTGATCTTCACCCTGATCGATTGAATCCAGCAGGTAGTCGCGGTAAAAATTGCGCTCCATCATGGAAAATACGCTCGTCATCGTCTCAATCATAGTGTTCGTCCTCGAAGCGATTCGTCGATCGTTTTTACGGAATTCCTTGTTCACAATCTGAGGGGGCCCCCCCATGGGCGGGGATACCGCTTTTTGAACAGGCTCGCGCCACGGCCAAGTGACAAGGGTGAATTCGCGGGCCTTTGACGGCAGGTCCCAGAGACGGCCTCCCAGCAAGGATGACGACATAAGGACGGCGGCGGGCTTATCGGGGGCGGCGGCAAGGGCGTCCAGCGCGCCGTATGACTCCGGTCCCGTCCACAACAGCAGGTCGCAATTCTTTCCCCTTTGGACCAGCCCCGCGAGGATTTCTCCGTCAAGGGGCGTTTGGCCTTTCAGGGTGATGGTCTCGACCGGTTTTTTCGCCATGCCGCTCCAGGTTTCTTCAAACCCCCGTGCAAGGGCTTTGGCTTCAGGCCCGGGTCCCACGATTTGGACGATATCCCTTGGATTTCCCGATTCCGGCATGCTCTTCAGGTAACGGGCGGCCGCCTCGCCTTCCTGGTTGTAGCCCTTCGAGAAATAGACCGTGTAATAATCGGTGGAAGACACGACAGGCAGTTCCGTGATAGGCAGGATGCATGGAACCTGCCGGCTTTCGCAGAATTGATGGATCGGTTCCCAGGAACTGTAGGAAAGGCCTCCCAGGATGGCGAATACGGGGTCTTTGCCGTAATACTCCTGCAACTGGTCCTTCCAGGTGTCGGGCGGGCCTTTGAGGGTCCAATGGGCCAGGCTCCACGTACGGAAACTGAGAGCCATGACCTGCATTTTAAGCATCCTGCCCATTTTCCCCTGCTTGCCGCCCAGGCTGTTATGATCCTGGATGCTTCGCTCCAAAACCTCCAGAAACGCTTCGCGGTCTTCCGGGGAAACATCATCCGTGATGACCGTGGCAAATGCCATTGTCTTATCCGTCACACCAGGTGAAAAGCTGGAAGAGAGGTTTTTAAGATAATTGGCAAGAATTTTCAGATCCCCGTCGCTCAACCTGTATCTGGGCATGACGGGGTTCAGATGCCGGCCATTGGGGTTAATGCCTTCACGAATCGCAACCCCCAGCGTTGCCTCTGTATAGGCGTCGCGCAGCGGGGGAGTCTGGTGTCGCAGCGGGACCATTTCCGCCCGTTCGGAGGTAAGCAGGTCCGGGAAATGGAGGTATTGAGGCTGGAACAATTTTGCGCCGTTGATGGACAGCGCACGGCTCCCTGTCTCCTTGGACCCCAAGCCGCTTTTCATATGGCAACTGATACAGGCGAAGGTCGTCCCCGGCGCCTGATTGTCGCCGGGAATTGCCGCCTTCATAGGCTCGCCTGAGGGGAGGACGGCCTTCCGGTACATCTTTTCTCCCAGCGACAGCGCCTGTTCCTCGGTCATTTCGAACCGGTGCTCCTCGCCTCCGCAATTGCTGCAAAACCACGGGGCACTGGTGCCCAGGACAATGATGCAGGCCAAAGCGAGGACCATTCGGCGCAGATCAAAGCGCCGCTCATTCACGATTTCTTTCACTGCTCGCTCCTTATCCCGACTTCGCCTTCATCCAGTACTTCAGGTCCAAAGCCGCTCCCACGGCATGGCTGGTTATTACCGGTTTGAAAGCGAATTGGTATTAAACCTTACGGACCTAGTACACCGCCACTGCCTTGCGGATTCACCCTATCGATTCCGATCACTTCGGAAATTTCCCATTGATGCTCCCGGGCAGCCCTTCTCCTTTGCCGATCGGCCGGTTGAAAACGAGATATGAGCGGACCTGACCGCTTGCAATGCACTGGAACGGAAGAACGTTATGGTGCATGGCATAACCGAAACCATGATGCCAAGCATAAGATATACAAGACGATTCGGATACCCTTCAGGGCGCGGAGGACGCCATTTTTGGGTCCTCATCGCAATCATTGGCGCGGACAGGTCCCGGAAATGTCCCGGCCGCTATAAGGAATAGGACTCTTCTTTTTCGGAAATTGTAATGAAAAAAATCGCCAAGAGAAACTCGAAGGTAAGGCAAGGGCGGGCAAAGTCAAGAAAGACAGGAGGATTGCGGGCGAGAATCCAGATCAGCGCTGAGTTCGATGGGAGTGGGACGGGGGCGGATTTGACAAGAAGTTTGCCTGTGCTATAGTAGTAAAGTAGGAAAGTAAGAAAATTAAACACAATGAAAAAGACTAAAGTACGAGCCATGACACGAGCCCAGGAGACAGAGGACATGGAGCTTATCAAAATAAAGGGGAAGTTTCAGATCACCCTTCCGCAATCTCTCAGAAGCCAAATGGGCCTTGCAGTTGGGGATTACGTCAAAGCTGACGTTGAGGACGGTAAAATAGTTCTTGAGCGCATCGCAATGGTACCTGCTGATAGTGTCGGCCGGTCTGGGTCCAAGGAGAGACGACAAGCGTTAGCCTTGATCGAGGAGATCTGGTCCAAAACGAAGAATGAAGACCCTGAAGAGGTGGAGAAACTGGTGCGCGAAGCCGTAAAAGCTGTCCGAAAACCCCAATGAGAGTGGTGGTTGATACGAACGTCCTGATCAGCGGCTTGCTTTCAGGACAAGGGGCTCCGGCCACCATTCTTCGGCTGGCACTTCACGGTGAGATTGAGCTGATTTTTTCGCCCCAGACCGTCCAGGAGCACTGGCTGGTAGTTCATTATCCAAAGATTCTAAAGCGGCTGGAGAAGCTGGGGATTTCAATCGAGACCGCTGAACGGGCCCTTCGAAGTTTGGTTGAAATGTCGTCCCTGGTTCCAGGGAAAGACCACGTCGATGTCATTGCCGATAACCCTTCTGACAACGTCTTTCTCGCCTGCGCTGTGGAAGGCAAAGCAGACGTTTTAGTTTCCGGGGATAATCATCTCAAACAGCTCAAAAGCTATCAGAATATCCAGATAGTTGATCCAGCTCACTTCCTGGACCTTATTAAAAAGAGGATGAAGATATGGAGCTATATTTCTGATGCGTTTCCTATTGTCCCTCGTAAACGAAAAAAAAGGTTACGAGGAAACCTCATAACCAATTGATTTTACAAAGCTGGCGAATGGATTTGAACCATCAACCTGCTGATTACAAATCAGCTGCTCTGCCATTGAGCTACGCCAGCGGATTACTTGGGAATCCCTTGTAACACAGACTTTTACGGGATTCAATAGAGGCTTCAAGCGATTCTGATCCTGCCCTACTCTACTCAGTTTCCTCATAAATTCCAGCCATTATTTCTTGTGCGCTCAAAGCCGAAAACTCACCTTTCCTTCCTTCCCGTCATTATCGACGTAGATGTCACCGAACTGCACAATAGCGATTTTCATTGGTTCGACCGGAGTCAGCAATGTAATTGTTCTTCGCCGGAAGTCTATCCTCCTTACTCTGGCCAGCCCCAGACACGCATTTTGGATATCGGCGACTCCGCACAGAAGATTTTCTTCGAAACCGGGCGGAATGGTTCTGAACCTTGGGGCGTAGGGTAATTTTCCTGCGGTCACAGCAAGGATGCCCTCGGCCGATTTTTCGCAATATATAAATTGAGGATTGCGCACCGGCTCTCCATTAAAAATAAGTGAGCGCTGGAAGATAAGCTTATCCAAGCTGAATCTGTGTTCCGGCGCATCTTTAAAATAGGAGGAGAAAGCCTTCTCTCTAGCAGCGCGTCTCTCATTAGGTGATTTTAATGCGGCTTTCCCTGATGCCGCTATTCTGAGGATGGAAAGATTTCTTAAACTTCTGAGAAGCACCTCCAGTTCATTCGACCTTTGGATGGCTATAATCACGTCCGGTTTTACCGCCTCTATTTTCGCTTCTTTCAGCGGGCGGCCGATCCCGTGGACGAGGCCGGTGGTATTGATGATCTTGAAATCGGCCCGAGCGGACTCCGTCAACTCCGAAACTCCAACGACCATTGGAAGAAAATGCCTCACGGGGGTAACATTGCCTACAAAGTAGCAGCCAGTCATTTCTGCACCGCCTGGGTCTTCTCCCGGAATTCCCGAGGTGATGCAGGCGGGCGGTCCAATGTCTTTCTGTCCTACGTCGGCGTCGATGATGGCCGCGCTTTTCCCCATATTAATTAGAAAATCATAGAGGAAACTGCAAAAAGTGCTCTTGCCGGAATCCGTCCCGCCGAGAATAAACACTTTACGCGAATTCCGAAGGAGGATTTCACCCGCGGCCGCCTTCCACCCCAATGGAATATCAATCATGCTCAATCGCTATGTACTCCGGCTTTTTAAATAGGGAAACACCGGGAAAAATAACCCGGTCCGGCAAGCGGCCACGCCGGGTATAAATACCTATAGTCACATTTCCGCAAATCGCCGCCCTCCCGTTGCAAATTCTTTGACGATACAAATCTTTAAAATAGTAATCTCTTGATTTGAAGGAGGATAATCATGGCGAAAATAGCGGTTTTAATCGGCAAGGATTTCGAGGATTCCGAGTATGTGAAACCCGCCGAGGCTTTTAAAGAGGCCGGCCACGAGTTGGTTCATATAGGCCTGCAAAAGGGCGAGACTGTAAAGGGTAAAAAACAGGGCACGCCGGTTCAAATTGATATGGATGTAAAGAATGCTAACGTCAACGATTTTGACGCGCTGTTCATTCCGGGTGGATATTCGCCTGACAATCTCCGTGCGCATGACGAGCCGGTTAGTTTCGTAAAGGAATTCGTCGAAAGCGGAAATCCTGTATTTGCGATCTGCCACGCTCCGCAGCTTCTGATTACTGCCCAGGTGCTTGGCGGGCGCAATGTCACCGGATATAAATCCATAATCCAGGACATAAAGAACGCCGGCGCGAACTTCATCGATGCCGAGGTGGTCGAGGACGACAACCTTGTATCGAGCAGGAACCCCAATGATATCCCGGCCTTTATCGAGGCCTCGCTCAACAAGCTAAAGCCCGCGGTCGAAGTTGAAGCGGAAAGAAGGCACATGGAGCCTGGAGAGGAAAAAGCCGCTTAAGGCCTTTTCAAGCGCCTGAGTCTGCTTGCCGGGACCCTCACTGACATCGATCAGAAAGCGCCGAAATCCCCTCGATCTCAACCGTGGAAGCTCATCAAAGATGCCGGTTGGCTTGTCGGCATATATATAGACGTTTCCCGCCCGTCTGATCAGCTGATAAGCATCTTTGCGGGGGGTAAAGAAAACCTTTTCCTCCGCAAGGTCCGGCACCAGTCTTGAAGTGAAAAGAGGCGGCCAGGAAAAAAGGGTGATTATTGACCTGGCCCCAAAGCTGCTCTGGGCCAAATCATCGAGTTCGCTCCGGGTAATTTCCAGCGAAAGGGCGCTCATAGAGCATCCCATTTCCTTTGCTTGCGCCAATGCCGCCTCATTTCGCAGGTTGAGCCCTGACCCGGCGATGAGGCGCAGGCCTTCTAGATTAGGAAAAAAATCCAAATGCCCCCAGTTATTTAGCTCCCAGGTCCGAAATCCCTTGCTAACGAACCAGCCTACCGCTGCCCTGTAATAGGATAGGTCCTTGGCCTCAGTCTGTATAGCGGGAAGGGAGATCCCTACTTTTCTCATTTGTGGTGTCGAAAAGCGTTGCTTTGCTATGCGCTCGAGGCTCCCCCTTGTGCCTGCGATCAAAACGAAATCCGCGGATGATTGCAGCCCGCGGACCAGATCGTCCGTAGACCCCACCTTCACCAGCAGGAGATCACGACCGCCCTGCCCTGATTCACTTTGAAAGAGTTCCCGAGCAACCTTGTCGCGGTGCGGGAATTTTGATTTGAACCGTACAGGATTTATATTTGCTGTAATTTTCTTCCATGTAGCGGTCGGGGACTCTGACTTTGTCCCAACTTTAAAAAGCCTGCCGCCGGATGAAATAGTTGCAGGGCAAACCAGGAGCACTCGTGAACCTGATTCGGATCGGGAAATTTTGACTCCACCCTGATCGAAAAACTCACCGACGGTAAAGGCCCCCTCTTCTTTACCCGAGGATTCCGGGCGAAGACGGTCACCTTTTTCGAGTTCATGCCTCAGATCGACCAACGCTCTGCCGTCTTGAACGGACTTGACCGTACCGATCCAGATACCACTCGATCCGGATCGATGAGGCCTTAGAATTTCGGAGGCCGCCCCTTCACCTTTTAGGTGCCCGAGGGTGAGTTGTCGTGAGGGCGCTCGCGAAAGCAGTTTACCGGCTTCAATCAAAGCTTCCTGTTCATCTTTGCCTGGTGCGGCATCCAGCAGCATCCTGTATGCCTTTACAACCGGTCCAATGTATGAGGCCGGCTTCATTCTGCCTTCGATTTTAAACCCGGCGATGCGCAACTTCTTTAGCGAAGGAAGCATCGGCAGAGCGCAAAGATCATTGCATGATAGAAAAAAACCTTCTTTCCTGCCCTGCCGGAACCGCAGCCTGCATGGTTGGACGCACTCACCCCTAAGTCCGCTCCTGCCGCCCCTGAAGCTGCTTGTAAGGCACATGCCCGACCATGAATAGCATAGCGCCCCGTGAACGAATATCTCCAGTTCGGATTTCGTATTGGAGCAGACCAGCTCGATTTCCGAAAGGCTCAGCTCCCGGGCGAGAACGACACGGCTGGCGCCCATCCGCTCGAGCGTATTAACGCCGGCGCTGTTATGGACGGCCGCAAGAGTGCTTGCATGCAGCTTGAGGCCAGGGAAGTATTTCCGGACAAGGTAAAAAAGAGCGGCATCCTGGACTATGAGCGCATCAGGTTTGATTTGTGATAATGCGTTCAGCGTATCGAGAAGTTCGGCCAGCTCCGACCCGGCAATCTGGCTGTTCAGCGCGGTGTAAATTCGCACTGAGCGGCTCCGGGCAAACGAAATGAGCTTGGGGAGTTCATCCAGCGTGAAATTCGAAGCCGTAGCCCTGGCGTTGAATTTCTTCAGCCCCAGATAAATCGCGTCCGCACCGTTTTCCACGGCAGTGAAAAAGGATTCAACGTTGCCGGCAGGGGCTAGGAGTTCCGGTTTTTTTTCCATCTGGCCTCTTAGGGATAGTGCTGTGAAATCAAGATCCTATTATATCAATAATTTGGCGGGGCTTCATCCGACTACATTTTACGGGGCATCATTATGGATCGGAAGTGCCGGGGCAACCCCGGCACCTTTGGCTGTTATTTTTCTTTCGGTTGCTGCTTATTGTGTTGCGCTCCGATCAACCCAACCCGCACTTTGCTACGCCTGCGCATTCCCGAATACCCGCTTAAAAATAGCATCGACGTTTTTAAGGTGGTAATTGAGGTTGAATATCTCGTCGAGTTCGCCGGGGCCAAGAAGCTTTCCGACATCGGGATCGGCCTTGAGTTCGCTACGGAGTTCTCCCCGGTTTTCCCATACAGCCATGGCGCGTTTTTGCACGATTTTATATGCATCCTCTCGCGACATTCCCTTCTGTACGAGAGCAAGCATCACCTGCTGCGAAAAAAAGAGGTTGCCGGTGACATCCATGTTGCGCTTCATGTTTCCGGCAAATACCGTCAGGCGGTCAATGACCCTGGTAAGCCGTGAGAGCATGTAATCGAGAAGGATTGTCGAATCCGGACCGATAACTCTTTCCACCGAGGAGTGGCTGATATCGCGCTCGTGCCAAAGAGCCACATTTTCCATGGCTGCCAGTGCATTTCCGCGAAGAATTCTCGCAAGCCCTGAAAGGTTCTCGGATGCAATAGGATTGCGCTTGTGCGGCATTGCCGATGAGCCTTTCTGCCCGGCCGAAAAGAACTCCTCGACTTCGCGGATTTCCGTATGCTGGAGAAGACGGATTTCCGTTGCGATCTTTTCGATCGAACAGCCGATCAGGGCAAGTGTTGTGAAAAAATGAGCGTGCCTGTCCCGCTGAATGACCTGAGTACTGACTGGCGCGGGATTTAGGTCCAGTTTTCTGCAGACGGCCTCCTCAATTTCGGGTGCAATGTTTGCGAAAGTACCCACAGCACCTGAAATTTTACCCGCGCGTACCGATTCGCGCGCCTGCAGGAGCCGTTCGCGGTTCCGCTGCATTTCGGCATACCAGACGGCCAGTTTTAGGCCGAAGGTGATCGGCTCGGCGTGAATGCCGTGCGAGCGACCCATCTCGACAGTCTCTTTGAACTCGAATGCCCTTCGCTTCAGCACGTCCAAAAGCTTGTCCATATCAGAGACGAGCAGGTCGGATGCCTCGCAAAGGAGCAGCCCAAGAGAGGTGTCGATCACGTCCGAGGAGGTCAGGCCCTCGTGTATGAAGCGGGCGGGAGGACCGACAAATTCCGCCACGCTGGTAAGGAACGCGATAACATCGTGCTGGGTTTCGCGCTCGATTTCATCTATTCTCTCTATGTTGAAATCGGCCTTTTCCTTAATCACCCGGAAATCTTCGGGTGAAATTTGCCCGATTTCGAAACGTGCCTCACAGACCGCGAGTTCGACCTGCAGCCATTTGCGGTACTTGTTTTCTATGGTCCAGATCCGTCCCATTTCAGGACGAGTGTAGCGCTCGATCATCTTCTCTCTCCAGGTCCCGGCATATCCTCGCCCAAGGAGCGGGGCGTTAAGGGAAAAAGCGGAAATTCATCAGGGTGATTATAAAAAATGAGTCAATTGCGGCCAATTTCGCCATGTGTACATCCCGTAGCCTTCATTCTTAGAGGGCGTGGAGTTTAGCAGGAAAGAGACTGATCGGAAAGAAAAACCGGAAACATATATAGGGGAGGCGTTTCCAGCCTGCCCTGCTGAACTGGAGGAACGCTTGCCTTTCCTGGGCGCGCACATGTCAATTGCCGGCGGGGTACAACTCGCATTCGACCGGCTAAAGGAGGTCCGGGGCGAAGCCCTTCAGATGTTTACCACTAATCACCGTCAATGGAAGGGAAGTGCCCTCTCGCCACAGGCAATCGATCTTTTTAAGATGAAACGGGAAGAAGCCGGGCACATTCCAGTTGCCTCCCATGCCATCTATCTTATAAATCTCGCTGCTTCGGACCCCGAGATTGCAGGAAAATCGATTATCGCGTTTGCAGAAGAGCTGCGCAGGTGTGATGCGCTCGGAATCGGCTTTGTTATCATGCATCCAGGTGCTCACCTCGGGGAGGGTTTCGAGCAGGGATTGGAGCGCTTCGTAAAAAACCTCGACCTGTCAATCGAAAAAGCCGGGACTGAAAAGGTTTCCGTTCTCCTCGAGGTTACGGCAGGCCAGGGATCATGCCTTGGGTCGAACTTCGAGCAGCTAAGCTTTATGCTTCAAACTTCCAGGTACGGCGGCGCAATGGGGGTTTGCTACGATACCTGCCATGCTTTTGCAGCGGGCTATGATATCCGGACCGAGGGGGCCTACAACATCTCTATGGATCGCTTTGATACCATAATCGGGCTGGACAGGCTTAAATTCTTCCATCTGAACGATTCCAAAAAGGGACTCTTTTCGAGAGTGGACCGACACGAGCATATCGGAAAAGGAACAATAGGTTTGGAAGGTTTTCGCCTGCTGCTGAATGATCCAAGGTTTCGAAGCCATCCGATGGTTCTTGAGACCCCGAAGGGCAAGGACCTGGCCGAGGATAAAGAGAATCTGCGCGTGCTTCGATCTCTCATTTTATCGTGAAATTTAACCTGGAGTAAGCATCACATCCTGCATTCCTTAACCGCGTCGCAAACATGCGCCAGAATGTCCGAGAAGCTGATCACACCGGCAAGCATTTCGCCTTCCCTCACCAGCAGGTAATCATTTCCGGTAACAACCATGTGAAACAGTGCTTCGTTGAGCGATGTATTTATATCTATCATCTGGTTTTCGCCCGGAAGTGCCATAATGTTTTTGACCAGAATTTCCCCAGCGGTTTTGCAAATATCGTCCAGCGCATTCGCCCACAATCCGTGCTTTTTCAACTCCGCTTCAATCCACTCCGCGGATGGCCCCTCCTCCCGGGCGGTCTCCGCAATCTCTCCGTATCTTGGCTCGAGTCCCTTGATCATACTTCGGAAATCGAGGAATCCGATTATCTGGCTATCTCCGTCCGAAACCAGCGCCGCGGGGCACCTCATACCGTATGCAGGGTTGAGTTTTCTGATTTCGCCAATGGCCAGGATTGCCTCGAACAGGGTTGATCCTTCCTCCACAACCGCCAGGTGCCCAACCGATGTCATAATGTCTTTGATTTTTTCCTGCATTTGCCTCCCCATGGTTTAAGAGCTTCAAGTAAGGTACTCATTAAACCTGCCCGGCTCAAGACGGAGACGTAAGACGGAATACGGAATACGGAATACGGAAGACAGAGGACGAAAGAGGGAGGAGGGAGGATATCGGAAGACGGATGCGGAGGAAGTTTGCAGGCGCAGGGATTCAAGGGAAGAATCGGTCATTGCTTTTGTGGTTAATAATTCTTCAGATCCCTTAAATCCCTGCGATTTCCAAATAACTATGGGTTGATGGTGGTCACGAAGACGAATTTCCCGTCCTGCACCTTGTTTATTACGACGCTCTTTATGGGATTTCCATCCTGCCCCATGGTGATAGTGCCTGAGACACCATGAAAGTCCCTGGTTGAGGCAAGAGCGTCTCTGATCTTGGCTCCCTCGGTCGATCCCGCTCGCTTTATGGCATCGAGGAGCAAAAAGTAGGCATCGGCGCCTAGCGCGCTGAAGGCGTCGGCATCTCTTTTGTATTTTTCTTCGAACCGTTTGATAAATTCTTTTGCGCGGTCGGTGCTTGCCGCTTCTTTATGAAAGTGGCCGGTAAAGTACATGCCCTCAACCGCTTTGCCCCCGATCTGGATCAATTGATCTGCCTGAGCTCCATCGCCGGTCAGGATCGGGACCTTTATGCCCAGATCGGCGGCCTGTTTGGCCATCAAGGCATCCTCGGTGTAATAGTTGGGGGCGTAAATCAGATCAGGTTTTGTAGCCTGCATTGCTGATAACTGTGCCGAATAGTCCTGGTCACCGGTTTGAATATAGGTGGTCGAAACGACTTTGCCGCCGAGTGCGGAAAATGCCTTCGTGAAATAGCTGCCGAGCCCGACCGAATAGTCCTGGGCCTGATCGATAATCACGGCAGCTGTCAGCGCCTTGAGATTATTTCGCGCAAATTTGGCCGCGACTTCTCCCTGGAAAGGATCGATGAAGCAGGCCCGAAATGCGAATTTCTTGCCCTGCGTAACTAGAGGGTTTGTGGCAGTCGGACTGACTGAGGGAATTCCGGCCTTTTCCGAAATTGGATTTCCACTCATCGTGTTGCCGCTTATTGCCTCGCCTATTATTGCGGATACCTTTTCTTTTTCAACCAGCAAGGTAACGGCATTGGCCGATTCGATCCTGTCGCTTTTCGTATCGACCAGAGAAAGGCGAATTTTTTTACCAAGTGCCTCGGGTTCCATGGAATTGGCTATCTGAATTCCGGACCACTCCATATCTCCGTAAGCAGCCACGCCTCCTGTCATTGGCAGATAAGCACCTATTGAAGTTGTCTCCTGCGCGCCTGCCGGAGCGCCTGAGAGGAGCGAAATAACAAGTAGAGCAACCATGCAAACCGTTCTCGATCCCTTCATGACTCCTCCTGAATTCCCGAATATTCAATCCCGAACTTAAATTCCAACGCAATGTGCTTACTCCAATGGAAGCAGCGCAGTCAACGAAAAACCCGGCCGGTTAATTACTCATAAGATCACCCTACACAATGGCGTGATTCCATGCTATTTGATAAAATGGCTAGAAATAAGATGTTTTGAGACCCACATCGTCCGTGGAGATTAAATGGATCTATTGCTCCAGGATAAATCCTCCCTGACCCAACTCCCACAACCACGCCAGTGCGAAGGGATAACAATCATCGGCCCCGATCTCTTCGCTGAAGACAACGATGGGAAACTCCTCAGCCCCATTGCTTCCGCTTTTCCAAGATTTCGCGCCATCGTTACACTGCGAGGCATACATGCAACACACGCTGCAGTACTGATCTCGTACCTGAGAAATAAGATTGCAGGACGCGGCAGGTCTAAACATAATCTGGAACTCGACGATGAAGTATACCGTGACATGGTTCCACTGGTTTTGCGGAATTCTCTCGTGCTTATCCGTTCGGATTCCGAGGATATGGAGCATATTTTCGATGCGGATAAACTCATCCAGGTTTTTGTGCCAAGGGAGCGCATCCAGTTTACCGGCTCTGATATGGACGATATCAGGAGAATGCTGCGCAAGCGGGGCGAGAGTTGGCGCATGTGCACCGCCCCGAGATCTGTTCGCGAAATAGAGGACTATGTCCGATCGTGCCGCATGCAGGTGAACACGGGCATGACCATTTACTACAGCGCGAGAACCGGCGCAAGGTTTCTCACCTACGAGGAGTTCATGCGCATAAGGTCTCTTCTTAAAACCGACAGCGCCGAAGCGATTGCCCGTCTAAACGAGATAGCCACACTTTTCGCGCACCGCAACAGCTGGGGGATCCGCGAATTGAGCTTTTTCCTTCCGGCAGACAAGATTGTCGATTGTCCTGTGGTTGAGAGAATGGCCTCTATTATCAAATTGCTCGAAGCCGGCCGGGTTGAGGAAACCCAGGTGATTTTCGACAGCTTTGCCGATAATTTTGCTGAAAGGGCTGGTGCCTCATTGGCCCTTGATGACGAAAAGAACGCCGACTGGCACACCACAATGTTTTGCAGGCTATTCAACATCGATGAGCACGAGATGGAGGAATGGGCGCTTGGACTAAGTCCCGAATTCCACCTCAATGTGAAATGGCTTCCCGGCGGGACTGTTATTAATGGCGAACTGATTTTTGACCCGGTGACAAATCAGAGGGTCAAGGGAATGCTCTCGCATTACTGGAGCAAAACCGGAGGCTGTCTGTCCATAAATCTTGGGCGGGTTGAACTTTCTCTCACCGCCAGAGACATTTCGGGAGAAGAGCGCGACGTCTACCTGGTAGTGATAACTACAAAAGGTGGGAGGGAATCCATTCGCCTGGTGCGGCACATGAAATATGATGTACTCCACAGACTTAAGCTGGGGGTCTCAATTCAACAGGCGGTAAGGGACACTTTCACATATCGCAACTATATTGCCGACAGACTTCTCGCGGCGGCTGAACTTGGATTTCCCATCCTAAGCTATAATGAGATAAAAATAGAGGAAGATATCCCTGGGCTTGGCAAAATTCCCGCATTCTTTTTCGAACGCCAGTACATTCCCGGAATTGTCTCCGACAAAATCCCTCTTGCCTATTATCGAAAGCCCGATTTCATTGTCGGACTTTCCAGGCTCCTGGGCATAGCGGCCGCATTCACGCTCGTGCTCGGCAGAGCCAGTCCACGCACCGGTAACATCTTCTTCGATGATGGAGACGAACTTATTCAGTTCAATAACTCCTCTATTCCGTGGCGGCTGGTCATTATCGAGACTACCGGATCATTCACCAACTGGACAACCCCTCTCATCTCTCTTCTTCCCCAGTGTATCGAGCGATTCAAAACCCATCTTGCAAAAGCGGCCTCGGGTGGAGTTCATCCAGCAGTGCTGCGGGAGTCGGCTTGCGAATTCGCAGACTCTCTTGCAGGGAAAATCTCCGATGTCATGGATATCGCATCGACTCTTGCGCTTCGCGAACTCTTTAATGACAGGGCGCGCGAGCAGGGTGGCATAAGGGACAGGTGGGAGGGAATACTACGCCGGCTGGACCAGACCTGCACCAGCGCTATAAGGGAACGGATCCTTTCAGGTCCAGAACTCGATTTCAGCTCCTGCGGAGGCGGGGTCCTTTCCCGCTAGCCAGGCTGCGCGCAAAAGGACCCATCGATCAGCTCAATTATTTCTCTTTATGCGATAGCGGCTGTCCGCATTCAGTGCACTTGCCGCTGGAATTAACGCAGGGGTTTTTCTTTACCTGTTGACCGCAAATTGGGCATTTATCCATTCCACTCACCTCCCCTCTTTTGTTTTTGAAGAAATTCCCGAATTTGACTCTTACCAAAAATGTTAAGAACAGGCCCGAGAACCTGTCAAACTGAGCAACTCTCAGATGAAGGTCTCCTCCATTGGGTAAACTGGAGAGAGATTGCCTCTTAATGGTAGTTTGCCCGTGTGCCGGAACGCTTATTACCTTCCCGTAGTCGCTCTAAATGTTGGTCCTCACGTGAAATCTTGGTGTTTTCAATTAAGCGGCGTTCTGATATAGGAGATGGGCTTCGCAGAAGTTTCAAGAACGGTTTTGCCGGCAGAAGGGAATTGAATGCCCACCGCATTCGTCACAGGAGCGACAGGATTCATCGGACACCACGTGGCAGCCGCCTTGGTTAGCAGGGGGTGGTCCGTAAAGGCGCTTCGCCGCCCCGACTCCGCTCATCCCGTAGCACTCGATGGAGTTGATTGGAAAACGGGCGACCTTAGAAACCCCGACCAGCTTGCCGGGGCAATCGAAGGATCCGACGCGCTCTACCACGTGGCTGCGGACTACAGGCTCTGGGCCAGAGATTCCGCTGAAATCTACGAAACCAACGTCAATGGAACGGTAAACATTCTTAGTGCCGCACTGGCAGCCGGAGTAGACCGCGTCGTTTACACCAGCAGCGTAGGCGCTCTCGGCCTCAACGCCGATGGATCGCCCGCGGACGAAAGAACACCCGTATCCCTGGGGGATATGGTCGGTCATTACAAAAGATCAAAGTTTTTAGCCGAGCGGGAAGCTGAAAAGTTCCTCGATAAGGGACTCAAAATATTTTTCGTGCATCCCAGCACACCTGTTGGACCCTGCGACCATAAACCCACCCCGACAGGCAAGATCATCCTGGATTTTTTAAACCGCAAAATGCCCGCCTACATCGATACCGGGCTAAATCTTGTCGATGTGCGAGATGTGGCGGAAGGACACTGCCTGGCGCTTGAGCGGGGCAGACCGGGTGAAAAATACATCCTTGGGAACCTTAATCTCAGCCTTTCCCAAATCCTTGTACTGCTGGAAAAAATTTCAAAGCTGCCTGCACCGCGAATCCGGCTCCCCTACAAACCTATTCTTTTTATTGCCGGAATTTTCCATTTTGTTTCAATTATTACTCGTCGGGAACCCCTTATCCCATTCGAAGGCGTACGCATGGCGAAAAAGAAGATGTTTTTCGATCCTTCCAAAGCCGTTCGGGAACTGGGGATGCCGCAAACACCCATCGAAACCGCACTCACCGATGCGGTCTCCTGGTTTTACGAAAACGGATATGTTCTGAACAGGTAAGCCCGGTAATTGTGAGGCTTACGGAAGGAAATTGAGGTTGTAATGCGCTTTCCAATCACCTTGTACGCGTCAATGACAAAATATTTAATGGGCATGAAGCTTCTCGGTCAGGAGCGGTTCCCATTGGTTCTTATGCTAGAGCCTACCCACAGGTGCAATTTAACCTGCGCGGGCTGCGGCAGGATTCGCGAATATCACGAAACCCTCACCAATGAAATGTCGTACGCCGACTGCATTCGAGCAGTCGAGGAAGCGGGTGCTCCCGTTGTAACGATCACAGGCGGAGAACCCCTTCTCTACTCGCGGGTGGATGAACTCGCGCGTGAAGTCCTTGCTCGCGGAAAGCATGTTTACTTTTGCACCAACGGAATGCTCTTGGAAGAGTCACTTGACCGGTTCCGCCCCAGTTCTAATTTTACCTGGAATGTGCACTTCGACGGGACCGAACCTGTGCATGATGCGATCATCGGAAGGCCGGGAGGTTTTCAGAAGGCCCTGGCGGGAGTCAGGGCTGCAAAGGCTGCCGGGTTTCGTGTCAGCACCAATACAACAGTTTACCGGGAGACCTCGGTACCCGATCTTGAGCTTCTTTTCGGACAACTTGCCACGGCCGGTGTGGACGGAATTCTCGTGGCGCCGGGGTTCAGCTATGAAGATGTAATACGGGACGTTTTCATGACCCGGCGCGAGATTATGAACAAGTTCAAGGAGATCCGCACATGGGGAAAACGCTTCCCCATAATAAGCAATCCACTCTATCTCGAATTCCTGGCAGGAGGTCGCTCACTTAAGTGCACCCCGTGGGGAAATCCGACCCGGAACCCGAGTGGCTGGAAATCCCCCTGCTATCTTATAACCGATACACATTATCCGACCTTTGCCGAGCTTATGGCAAAAACCGACTGGGAACACTATGCCTCCGGAGCGGACCCGCGCTGCGAGCAATGCATGGTGCACTGCGGGTTTGAACCTACCATAGTGCGCCAGCTCGGAGGCTGGGACCTAGTACGCATGATCTGGTGGAACGTTTATGCCTGAGACGCTCAGGCTGCTTCTGGGGACGATCGTACTTCGCCCCTATGTTTTTGCTTTTCTTGCTGCCTATATACTGGCCGGCTGCCTTCATATCGGCTGGAAAAAGACACTGGCATACATCCCGGTGGGATACGGGCTCGCGTGGCTCTCTGAATTTTGTTCCATTAACTTCGGCTTTCCATACGGCGACTATTTCTATATTTCAACAACCGCCAACAGGGAACTCTGGGTTTTCGGCGTTCCGTTCATGGATTCGCTTTCTTATGTTTTCCTTTCCTACTGCAGCTATTCGCTTGCTGTTTTCTTGCTGAGTCCTTTCACCTTTTTGTCGGGAAAATTCTTCCTGCTGGAAAACTCCGAAGTGAGACGTTCCGTCCGGACACTCTTCCTGGGGGCCTTTCTATTCGTCTTGCTGGACGTTGTGATCGACCCGGTAGCGTTGCTGGGCGACCGATGGTTCCTGGGCAAAATTTATGGTTACAAGCACGCCGGCTATTATTTTGGAATTCCAATGAGCAATTTCGGCGGATGGCTCGTGGTGGGAATCGTGCTGATGGGCGCCCTCCAGATTCTGGACAGGGTCTCCATGCTCGCGCCCGGAAGGTTGCCTCTTCCCGCCGTCCTCTCATCGAGGCTTCTCGGCCCGGCACTTTACCTCTCAGTGATGCTTTTCAACATAGGCGTTACATTCAGGATAGGTGAATACCAACTCGGGTTTGTTGATCTTGTGATCCTTTCGACACTCCTGGTGATGACCCTCTTCTTTACATCATACAAGCTGCGCTTCGCCTCCGCAGTAAATGCCGGGCGGGCTTGATAGTCCGAACCGGAAACGCTAATGCCTCTGCCGGTAGGGTCTTCGGGACAATAAGGAATTTTCGCTTTCGCATAATGTTCTGATTAAGAGGCAAGGAAAGGCGGAAGCACTATACCGGCTAGGTCCGTCACAATGTGTGCGATGATATTGGCAAGCAGGTCTTTTCGCCATAAATAAAATGCTGTTGCAATTGAACCTGATAGCACAGTAGTAAGTGCGGCTCCCCAGCCCCACACTGGGACATGAGCCAGCCCAAACGCAAAAACGGATATCAGTCCGGCTATCCATACATTCCCGGTAATCCACAAAAGCCTTTCGATGGCATAGCCGCGGTAAAGAAACTCTTCCACGGTACCTCCGATCAGAATAGCGATGATGAGATACCATGACGGCAAAGCGCGAGCTTTACCCAGTCCTTCCTCAAACCACGAAATTCCGGCAACAGCCATGGCTTTGGCAAGAACGGGCGAATAGATCCAGATCAGGAAAGCGGCAAAAGCCCCTCCCCATGCAACCGATCTCCAGTTGAACGTTCTTAAGCCAATGGAAGCAAGCGTAAGTCGTTCACGATGTTTGATGATCATCATTATGGAAGCACAAATCAAAATCATTGATAGCTGTGCAAAGGGAGCAACCCAAAGCAGCGGTTGGTCAGCGAAAATCTTCACGCTTACAAAGGCCGTTATGCCCGGCCCAAATAGCGCCAGACATACACCCGTTAATGTTGCAAACTCGACCCTATAAGCCATATCTCATACCAGAATTGGTAGCATGAGAGCTAGACAGTCCGGAAATCATCAACCGAGCTGCTCAATTCTGATTTCGCCGGCCATCCTGCAAAGCTCTGCCGAAGGGATCTTCATCAAGTCAACCAAAGTCGCCCCAAGATTTTTTCCCGCAAGGCTCGAACGCAACCAGGACCTGTAGAAGGCGAACACAACCATCGGATTGCTAGCCATTGTTTGAAGCACCTTCAGCACGTCCACTCTGCCACCTTCACCTGTAATATCAGCCAAATCGAAGCCTAAATCATCATCTACCGAATCGCTCACCGAGCGCAGGCAAAGAAGAGGGATCCCTTCACGATGGGCTATTCGCACCAATTCCGAGGTTTCCATATCGACCAACGCATGCTCTCCTTCAAATAGCGACGAAAGCATTCGCTTGTCGGGTGGCTGTGAGACCGTTACGGCTGTAACCGGGATGATGCATTCATTTAAAAGCCATGCTCCGAAATCCTCCGGAAAGTGATATCTGTAGACTTTCCTCTCATGTTCAGGCTTCTTGGGATCCAGCATGAAGATCTTTTCCAGCGTACAAATTGCCCCTACACTAAGTTCGGGATGAAGGCCCCCGGCAAATCCACATGAAATCACCAGGTCGGGTTTAAAAGCCAAGGCACTATTCAGCCCATCGGCGGCAAAGCCGGCGCCCATTCCGGTTTCGACTAGAAGAATCTCCCTATCCTCGAATGAGCAGGAAAATCTCTTGTAAGGTTTTCTATCGAGCGGTGTCCAACGTCCCATTGCCCTGAAAAACGCGCCATACTCCTGCGGAAGCGCTGCCATTACTACTATTTTTATCATTAAAACGCCTGCCTTCTATCGGCTTCAATAGCAGCCTCCAATTTTTGGGGAAAATCCGTGAAAACACCGGCGATCCCATGCCGAAGGAGGAATCTGGCTGTCCTTGGACTGTTCACCACCCATGTGAGGACCGGGAAACCGGATTCAGCAAGTCTTTTTACGTGCGATAACCGGAGCGCGCGCGTGGCGGGGTGGTAAGTTGAAGCTCCGATATCGCTCATCAGTGCCACCGGGTCGGTTGGAGGGGACTTCACCAGGGGACCAGTCATAATGCGCGGGTCGGCCTTTTTTACTATAATCAGGTATCTGAAATTGAAAGAAGAAATTATTACCCTCTCCCATAATCCGAGAGATCCTATGAGGCCGGCAACTTTTTCCGCAACATCGTCATCTCCGGGAAGACCGGAGAGGTCTTTTATCTCAACGTTTACGAGCCAATCATGCTCGGCCGTAAAGATCAAGGCTTCCTCGAGAGTTGGTATGGGCTCTCCCCTGTAATCCTCAACTTCGGAGGGATTGAGATAGCCTCCAGCTATTTGTTTGAAAGGATCCGATGAGCTGAACCATGATCCGAAATCAAGTGATTTCAACTCATCGAGTCTAAAATCATTGACTTGCCAGGGACTGCGTCCTGGAAAGCGAACCGCGACATCAGATGTACGGACCAGCGTTTCGTCATGCACGACAACCAGACAGCCGTCGAGGTTCAGGCGCACATCAAGTTCCCACATATCCGCGCCTGCAGCCAAAGCTTTTCGAGCGGCAGCAATTGTGTTTTCCGGGGCGACAGAACGAGCCCCTCTATGCGCAATATTCAAATAGCCTGAGTCTAATGCTTCCGCAATATTAATTCCCATTGGCGGATATCCGTTTTGGACAGCATGTCCGATAAGACCAGTAGATCTTACTATACTTTACCCCAGTAAAATACTGTCTGCCTACCCGATTATTACCGCGTTTACCTGATATGATTTTTAGTCAAAACAATAGATATTGCAATCACCAAAGAGTTGGTTTCGTAGCACCCTATTTCCCTGAAAGCCAGGTCCCCCTCCCTCCTCCTGGCTTTCACTTTTTTGCCGATAGTGCATCCCCAGATACATGACTCCCATATCCCTGATTTTTAAATGGAATCGCGACGCGCTCTATTCTTTGTGAAGAATGGTCAGTCGTGGATCGGTCGGTTTGGATCGCCATAAATGGCTCCTGACAATTGTCAGTGCTCCACTGATGCCTTGACTCTAAATCCTCACTAAGGTATAGAACTTAGGCGGCATATTTGATTCATTATCAGAATTTTCAGCCGCGCAAAACTCCTCACCGCCCGCCGCCTTCAGCTTTGTTCGGGCGCCCTTTGCAAGCGGCGCGGCCGATCCGGTCGGGTATCTTTCCGTTCGGATTTTGATTCTTTTCATTTGAGTTCTCAACGTACTCCACACCCCTCATGGCGCACGGCATGGCGGTTGTAACGTATGTCATCATTCCTGGAAATCTGGAAGAAATGAACCAAAAAGAGGAGGAGTCAATGTTAAGGTCTATCAAGCCGGGTATAGTGATACTGGTTGCCGCGCTGTTGCTGGCAATCCCGCTCGTCGTAAATGCGGGAGAAACTTTAGATTCTGTCAAGGCACGCGGCTACCTGATAGTTGGAGTAAACGGGGGCCTCTTTGGTTTCGGTATGCCCGACGAAAAGGGCGTCTGGCGCGGACTGGATGTTGATACCGGACGTGCGGTGGCGGCGGGGATATTTGCAGATCCAGATAAAGTAAAATTCGTTACGCTGACCACTCAAACCCGCTTCACTGCTCTGCAGTCCAAGGAAGTGGATGTACTCTGCCGAAATGCCACCAGGACGCTGACGCGGGAAACCGAGCTGGGTCTAAATTTTGTGGCCGTCAACTATTATGACGGCCAGGGATTCCTCATTCCGAAAAAGCTGGGCGTAAAGAGTGCAAAAGAACTCGATGGGGCAAGCGTTTGCGTTCTTCCAGGCACGACCACGGAACAGAATGTCGCGGACTTTTTCCGGACCAATAAACTTACGATGAAGCCGGTGGTTATTGAACAAAACACTGAACTTAACCAGGCTTTTTTCTCGGGAAGATGCGACTGCCTGACATCGGATGCTTCCCAACTTGCCGGGATAAGGGCGGTTGCTCCTAATCCCGACGATTACATGATCCTTCCCGACATTATCTCTAAAGAACCCCTTGCGCCCGCTGTCCGTCACGGTGACGATCAGTGGCGCGATATCGTAGACTTTTGCGTCCTGGCCATGATTGCCGCGGAAGACCTTGGAATAAGCTCGAAAAATGTCGATGAAATGTTAAAAAATGAAAGTCCCGATGTGAAGCGTTTCCTCGGAGTCACCCCAGGTAACGGTAAAGCACTCGGACTGGATGAGAAGTGGGCCTACAACATCATAAAGAAAGTCGGCAACTACGGGGAGGTTTTCGAACGAAATGTCGGTGAGGAAACCAAGCTCAAATTAAAACGCGGGCTGAATGCACAGTGGAAGGACGGCGGTTTGATGTACGCTCCTCCATTCAAATAGATTAGGCAAAGCCAAAATTAATTCCCGCGACTCCGGGTCCGGACCGGATGGGAGCCTTCGCTGCTCCCGGTCCCCCCGGGGTCGTTCTTTCCTGAAAAGTTTTTGATGAACCAGGCAAATAAGACCGCAAACGTAACGAATAATATTCCTTTTTGGCATGACCCCGCCAAACGTGGGATAGTCTTTCAGGCAGCCGCGCTCCTGCTTGTCCTGATGATTGGCTACTACATCTTCAGCAATACCCAGGCAAATCTTCGCCGGCAGTCGATTGCAACCGGCTACGGGTTTTTTGGCAAGGAAGCAGGGTTTGAAATCGGCGAACCGATGATTTCATATTCGGCGGCCGACACCTACGCCAAGGCACTCCTGGTAGGGGTTCTCAACACTCTTAAGGTCTCTTTTGCCGGAATCTTGCTGACCACCCTTATAGGCCTCTTTGTCGGCATTGCGAGGCTCTCCAAAAACTGGCTGGTTTCAAAACTGGCCCAGGGGTATATCGAAGTTCTTCAGAACGTGCCGGTGCTATTGCAGCTTTTTTTCTGGTACGGCCTGTTCCATAACGCTCTGCCGCTGCCAAGAAATTCCATAAGTCCACTGCCCGGTGTTTTTATAAACAATCGAGGCTTCTACCTGCCTATTCCAGAAGCTCACCCAGTTTATAAGTGGATGTTGCTTGCGCTTTTGGCGGCCTTCATTATCTCATATCTTCTCAAGCGGTGGTCCAAGGCGAGGCAGGACCTGACAGGGCAGACTTTTCCCTTATTTTCTTCGTTCCTGTCCCTTTCAATTGGAATGCCGCTTTTGGTTTGGCTAGCTTCAGGGGCGCCCACCGGTATGGACGTCCCCCACCTTCGAGGCTTTAACTTTATCGGTGGTCTTTCGTTCAGCCCTGAATTTGGGGCGCTCTTGATCGGACTGGTTCTTTATACCTCCGCATTCGTCGCCGAAATTGTGCGAGCCGGCATACAGGCGGTATCCCATGGTCAGACCGAGGCCGCGGCAAGCATCGGTTTGCGCCCGAAGCTCGTCCTGACGCTTGTTATATTGCCCCAGGCGCTCAGGGTGATCATTCCCCCGCTTACCAACCAGATGCTAAATCTTACCAAAAACAGCTCCCTGGCCATTGCCATAGGCTATCCCGATTTCGTCGCGGTGGCTAACACCACCATAAACCAGACCGGCCAGGCGATCGAAGGGGTGGCCCTTATAATGATCGTCTATCTCATTATCAGCCTGGTCACTTCGGCATTTATGAACTGGTACAACAAAAGAACTGCTTTGGTCGAAAGATAGGTCACTTGGAACCAGCAATTATCTCAATCCCTGCAACAGAAGAGATCAAGCCGCCCATAACCGGCATTGGGGTTATCGGGTGGGTCAGGAAGAATCTTTTCACCGGTAAATTCAACACCCTCCTGACCCTGCTGATTCTCTTCGCCATTGTAAAGACAGTGCCACCGATTATCCGCTGGGCTTTCGTCGACAGCCTCTGGTCATCCCAAAGCCAGGCATGCAAGGAAGCGGCTGGTGCCTGCTGGTCCGTTGTGACAAACAATATCCGCTTTATCTTGTTCGGATTCTATCCCTACGATCAGCAATGGAGGCCGATAGCCGCCATCGCCCTGCTCGTTGGCTTCATAATCTACAGCCACAACCGACGGCGTTGGAACACCAAGCTGCTGATCGCATGGCCCCTCGGATTGGCCGCCATGGGAATAATCATGTACGGGGGCATCTTCTCGCTGCCCGAGGTGGAGACCGAAAAGTGGAGCGGAATTTCCCTGACGCTTCTACTGGCAATTTTCGGCCTTTCGGCAGCCTACCCGCTCGGAGTGCTGCTTGCACTCGGCCGCAGGTCCAGGCTTCCCGCGATAAAAGCATTGAGTGTCGTCTATATTGAATTGATTCGAGGCGTCCCGCTAATCAGCATGCTCTTTATGGCCTCGGTTATGCTGCCGCTTTTCTTGCCCGAAGGAATCACGATAAACAAGATACTTCGCGCCCAGGTTGCCATTATTCTTTTCACGGCCGCATACATCGCTGAGGTCGTACGGGGCGGGCTTCAGGCAATCCCCCGCGGGCAGTACGAGGCAGCCGAAGCGCTCGGGCTAAGCTACTATCAGAAAATGCGCCTCATTGTGCTGCCCCAGGCGCTTAAAACAGTTATTCCGCCTACGGTTAGCATCCTTATTTCCGCCTTTAAGGATACATCTCTTGTTGTTATAATCGGACTCTTCGACCTGTTAAAGACGACCCATGTTACACTGTCGAACCCCGACTGGATGGGCTTTAGCAATGAGGCATATCTATTTACCTCGTTGATCTATTTCGTGGGCTGTTTTTTCATGTCGAATTTCAGCCGCCGGCTGGAAACGCAACTCAAGACCTGATTCTTCAAACAAGCCGGGCCAAAGCAGCTATGAACGACAAAATCGCATCACCTGAAAAATCGTCGGACTCCCCAATTATCCAGATTATTGACATGCACAAGTGGTTCGGCGATTTTCACGTGCTAAACGACATAAACCTTTCGGTGAACAAAGGTGAGCGTATTGTTATATGCGGGCCTTCAGGTTCGGGGAAATCAACTCTCATTCGCTGCATCAACAGGCTCGAAGAACACCAGCGAGGCCGAATTATTGTAGATAATATCGAGCTAACGAATGATATCAAAAACGTGGAAAAAATCCGCGCTGAAGTCGGGATGGTCTTTCAACACTTCAATCTTTTTCCACACCTGACAATCCTTGAAAACCTGACTCTCGGGCCTATCTGGGTAAGAAAGACATCGCGCGCCCAAGCCGAAGAAATGGCAATGTACTACCTTGAAAAGGTTCACATAGCCGAACAGGCCAAAAAGTACCCCGGCCAGCTTTCGGGAGGTCAGCAGCAGAGGGTTGCTATAGCAAGAAGCCTGTGCATGAAGCCGAAGGTCATGCTCTTCGACGAACCAACCAGCGCCCTTGACCCGGAAATGGTAAAAGAGGTCCTGGACGTCATGATTCAGCTCGCCCAGGAAGGCATGACCATGCTGGTTGTCTCCCACGAAATGGGGTTCGCGAGGAGCGTCGCCCACCGCGTGCTTTTCATGGATTTTGGCCAGATACTCGAGCAGAACACGCCGCAGGATTTCTTCTCAAATCCCCAACACGAAAGATCGAAGCTTTTTCTCAGCCAGATTTTGCATTAGGCATTGCAACTCCCTTGGTCAGGGGAAAGCCAAATGAAAATTGCTCTGGTATTCCCGCCCTTTTATTTCGAACCAATGTACAACATGCCCCCGCTCGGCCTTATAAACCTGGCTACTGTCCTTAATGGCACCCATCATGAGGTCCGGATTTTTGATTTCCCCCTGGCTATAAGACAAAAAGAGCTGCCGCTCGGGGCCGGGATATACGATCATGCTGCCCGGCAATTACTCGAGTTCGATCCCGACACGGCCGCTTTTTCGGTTCAGTGCACTACGTATCCGGCAGCGGTGCAGGTTGCGCGGAGGCTGAAGCGCGAAAATCCCGAAATGAGAATTGTCTTCGGGGGCCACAACGCATCATTTGTGGACGAACGGACCCTGGAGCGGTTTCCATTCATTGATGCAATTGTCCGCGGAGAAGGCGAGATTACTTTTCCGGAGCTTCTGGATGGCTTCGAGGGCATGAAAACACTTCGCGAAATAGAGGGCATCAGCTTTCGCGCCGGCAATCAAATAGTCAGAAACCCGGACCGTCCACTGATTGAAAATCTCGACTCGCTTCCGACAAGCGACTATTCCTTTGTTGCGCCGCTTTCTGTTTACCGGGATGCGTGCGGTCTGGGCAGGTCAATTGCCACAATCGAGGTCGGCAGGGGGTGCCCCCACCGCTGCATTTACTGCTCGCAGTCGCTTGTTTGGAGGCGTACCTCTCGCACATACTCTGTCGGCAGGCTTATTGCCGAAATGAGAAACCTTGCCGAGGATAACCGCGCCGAGTGCTTTCTGCTCTCCTACGATCAATTTACCGCTAAAAGAAGCTTTGCCGAGGAATTTTGCCGCGCTGTCATCGAGGCAGGCCTCAGTAGAATCCCCTGGTATTGCATATCGAGGCTGGACACTGTGGATGCTGAACTTCTCGCCCTGATGCGGGAGGCCGGGTGCGAATCCATGTGCTACGGGATTGATTCGGGCTCGAAGAAGACCCTTTCGTTTATTCGCAAAAATATCGACAGCGAAATTCTCCTGCAAAGAGTCGCCGAAACGACCCAGCAACAGATTGTCCCGACTCTCAGCTTCGTAATAGGCTTTCCGGAAGAACAAAACGAGGACATTGAGGACACCCTTCGGCTGGCCCTAAAATCAGCCGCGGCCGGCAACGCGAATATACTTGTCCAGATGGCTACAATTCTTCCGGGAACTGACCTCTACAAGGGCCACTCCCACTTGCTGACAAGGGAAACGGATACATATTTTTCTCTCGGGATTGAATTCAACGACGGAGTGCGCCTTCCTTCCGACGATGAACTTATTGATTCCGATCCGGAGATCTTCAGCAGCTTCTACAATCTCCCCTGCCCTGCCGGACCGCTTTCCGAGCTAAATGACATCGCCGAGAATTTCTCGGTAATGGCTTCTATGTACCCGCGATCTCTTTTGCTGCTCGGCCTGGAACGGGGCATATCGGTCAGGGAGATTTTTAAACTTTTTCTCGAATGGGCAAATGAAAAATCCGGAGAGCACAAGCTCACCCCGCAAACTTGTTTCGAGCATTTCAAAACGTTTGCCGATAACTTGCTTTCACGCAGGCTCAGCCTTGTACGAGACCACATACCCGAGCTCATCAGATATGAATCGTGCCTTATCAAGGCCGGCAAATACGAGGCCTCTGCCTCGCCTTTTCACATCGATCTGGACCGAATGAGCGACTTCAGGCCAATGATTAATGAGAAGATCATTCTCGACCGGTTCACATTCCATATCCCCGGCATTATCTTGGATGCCAAGTTTGGCCGGTACCGGGAATCGTACCCTCAAGACCCGACCAACCTTATTTTCAGCAGGTTGGGCGCAAGCATTGATGTAAAAGAGATTAACGATTTTGGAGCGGATTTCCTGCGGCTGAGTGACGGACAACGGAGTCTATATGCAATAGCCGATCTGCTTTTCCCTGTCTATGGATCTGGAAAGGAAAAAGCCGAGTTCGAGCACGTTTGCGCGGAAGCGGCCCAAGCGCTTGCCGATTTAATGGCGATACTGCCCGGCCCTCCCGCCTGATCCCACAGAGAGGAGGTGAAAGGGATGCTTCAGATCAAGGAAGTCGAAAAGAAGATACTCACCACGGTCCATGATGCATCGACAACGTATGTTGTACCGCAGTGACACGCACCCACAGAATCTCCGGTCCGGAGATAAAGAACGCAAGATGTCCCAATGCCGGGGCGCGCATGAATATGTGCTCCCCGGCAGTTTTTTTATCCCGAAACGAGAGCACGAAATCCGCTAATCTGGTTCAGCTGCGAATCATGATAGGTTCTTTATGCAATTGGGAAATAACTTGCATTAATGCGGCGCGCTAGCTTTAGGATCATTTGCCCATTGGAGACCTTCGGTCGATGCCG
>DBMI01000054.1:0-19551 GCA_002298165.1 Desulfarculales bacterium UBA702
CAATCGTTTTAATGAGGAAGGACGACCTGTCCGTCTTGGTCCAATTACCCTCAACATCGCACAGGTCATTGTCAACGTGTTGCCTTCTGAATATATCAGCAAGTGAACTGATGCAAAAGGCCAAGGGCAAAAGTTCACGAAAGCTTCTGATGGAGTTTCAGCGTGTGCGTAAGCAATGTTGGGCTTTCAGCCATCATCATTTTGTCCCCCCGGAGGCAGCGTAATGGAACATGAATCGATCCTCGACCACCCCACCCTTTCCGCGCGGCTCTTCTACGCATGGCCCAACCGGTTTCCCGACCCGTTCTTCGTCCAAGGAAAGGCGGGAAAACTGGGATGCTGGTACAACCGGGCGTTTCCCTCTGGCCTGACCATGATCCACTTCCACGGCAACGGCGAGACCGTGGCCGATTATCTGGATACCTTTGCCGGGCATATCGCCGCCCTGGGGATGAACCTGCTTCTCGCGGAGTACCGCGGCTACGGCATGTCGGACGGAGAGCCGAGCATTGCAGCCATGCTGGATGACATCCCGGCAATCTTGGAAGCAAGCGGCGTGGAGCCGTCGCGCCTGATCTTTTTCGGCCGTTCCCTCGGTTCAATCTTTGCGGCCCATGCCGCCTTTCTCTATCCCCACGCAGCCGGGCTGGTGCTGGAAAGCGGCATTGCCGACCCGCTGGAGCGGGTACTGTTGCGTGTGGAGCCTTGGCAGTTGGATACCACACTGGACGTACTGCAAGCAGAAACCGACAGGGTATTAAACCAAAGGCAAAAGCTGGCTGAATTCCGGGGCCGGACATTGGTAATGCACACCCGCAACGACGATATCGTCCCCTTCACCCACGGCGTGCAACTTCACGCCTGGGCTGCCGAGCCAAAAGAACTGGTGGTTTTCGAGCGGGGAGATCACAACAACATCATGGAAGTAAACAGGGAAGCGTATTTTGAGCACGTGGAAAGGTTTTCGCGAATGTGTCTGTCTAACGGAAGTGAAACGTGATTATGTATAAAAAAAGCCTCCCTTTCAGAGAAAAGGAGGCTTTTCAAACTGTTTGACACATGACGATGCGATTAGAGGTTCTTTTTGATTTCCGATAACTGCGCGAAGTGCTTGCGCTCTTCATCAATGATGGAGTCAATTGCCTTCTGGTCGTCGCCGTTAACGAAGGCCTTCAGTTCGGTGTAATACAGAATGGCGTCCATTTCCCTCTGAATGGCGAATTCCAGGGCACTGGCAACGTCGATGGCTTTCGTCATCGAAACTTCCTCGGTGAAAAACACCTTACCATCAATGTAGTTGTGCAGATATGCCAGATACTCGCCCGGATAATCTTCGGTCGGCTCATAAAGGGTTACTTTGGAAAGAAATTTTTCAAATGTTTTCTTATGCTCTGCCTCTTCGGAGGCCAGGTATTCGAATAATTTTTTTGCCTCGGACTTATCGGAAAGCTCGGCGGCTTTACGATAAAACAGCCCCCCATTCTCTTCCATACGTACGGCAAACTGCAAAACGTCACTAGCTGCAAACAGGCTCATTTGAACTCCTTTCCGTATGCTTTTTTTGTGTTTGGATATTATCATCACATATCATGGGTGTCAATCGGCATTGATCCTCGGAACTCCTCAGTATGAGAATAATTTTTTTATTCCAAGCGACATCTTGGGCGACACCGGCAATGTAATTCCGGTTTCGAATAAAAGATGATGTCAAGGCGGCAAGGAAGAAAACGGCGAGGCATACGAATAGTACGTTAAGGAGCCTTCGACAAGCCAACGCAGAGAGCGCTTTGATGTTGAATTGGAATTACACCTCTATCCTGAATTCTGCGCCCTCGCCAATATTGCGCACACTAAGCCTGCCGCCCATGTTCTTCTCGATGATGGTCTTGGACATGAACAGCCCGACTCCGGTACCTGCCTGCGGCCCTTTGGTTGTGAAGTAAGGATCGAATATCTTGCCCATAATCTCCCCGGGCACACCGCCGGCGTTGTCGGAAATGGTTACGACAGCCCTGCCACCTTCAGTGAATATGTTGATCGTTACCTTTGCGCCGACGATTTTCCTCTCAAGCAGGACATCCCTGGCATTGTTCAGGACATTGAGAAGAACCTGTGCGTATTCGTTGCGATATCCGAAAATGACCGGATCGGACTTGGTAGAGACTTCGATAGCGATATCCTGATTCCTGAAACTGTCTTCCATAAGTGACAAGGTACCCGCAAGTACCGTCTGCAACTTGAAATCGGCCTTTTCCTTATCCGGCCTTAAGTAGCCCTTGAAATCGTCTATGGTGCGGGACATGTGCAGAATGAGATCCATCGCCTGCGACACCCTATTCTCCAGATACGCCCTGTCAAACTCGCCCATATCATAAAAGAGGAACAATTGCTGAATAATCAGCCCGAGAGCGTTCAGAGGCTGACGCCACTGGTGGGCGATATTGCTGATCATCTCTCCCATGGCAGCCTGGCGGCTCTGCAGAATGAGTATTTGATCTTTTTCGCGAATTTCCTCAGTCCGTTCCGCGACCCGTTTTCCAAGCTCTTCATTCAGCTCGTTCAACGACTTTTCAGCCTGCTTGCGATCAGAGATGTCGCTCAGCACGACTCGCACTACAGGCTCGTCTTCGTCGCAGCACCCCGGATTTGTCGCGGAGCACTGCTCGATACTGGCCGCCAGATGCACCCAGAATGCGCTTTTGTCACTTTTCACCATCCGCAGTTCGCAGTCCTGCGGCCCTCCGCTCTCCAAAAGCTCTTTACGGTGCAGACTATAGAGTTCTTGATCTTCCTTGAGGATCAGTCGGCTGATCGGCTGCCCGACCAGCGCGCTCCGCTCCACACCAAGCATGGTCGCGGCGGCCAGGTTGGCCTCCCGGATCACCCCTTTCCCGCTTAAGGTCAGATAGCCGACCGGCGCCAGGTCATACAGATCGAAGTAGCGCGCCCGCGAGCATTCCAGCTCATGCTGAGTACGGCGCAATTCCTCGTTCTGCATCTCCAGTTCGATCTGATGAACACGCAGTTCGTGAACAAGCTCCTGTTCCTGTTTTGATAGAGTGCGAGCGATTTCGGTTGTATCCTCTCCGCCGCCCTCCTCTGCAAGGCGGCGCAATCTGGCAGTTTTATCCTTTCCTGATTTATGTTCAGTCATACTCGCACCTCGGTTCAATCCTGTCTATTCTATCATGCTGAAGTGTAACTTGTGACATCAAAGAAGCGCAACTATTCTGTTGCTTGTTAAGGGTCGAAGCCTCATTCGCGATGGGAGCTGCCTTCGCCGCAGATTGGAGCAGTCCAGCCAAAACCAGCAATGACGGCCGAACGATGCAAACTATAAGAACAAAGTTCGCGGGATGCCGGCCGATTGAGTTGATACTCACCAATATAATTTCATTACACTGAGATGTTGCGTGTAACATGGAAGAATCGCAACACTTATGTGGCATGCAGCACATTCTCTGCTCAAATTCGAAGCCCACCATCAGTCCAAAGTAGCCATAACATATTGTAATTATTGATATTTATAAACTCAACGCCACATCATTCCGGCTGGCATGGAAGATGCTCACTATATGCCGATGGAAAACGCGCGATTTTCTCTCACAGCAAAATCTCTTAGATCAGGTTTCCCCGTTTGTAACTTTCTTCCGAGATTTGAAGATGTTTGACCGTGGCACTGGAGAGATACCCAAAGTCACTAAATCAGCGGCAGCGATCAGCCATTGGCTAAGGTATGATATTACCGACGTTCCGGTCGAAATAACCAGGTTGAGTCTCCAGTCTTACACACAGCCTGTTTCAGAGGATGGAACACTGCCCATGAAGCTTTTTGGCCAACCCTTGAATTTCAAACGTATCACTGAGAAAGGGATTCAATGGCTGATCTGCATTGCCGAGGGCGATGATCTTGTGGATCAGGATGCGGCTCTTGCTCCTCTCGCTCTTGTGGATGCGGAGGTGACCGTATTCCCAAAGGGACATGCCTCGATGGCCACTTTCTGGTCCGCACCGGCCTCGGGATGCAGTCTTGAGACAAAGGATGCAGATGAGTGTGCCATCAAGCGAAAGTATAGGCCCAATTCCATCGAAGGGAAATCACGCGGCCCTGTTCGCTTCCACCTTGACCTCGAGGAAAACTGAACGAGAAACACAAATGGACGATTCGTGCAGACTTGCAGCGGATAGGAATCAAGGAGGCATAGTGGGAGAGACAATTAAACTGTCTGTTAAACAGGAAAAGCACTTCTTCAATCTAGAATGTGAGGAGGAAGCCGAGAAAATGATCAAGCGAGGGGTAGCGCCTTGGAGAGCTTTGGAAGAGGCCCGTAAAATCGTCGAAAAACGCCGGTTTAAAAGTAAGGCAAAAGAACAATAGGTTGTCTGGTCGTTTAGGAAAATTTGCTGCCTCAGGAGCTTGGCATTAGGAGGATGAAATGTTGGTGTATGCGACCCCCAAAGAGACCACGGCGTCTCCACCGACCGGTGATGATTACGTCCCGGGGAGATACCATCCGCTGGACGGAATCTCTGAAGATTTCCTGGAATTCCTGCTTCCCCTGCACAAAGAATTCACCCCGAGACAACAGACGCTTTCTGCCAAGCGCATAAACATGCTCGAGAAGTCCCTCGGTGGCCGAAAGCCGGATCATCTACCTCCCTCGGAGGCGACGACGATCGAATGGAAGGTTGAACTCCCGGAGTGGTGCCGGGACCAGAGAAACCAGATGACAGGCCCGGCCGATGACAGTGAACTGGCGGTCAAGATGCTGAATTCCGGAGCGCCGGGCGTGATGTTGGACCTGGAGGATTCACTGGCCAATTTGTGGCCGAATCGGAGCTTGGGCATCCACAACATACTGGAGGCGCTCCGTGGCAAGCTGACCTATTTCGATGCAAAGCTCAACCGGATGGTTTCCATAAAGCCGAGCGACACGGTCATTTGGCTGAGGCCAAGAGGGTTGCATATGAGCCAGGCCGGTATTTTTCCCGACACATCGGAACTGGTGGCCGCATCCCTGTTCGATACGGCCATGATAGTCTACGGAATAGACCCCAGCGTTTTGAAGCATCCCCTCTCGTTCTATATACCTAAGACAGAATCCGCGGAGGAAGCCCTGTGGTGGCGTGATCTGTTCCGTGCCCTGGCCGGGCCAAAAGGTCTGCCCGAAGACTACATTAAGTGCATGGCGCTTGTGGAATCACATCCGTTCGCGTTTCAGATGGAAGAATTTGCCTACAATCTAAAGGAGCATATTCTCGGACTAAACCTTGGCAGGTGGGATTACATGGCCAGCCTCATCCACTTCAATTTGAACGATCCCCACTGGGTCCTGCCCGACCGCAACACTATCCCTCACGACGTCCTCTTTTTCCAGAACCTGCGCGAACTATTGACCGCGCTTTGCCACAAGCACGGCATGCTGGCCATCGGCGGTATGACCGCACTGTATCCAAGCAGGATCGACCCCGAACTCAATGAGCGTGCACTCAAGGTACTTGCCGAAGACAAGAAGAACGAAGCCAACTGTCTGATGGATGGCGCATGGACGGGCCATCCCGATCAGAACGACATTGCTGTCAACCAGTTTCCCTTCCCGAACCAGCACGGTGCGAGAAAGCCCGGGGAGGAGCGCCATCCTGACCTGAGGCCCGAGCCCGAAGGCGTGGGAAAAATCAGTCTGGACGGCACCCGCGCCGCAGTGAGGACCGTCATCCGTTACCGTTATGGCGTGTTGAACGGAAAAGGTGCGACTCTTCTGGATGGCTACATGGAGGATTTGGCGACAGACCGCATTTACCGCCTGATGATCGCCCAGCGCATGCTCAATAGAGACAAGGTTAAGATCGTCGACAGAAACGGCATTCCAGTCGACCATACACCGGAGTTTATCTCAAACCTGTTCGACGAGGAACTCGACCGTATACTGCATGAGCTTCCGCGGGACACGGATGCAGAGCTGATCGCAAAATACCGGCAGGCAAGGTCGCTCAGCGAGGACATGATAGCCCGCAGGCAGTTCAATCCGCTTTGATGCAGTTTCAAGGAGCTTCCATCAACTGTATTGCTGCCGGTGAAGAAAGCTCTTGCGCGGCAGTACAACCGGAGGGATCGCAATGATTAGCACAGACAGGCAATTCTCGGAGCTTGACCTTCAATGGGACCAGGATGATCGCTGGAAAGGCATTCGCCGCCCCTATACCGTAGCGGATGTGCTGAAGCTCCGCGGCTCAATGCGGATCGAGCACACCCTGGCAACCCATGGGGCGCAAAGGCTATGGAAGTTGCTCCACAGTGAGCCGTATATCGGCGCCCTTGGAGCACTGTCGGGCGGTCAGGCCGTACAGCAGGTACAAGCCGGGCTGCGGGCAATATATTGCAGCGGGTGGCAGGTTGCAGCCGACAGCAACAGCATCGGGCACACATACCCCGATCAGAGCCTCTATCCGGTGGACAGTGTCCCCAATCTCGTTCGTAGAATCAATAATGCCCTGCAGCGAGCCGACGAGATCCACCATCTGGAAGGAAACACCGAAAAGAGCTGGTTCGTGCCCATCGTAGCGGATGCGGAAGCCGGTTTCGGCGGAGTACTGAATGCTTTCGAGCTGATGAAAGCAATGATTGAGGCAGGGGCCGCCGCAGTCCACTTCGAAGACCAGCTCTCCTCGGCGAAGAAATGCGGACACATGGGGGGCAAGGTTTTGGTCTCGACGGCAGAGGCCATTCAGAAACTCGTTGCAGCACGGCTGGCGGCTGACGTGTATGGTGTGCCGACAGTTATCGTTGCAAGAACGGATGCAAACGCAGCCACACTTCTCACCAGCGACGTGGATGAGCGTGACCGGCCATTCCTTACCGGCCACAGGACCGTCGAAGGCTATTACTCCATCAGGAGCGGACTCGAATCGGCGGTATCCCGTGCAATTTCATATGCTCCCTACGCCGACATGTTGTGGTGCGAAACATCCGAACCGAACCTGGCCGAAGCGCGCAGGTTTGCCGAATGTGTACATGCGGAATATCCCGGTAAGATCCTCGCGTACAACTGCTCTCCATCCTTCAACTGGAAGAAAAAGCTCGATGCGGCCACGATCGCCAATTTCCAAAGCGAGCTGGCCGCCTATGGCTATAAGTTTCAGTTCGTGACCCTTGCCGGGTTTCATTCCTTGAACCTCGGCATGTTCGAACTGGCGCATGGTTACCGTGAGAAGGGCATGAGCGCATACTCGCAACTCCAGGAACTCGAATTCGACAGAGAAAAAGACGGATACCGCGCTGCAAAACACCAGGCTTTTGTCGGAACCGGCTACTTTGACGCAGTCGCCCAAACCATCAATCGGGTTGAGTTTTCCACGGCAGCACTGAAAGGTTCGACCGAGGAAGAACAATTCGAAACTGAAACTTCGATCAATTTGGACTCCATTCGTGTGTAGTAAATATGTATGGATGACGGATTGGCAAACTGGATACGGAGCCCGGCAGTAGTTTTACCTGGCTTCTGTTTGGATCGCTTTCCGGGGGCTGGGGAAGCTCTCCATGGACCAAGGCATTCCAAACCGCCGGCCTCAGCGGCACGCTGCTCGTCATCCGGGCATTGGAATGCCGCGAGGTTGTCATCGATCTGGTGAGCTACTACCTCAACTACCTTTTGGCTCTGGGCACCGTCTGGGTACACGGAGACCTCACGCTTTGGCAGGCCTTGCCCGCTGGCATCTTGGCGCCCCTGGCGCCAGCCGTTTCCTGGCCCTCCTGTGGGAGAATACATAGATCGTCTCGTAGCACCGGAGTTTTCCATCGAGATCGAAGACGAGACGATTCGGAAGATTACCATTTCACCCAGAGCCCCTGGAGCGAGTTGGAGGCTGCTGCCCGCATGATATGATATGGGAGTCCATGTTGTAAGGCGTTCACGGACTCTTTGCAACAGGAATTCGGCATCCTGTGCCGGGCTCGGGCTGGATGCGGCAGAGAATACCAAGTCCTTCCTTTTTCATGGAAATCCTCGTCCGAAAGGCAACTGATCACTGCGATGTTGACCATTGCTTTTACCGAGATAATTTTCTTACTATATCGAAGGAATCGCCATAAGGTAATTTATCGTCCACGATTATGAGGTGCGGGGTTCGATGCGTGCCATGCGAGAGCTTTCTCCATGGTTGTGAGAATTTCAAAAGTTATGTCCGACTCGGCTGAGAAGACCGATAAGAAGGCTACGAATTTTCGGGATTGACTGTAAACAAGGCGACTTGGAATATTTGTTATCCCATGATTTTAGATTTTCATTGATAGGACGCTCGATGAAGGTTCTTCTTAACTTAGATAGGCGTGGTGCTGTCACCAAAGTGTACGGACAAGCAACGGCGCCCGTGCTTATGCGCTGAGTTACTATTCAAGGCACCCGATCCAGGGGTTCTATCCTGACGACGTTTTCCCTGATGTGTTCTCAGAGTGCAAACAAGCTCGACGGCATTGCACGCGGCATATCGCCAGTATAAAAAGCTGGCAGGCATGTTTGAGCAAAAATACGGGCCACCGACATCAGGTCGTTTAGCTTCTTCTCTGCCTCATCGCGTGCAAATTTCCTTGATTTGCCGATCAGGTTTTCCTCCTTTCAGGGTAGGCTGCTTTTCGGCGAAGCACTTTCAGGGCATGGGTGAAGCTCCAAAAGGTTTCGGGAACACAGGGATACACAAGCAGGATATTCATGATTCCTCCACGGAGTAAAACCTACGTGGAACTTAAGGCAATAGAAACCTGGGGTCAACCCGAGCCAACGAGCCTTAGCACGGAGGCGCCCTATATATTACATTCAGAAGTCTGCTGCGAACATCCAGGTTTTGAGTCGTTGATTTTCATTCCTCTTCGCTATATCTTGATATCACGCTAGGACACCAATTCATGCTTACGGAGCACGGCTGCTTGTTGCCCGTTACCCTTTGAACGAGAAAACTGTGACAGCAGGACTGGGCCAGGGATCTAAAGGAAGAAACAGCTCAACAGAGGTTGGAACATGGTTGTTCGTGAATGGGATACTTCCAATCGCGGGGTGGAAAGGAAAGGCTCTGGTCGCATTTGGCCAGACTGGTACCCTGTACTGACCACTTTCCGGAATACCGATAGCCGAAGAGGTATCTGGCGGCTAATGAACACGTTTGTCCCTACAGCTAAGTGAATACTCTTGGGGAATCTCTGCTTTCCCCAAGATGACCTTACCTTCCGGCACTAGGTTTAGAAAGCGAACCTATGACCTCGAAGACGCTCAATAGCCACAGGATCGCGGGAGCCACCCACCTCGTTAGGTTTTAAAATAATTTAATTTGATTGAAGATAGCTGTATAATCCCTTGCATGGCTTTCACGATATCCTCAAGCGCCTCATGTATTACTTCACTGTAAGGTCTGTTATCCGGGGTTCCTTCCTCCCCGACCTTGCCCTGAACCTCAGATTTGATTCTTTTTAATCTCTGTGCATGTTCTTCAATTTGGGCACGATGCTCTTCTTCCATGTATCCGATGACCTCAGGATCAATCTTTTGCAAGGAGTTCATCCGCCTTGGCCAGTAACTGCTCGATTTCACCATGTTCAAGATTTTCTTGCATAATGTTTTGCCTCTCTGCCGGACCCCTAGCGTTCATTTACTGAATATATTTAGGATTGACGCGAAGTTAGGGCCGATCGCGCCGTCCATTACAGGCAGTCCATTACAGTATGATCCGATGTCCATTCAACGGCCCCGTTAGCAACCTCCGTCAGCCCCAACAGCTGGTCCGGTCCTCCATATGGACTAAAAAACGCTAACCAGGGGCAGGAGATCGCGTTCGGACCTGTCCTTTACATGTGGACCCGCACGTCAACAAAATTATAGGGCGCCAGCGGGCCGTTATATTCGAAGACGAAGTCATCGTCGAAAACGTTCGATGCCTTGTCGACGGCGGTTTGGAACTCCTCCACCTCGTCCTTTTCGATCAAGCAGGAAATCCTCATAACCTCTTTCTCGTTGCGGGGCTTGTTGAGCTTCATTTCGAGACAAGGAGGTTTGAGCTTCTCTTCCACCTCGGCCGTTAGCTTTTCCCGGTCCTCTTGCTGGACCTGCTCGAAATGTTGGCCAAGATCGATCTTCTGTTCCTTCGTCGGCTCTACATTGGGTTTGTAGATCTGGTCGCGGTCCTGTTTGAGTTCCGGATATTTGGCTACGAGGTATTCAAAGACATTTGGCACCTCATAGGCAACACGAAGCTCCATCTCCACTTTTCCTGAAACCCTTTTAATTTGGTTTTTGAAATCCTTGCCGTAATTCTTCAGCATCTCGCGGATACCCTTCGCACTGTCCGCAATCGTTCCGAATGAAACCGGGAGGACAACGTCGTTGTTATTAACCAGATAGCTTAATACCTTCTGGGTCGCTGCCAGATGTTTTCTTTCGGGGCGAAGCTTTTCGGATGCCGGGAAATCACTTACGACCGCCGCAATGCCATCTTCACTTATTGTGTGGACCGTAGAATCAAAAAGCCCGCTGATCCCGAGCTCACCTTCTTCAGTGCCCGGAATAACCGCATATAGATAAATATGTCCTGCTTTAGACTTTTTTGTCGCCATATCGATGCAATCCTCTTCTAAGTGTTTTCCGACAGGCAAACTTCTGCTTCTCGGATTTGTCTGGTTCACAGCCCCTTACCTGCGGGGCTCACTGATTTGACCTTACCGCTCTCGGTTTCTATGGTGGTCATGGTCCGGCAAACATTGCATCGAACAGGCCCCTTATAGTTATCATAATCGTGGCCTAGGTTGATCATGTGACCGCACCCGAGACAGTTAACCTGCATTCTGGGACCTCCGCAATAAGATTATGCTCCCGGAGTGGGGGCCGCGGCGGTGGCTGTAAGACCTATCGCATCCGCATATTTGAGGTAAGTGTCGACCGAAGCGATTACAACACGAGCTTCGATAGTAATTATTTCAATTCCAACCAGCGAGACACGGACCCAGGCATCGATTACTATTCCCTTATCCAGAATGAGTTCGAGAACCTCCGCCAGAGTTCCGCCGCCCGCACCTTGTACTCTTGCCATGAGAAAAACCTCTTTTCTATTTCATAATCCACCACCCTGCCGGTGGCGTGCGTCGCCATGAAAGAGATGAGTGGGAGACCTGTATTTTAAACGAACCTCAAAAGAGAGGGGGAAAGCACGCATTCCGCCGGCTTGACGCCCTTACTCTGGCGAGCTTCACAATCCTTCGCAGGTCCTTAGATTATATTAAGAATTGCGATTTGATGCGTAAAGGAAGAACGAAGATGCCCAATTATCAAAGACCCAAGAGCAGTATGAGTAAGAAGCCCGACAAATCAAGCTTGCACCCGCATGGATTTCCCAGTTTTTCCGAAACCTTGACAGGGTTGCAGGAAGGTTTGACGAAGCTAGGCATTAATCTTGTCGGAGCAGGTGCGGGGATTGTCGGAAATTTGATCGGCTCTCTTGCTAATCTCCGAAAATCTGCCCAGCAAGGGGATGAAGACGCGGAAAATGCCTATCTTGAGGCAATTGCCATGCTCCGGAACTCGGGAAGTTCGACCGCTGAAACGATCCTAAGAGACCTTGGGGAGGAACTGGGAAAAGATGAAGGAATTGAAGGAAGCCAAGATATGCAGGAATCTGATACAGCTGGAACCGAACTCGAATCGACTCAGGCGCCTGCTGAACAATCTGATGAGGCCATCCTGGAAATGCCCACCCCGCGCACTCCTGAGAACTCCGCTCGGAGCGGCAAGATCATCTGCCAGGAATGCGGTGCGCAATTCAAGTCGCTGACTAATACACACCTGCTGAGGCACGGGCTGAGTCCCGTGGAATACAGGAAAAAATACGGCTTGGAGACAATTCCCCCTGGTCGGACTGGGTCATTGACCAGGGATGCCGGTGGAACAACCAAAAGAAAGAGGGTTGCCCAAGGCAACTGAAACCGACGTTTGCACGAAGGCCTGTACTTACAAACCCGGTCTGAATCGATCCCGTGCAAGCAGACCCGAAGGAACGGACTACTATGAACGCTAAAACAGTAAAAGACATTGACAATCTAATCAACCTGGCCGGACACACCGAAATCGTAAAGCATACTCCAGGCCAGATACATCTAAAAGTAAAGCTCACGGGCATTTCGCTCGCATTAAACCTGGACCTTTTGGGTCTTAAAGCCTCCATTCGGGGAATCCTGGGCGCCAACGCATCCGGCAGAGATGTTGTAATCAATTATGACGAAAAAGTGTTGCCCAAAGAATTATGGGAGCTTCTGATTAAATCCCACGGTAACCCTAAAATCCAGCAACTCGTGCGCAATGAGCTTTTGTCACGACTTGCCAAGGCTGCGTGAAAAAGGATTCGTTCTGTTTAGATGACTCGAGAAGTGGGATGCTCGTTCCATGGAAACCGGGAATTCAGAGGATACAGAGGTATGGAAAATAAGAAGAAGGCTGAAGATAAAAAGGGCGTCTTAAAGGGCTTGGGGGCTATCGGTGGAATATTTGCCGGACTCACCGAAGTCATCGATAAGCTTGGTCAATTGGCTGAAAAGGGAGAAGAGCTTTCCAAGACAGGCAATTTCCAGCTGAAAAGCGGTCAGGGCAAGGAGACCAAGGCTGTCTACGGCTTTTCCATGAAAACCGGCATAGGTGGCAGTGGCGTCAAAGTTGAGCCGTTCGGCAATATCCGAAAAGACCGCGCGACAGGCGAAGCCATTGTTCAGGAAATACACGAGCCTCTTGTAGATATTTTCGAGGAAGACGACCACGTGCTCGTCCTTGCGGAAATGCCGGGAGTGGACGCAGAAGATGTGAAGGTCAATATGGAGGACGACATCCTGGTTATTGCCGCCGTAGGTGAAGACAGAAAATACCGAAAAGAGGTTTTATTGCCCAGGAACTTCCAGCGGGACAAGATAACCGTATCGGCCAGGAACGGAATCGTCAGGATTAAGTTTTTGAAGTGAACCCCCGTGTAGGGATGAGGTCTTACAGATGATTAAAGATGAAGAAACGGTGCTCACGCTCAAGGTCACCGAAGCTTTAACCAGGGATGTGGGAAGGGCCTTTGCCCGCATGGGTCCGGAAGACTTGGACAGACTTGGAGTTTCCGTCGGTGACACAGTCGAGGTTTCCGCCAAACGTAGTACGGTGTGCAGGGCAATGCCCGCCCACAAGGAACTCCGGGGCCAGTCCCGAGTCCAACTGGACGGACTCACCCGCCAAAATGCAGGTGCCGGGCTGGACGAATTCGTATCGGTTCGAAAGATCCAGTGCCAGCCGGCAAATGAAGTGGTGCTCGCCCCCACAAATGTGACCCCTGCGGATCGGGACATGAAATACATTGGAAGCCTTCTGGACGGTCTGCCCGTAACTGTGGGAGACCACATACGGGCAACACTTTTCGGCAGCCGGTCGGCGGATTTCGTGGTCGAGAGAACCGTTCCCAAAGGGCCTGTTCTTATCAATGCCTCAACCCGCCTCATTATAGGAAAGGCCCGTGAAGAGGAAAGCGCACGTGCGGTGTTGTCGTACGAGGACATCGGAGGACTCAAGCCGCAGCTTCAACGTATCCGGGAGATGATTGAACTCCCGCTGCGCTACCCGGAGGTTTTCGAGCGGCTGGGGATCGATCCGCCCAAAGGCGTTTTGATGCATGGCCCTCCGGGAACCGGTAAGACCCTCATCGCCCGAACTATTGCACACGAAACGGACGCCAACTTTTTTTCGGTGAGCGGCCCCGAGATCATTCACAAATTCTATGGCGAGAGTGAAGCTCATCTGCGGCAGATTTTCGAAGATGCCTCAAAAAAAGGGCCGAGCATCATCTTCCTGGATGAGATCGATGCCATCGCTCCCCAGCGGGAGAAGGTGGTAGGCGATGTGGAAAAGCGAGTGGTGGCCCAGTTGCTCGCTCTAATGGATGGGCTCAAGAAACGCCAGAATGTTATCGTTATTGGCGCCACGAACATTCCCAACGCCCTCGACCCGGCCCTGCGCCGCCCCGGCAGGTTCGACCGGGAGATCAGTATCCCTATTCCCGACCGAAACGGACGGCAAAAGATCCTGGAAATCCACAGCCGGGGCATGCCCCTGGCGGCGGACGTAGATCTTGCCAGGCTTGCCGATATAACTCACGGCTTCGTAGGGGCCGATCTCGAAGCCCTTTGCCGTGAGGCGGCCATGATACGCCTGCGAGTCATCATGCCCGATATCGACTTCGCCAAGTCCGGCATTCCCTACGACCTGCTCGCAAAGCTTGAGGTCCGGATGGATGATTTCATCGGAGCTCTCAAGGAGGTGGAGCCGTCTGCCATTCGAGAAGTCTACGTCGAGGTCCCCAACGTGCACTGGGAAGATGTGGGGGGACTTTCTGAAGTCAAAAAGCGTCTGGTTGAGGCAGTGGAATGGCCGCTGAAGTACTCCCATCTCTTTGCCAAGGCCAATGTGAAACCGCCCAAAGGGATTCTCCTGGCGGGTCCTCCCGGTACAGGCAAGACCCTCCTCGCAAAGGCCATAGCCAACGAGAGCAAGGTGAACTTCATCTCTGTCAAGGGTCCTGCCCTTCTGTCCATGTATGTGGGGGAATCGGAGCGGGGCGTGCGCGACATCTTTCACAAGGCAAGGCAGGCGGCTCCCTGTATCATTTTTTTCGACGAAATCGACGCCATGGTTCCCGTGCGTAGTTCGGCTTCTGGGGAACATGTGGCCGACCGGGTTCTCAGCCAGTTTCTCTCGGAACTCGACGGTGTCGAGGAGATGAAAGACGTTCTGGTACTCGGGGCAACCAATCGTGTGGACATGCTGGATCCTGCCGTGCTGAGACCTGGCCGTTTTGATTACATCGTGGAGATTCCCGAGCCCAACGAAAGCGACCGCAGGGAAATTTTCGCCGTGCATCTGCGAAACAAACCCATTGGACAGGGTATCGACATAGGAGACCTTGCCGCGGGGACAAAAGGCTTAAGTGGCGCCCAAATAGCATCCGTGTGCAACAAAGCGGCTCTCGCGGCCATCCGCAGAGTTGTGGAAGAAATCAAAGGCACTCCTTCTCATGAGCCCAACATCATCATCGAAAAAGAAGATATGGAAACGGCTCTGGCGGAAGTAAGGTCGTTCTAATTGCGAGTAAGTCACGGGTTTGGAAGATGCTTCAGATGAAATATGCGACAGAGTACATGGAGGAACTGCCGAAGTCCTCCCAATAAATTGTGCCGGGGGAGACGTGCAAAGCTGGAGAAGTCTTAAATTGAACAGCATAGATGGTCCGGGGGGCTGTTCCGTCCGGACCGTGCAATAAGGTGCTTAATTTAAAAGCACAGGTAAGACTTGGGATCATCCATCGAATTTAAGGCCTGGTTCCGCGTATATGAGTTACAGGCCTTAATTCGCAGTGGAATCTGTCCCCAAACACACTGGATTGGAGAAAAGTGCATGAATCGGGAATTCGGAGCTGCGAAACAGGTTATGGATTTTCAGAAGGCCGCTATCGGCGGCATGTTTTTATCCACTAAAATGATCTGGAATCAGACAGAAACGATCTTCAATATGGTATTCACCCTAAATCCATGGATACCGGAAGAAGGGAAAAAGATGGTAAGGCAATGGGTGGATTTCAATAAGAAGAACTGCGACTACCTGAAAGATCTGTTCGAAACCGGTTTTAGCAGCCTTGAAGCAGGCTTTAATGGGATGAATAAGATGAGTAGGTCGGCCGAGGCAGCCAGATCGTTCTTTTATCCATTCAAACAAAACACCTCCAACGATGAAAAGGTCGTCGAAACACCCCCCCTCAAACCGGTCGTTAATATGACTTCAGGCAGCCAGGAACAGCAGGGAAACGGTGACCTGCATCAGGATGAACAGATGGAGGAACGGCAGGAGGAACAGCAGGAGTAAGAAAAATCAAGGATCTTCGCGGAATGACAGGGTTATCAGATTGCTGTCCAGACCTCTCCCCTCAACTCGTGAATTGAGGGGAAAGTGGAGACCGGCTCTGTGCGCTTTAAATTTCTGATCTTTACCCTCCAACAGTGATCGTGTGTATTGGATATTGAGGTACATAGCGGCGGTGCTTACGTTTAAATTACTTGATTGTTCCGATAAGAGGTCCATTGATGCGGGTTCTGCACCGGATGGTTGGCACCTGATCGATTTAAAAATCAATTGACATGCTGGCGCATGTGCAAGGCCTGAGAACAGTCAACTTACCCATTTCGGTGTTAGATAGTCAGAAAGCAATGAAAAACGCGACAACAAATCATATGGAGAACACACAATGAAAGCAATACATTCCGCAGTTCTGGTGGCGGTCGCATTCGCCCTGCTGGCGATAAGCGCGCCGGTGTACGCATCCAAAACGGATGACGACATCGAACTATTGGCCAGGGAGTCTTATACTTTCAAGACCTTCCTTAAGGATGACAATATTAAAATTGAGTCTAAAGACGGCGCCGTCACATTGACGGGGATTGTCTCCGAAGAACCCCACAAAGTATTGGCACAAGAAACCGTATCGAGCTTGCCAGGGGTCAAAAGCGTGGACAATCGGCTGGAACTCAAGGGTGAATCCGCTGCCAGAAGCGCGGATGCCCTGGTCAGAGCAAGAGTGAGGCTCGCGCTGATGTCCCATCGCAACCTGAGCACAACCGATGCTGACGTTTACGTGAAGGATGGGATAGTCACATTACGCGGCGAGGCCACGAGCTTGGCCCAAATCGATCTGACGACCAAATACATCAGGGATGTCGAGGGCGTCAAGGACGTGAAGAATGACATGACCGTATCGAAGGCCCCAAGGACGCCTGCCGAAAAAACAATGGGCGAAAAGGTCGGGGACGTGGGCCGAGCGATCGATAACGCGTCCATCACTGCCCTGGTCAAAGCGACATTGCTATATAATCGCTCCACCAGTGCTCTCAACACCAAGGTCGACACGATCGATGGTATGGTTAATTTGGGTGGGACGGCCAGGAACGCGTCAGAGAAGGATCTTGCCACAGAGTTAGTGAAAGATGTTTATGGCGTGAAGAGTGTGGTCAACAACATGGCGATCAAAGGGGCCGAACCTAAGGCCTAGTACCCCAATCCACGTGTTATTGCTGGCAGTAGAGTATGTTCCAGCCTGATTACCAAAAAATGAATTATTGTTTCCGTTTTGATTTGAATAACCCGCCCACATTCCCATTAAGGTGTTCCCTGCTCCAGTGCTATAGTAGCTACCACTGTATGCACCAAAATAGGAGTTGTAGTACCCAGTAGTGTTAACGCTTCCGCCAACAAGTCTCCATCCCGGAACGATCCTTAAGCACTTTAATAAGTTAGCAAAAGAAAGGTCTGGGTATGCAGCGGATAAAGACCGGAAGAACCTAATCGCCGCTTGGAATTGGGGGAAAAAAAGTATCTGGTAGGCTGGCCGAGGGAAAATCCATTTGCTGATGCCGAAAGAAGCAAACTGAGCAATTCCCGCGATACGTCCCACCGGTGGAAGACTTCTGGAAGGTATTCGATCAAACCAAAGAAGGTCAGGACCGGATCATGCTTCTTGGCCTATCTCCATACCGCTGCCAGGAGGACGGAATCATTTGATCTCCAGTGGTCGGATGTGGATTTCGAGAAGAACCGGATTCGCCTGTGGACGAAGAAGCGGAAGGGAGGACGTGAGCACGATTGGATTACCATGACTTCGGAGCTGCAGCAGGTCCTGGAAAACTGGAATGAAAATCGGACTTTCCCGGATAGCGATTACGTTTTTCTCTGCGAAGAGAAGAACAACTACTGCAAGGAGCTATACGGACACCCCTTCCAATTTCGCCGCCACTGGCTCCCAAAACTCTGCGAGCAGGCCAAGGTCGAACCTTTCGGGTTCCATGCCATTCGGCATCTCTCTGCTAGTATCATGGATGATGCAGGATATCCCATAACGGTCATCCAGACATTGTTTCGGCACCAGAGCGCCAGCACAGACAGCCCGGTATCTGCATAAGCTCCGGGGCATGCATGAAGCTCTCGATGAGGCATTTAAAAGAAAAAGCCAACCAGTTCCTCCTGCCAGAGCTGCTGGTCGGCCTATTCTTAGGATAGTGAGATCAGGCTGAGAGGCCCCCAAAAAGGCCCCCGGCACTCACGATGGCGATAAGGACGTTTATAAGTCCTTGTATTTTCAAGCGTCCCCAGCCGGATTTGAACCGGCGTCGCCGGCGTGAAAGGCCGGTGTCCTGGACCGGACTAGACGATGGGGACATGGTTGGTGCGCGACCGGAGTTGTCTAGCGGATGCTCCGGCCGATGTCAACAGGATTTGCGGAGGCCCATGCGAGATTCGAATCCGCGGCCCTCGCCCAAAGCCGTACAGCCTCTGAAGCGATTTCGCCAACCCCGAAGGAAATATCTTATTACACATGAATGCTCCTGGTGTCAAGGAGATGCGGTGGAATCGGTCGGGTCGGTAGCGGAGGCGTATTGCCGTCAACTTAGCCGGCAATGCTTATTGTCAGGAAGGCGTTGCTGAAATGAATTGGCTTTCAAGTTGACACAGGCAATTATTTTAAAGACGTTGGGAGCTGTGCATGGCGCTGCTGCCGTGTCTTTCGGCCAGACGCCGGCAGCCCCGAGCGCGGCTTCGCGCCATCAGGCCCGCAGCCGCAGTAAAGCGGGGGTGCGGGGGAACCGCTTCCCCCGCTCTTTTCAGTTCTACTGTTACTGTCGGTCCACTGGCTCGGTTTGCATGTGGTCTTCAAAATCCATCTGGACGAAAACTTCGCTGCCCCTCGACATGATTTCGGATTTTGGAAAATGTTTCTGAAAAGTATGGATCATTACCCGATTTTCTTTCAAAACCGATGCGATAAAGCCTTTATAGTTATTTTCGGCCGCAATTCTTTCCAGGATCTTTAGCAGGTGAGTGCCAATGCCCTGCCGCTGGAAGTCGTCTCTGACCACCAGGGCGATCTCGGCCTTGTCTTCCTCGAATGCGGCATAGGAGCCTATCGCGACAATTTCCTTGTGCCCCCGCTTCGATGCGAGACCGATTATGGACATATTCTTGCGGTAGTCCACCTTGGCCCATTGCTCCTGAAGGCTTTCATGGGAAAAAAGTCTCTTGTAGTAGAAAAACCGGTAATAGACGGTCTTTGCCTGGAGTGAATAATAAAAATTTCGAAACCCGAATTCATCCGATGGAAGCAGCGGGCGAAACTCGATTGTCTTGCCGCACGGGGTCTGAAGGGTGCTCTTGTATTCTTCGAGGAAGATAAGGTCTTCCTCTCTTGGCGGGAGCTGGTCCGCGAAGATNNGTAGTGGTGCTTTTTGGCCTCGGCTATCAGGTTCTCGCGAAATTTCGGATGAGCGATCTGGGATAGTTCCATAACCCGCTGATAGATGCTTTTCCCTTTGAGTTCGGCAATTCCATATTCGGTGACCACGAAATTCACGTCACCTCGAGTAGTTGCGACACCGGCCCCTTCACTGAGATGGGATACGATCCTCGATACCTTTCCGTCCTGGGCAGTCGATGGCAGGGCGATGATTGAAAACCC
>DBMI01000054.1:19659-20196 GCA_002298165.1 Desulfarculales bacterium UBA702
TCGGAAATAGAACATCGGGTTGTTGTTGACGTAGTCGTAGAGCTTGCGCGATCCCATGCAGAGGGAGGCAACCACCCTTCCTGGCAGAAGAGTTTTTTTCCTGTTTGAAATGACCTTCTTTTCGAAAAGTGGAAGAAAGCCGTCGGTTATCAACTGGGTATGAATCCCCAGGTCCTTCTTGTTGTCGAGGTAAGGCAAAATGGCGTAGGGAAGCTGTCCGAAGCCGACCTGCAGGGTTGCCCCGTCATTGACCAGTTGTGATACGTAATGGCCTATCCGCTGAGTGATATCCAGTTCAGGAGACCCGGGGATGAACTCCACGAGCGGCTCGTCAAAGTCTACCAGGTAGTCGATCTCATCGACGTGGATGAAGCTGTCCCCCCACGTTCTGGGCATTTGTGGATTCATCTGCGCGATGACGACCCGGGAGTTCTCCGTTCCGGCGCGGGTGATGTCAACCGATACCCCAAGGCTGCAATACCCGAATTCATCGGGCGGGCTTACCTGAATGAGGGCGAAATCCAGGCCGATGCTCTT
>DBMI01000054.1:20374-22266 GCA_002298165.1 Desulfarculales bacterium UBA702
GTGCCGATAAATACCCGGCTGCCTTTGCCGATCGCGGAAATAGCCTGCCTCGCGCTCACCACCTTCCTGGGATAGTGCTTATTCAACCATTCGATGTAGTTCATCTATTCATCCACTTTTGAAGGCTTGCATGCACTCGATTTACTCTTACCGGAACAAAATAACAAAACGCGGGGAAGAATGGAATCAATTCGAGAGAAAGGTGCGGGGGTTGGAGGTCGGTTTGCGAATAATGTTAATTTGCGTTTCAAGTTAATGCTGTAAAGACGTGGAGTCGCCCTCTACACCCCCTGCCGCTTTGCGGCTCTGTAAGGCGCCGAGTGCTTTGGCCCCGCGCGGCCTAGGCCCGATTTACCCTGACAAAATTCTGCCGGCCAATTCCATTTAACAGGTGAGCATTACCTGGCAAATGATTAGAAGTATTCTCGTGCTCAAAGCAGTCATAGCTTTGGTTTAGTAACCCTCCAGATTGGTGCGCCACTACCGGAAGAGCTGAAAGGAGAAAGCAATGAAATGGACTTTGAAAAAAGCGGTGATCCTGGCCATTCCTTTGTTGATCCTGTTGTCGATTCCTGCTGCCGCGCAGAATGCACCAGCAGAAAAGTCCGCCATAACTTTGAAAGTTTACGGCCCTGGAGGACCCGCTCCGGCCATGAAAGAAGCTGCTCAAGTATTTGGCCAAAGCAAAGGCATCTCGGTTGAAGTAAAAGCTGGGCCTACTCCCGTTTGGAGAGAGCAGGCCCTGAAGGATGCCGACCTTATTTTTAGCGGCTCCGAGTACATGATGACAGACTTCATACAAAAGGACCTCCCGGATTTGATAGATACCTCCACTGTGCGATCCCTGTATCTTCGTGCTTCGGCAATTCTAGTGCGTCCGGGAAATCCCGGGAAGATAGAGGGGGTAGCCGACCTCGCGAAGCCGGGCGTCAAGATTCTCGTTGTCCAGGGCGCTGGTCAAACCGGTATGTGGGAGGATGTGGCGGGCCGCACCCGAGACATCAAAATCGTTGATGGGATGCGGCGCAATATAGCTATGTTCGCCTCGAACAGTGCCGAGGCGAAAAAAGCATGGCAGGCCGATCCAACCTTTGACGCATGGTTGATCTGGACAATCTGGCAGAAAGAGAGTCCTGCCTCCGCCGATGTGGTTCAAATCGACCCGGCCCTTGCCATATACCGCTCCTGTGGGATTGCCGGTACAAAAAGTTCAAATCGCAAGGCCCTCGGAAAGGAGTTCATCGAATTCCTGGAATCAAGGGAAGGCTCGGACATATTTGTTAAATGGGGCTGGATCGGGCGATGGTAAATCAACAGGTGATTAAGCCGGTTTGCTATCAGCCCGGCCGAAAACTGTTGCTTACCTGGAAGAACTCACGGGTGGCGCGGACAACATCTTTTGATGTCCGTGCCTTTGCCCGTATCCCTCGTGGCCTGATGGAGCAGCTCTAATCGAGAGAGATGATCGTTGACATACCCATTCCGCCGCCGATGCACAGGGTGGCCAGGCCCAGTTCGACGCCCCTTCGCTTCATTTCGTGGACCAGCGAAACGACTATGCGCAGTCCCGTGCAGCCTATAGGATGCCCCAGGCCGATGCCGCTTCCATTTACGTTGGTAATCGAGCGGTCGAGTTCCAGCGCCCTTTCACAGGCTATATACTGCGCTGCGAATGCCTCGTTTACTTCGATCAGCCCAATATCATTCAGGCTCAAACCCGCCTTTTTCAAGGCTTTTTGTGTCGATGGCACCGGCCCGTATCCCATGAGGTGCGGCTCGACTCCGGCGGCTGCCTGGGCCACAATGCGCCCCATGGGCCTGAGACCAAGCTCCGCCGCCTTTTCGCGCGTCATGAGGATGGCCGCCGCGGCCCCGTCGTTCATGCCCGAAGA
>DBMI01000054.1:22281-23146 GCA_002298165.1 Desulfarculales bacterium UBA702
GGATGCTCGTCCTGGTCGAAAATTTCGGTGCGATTCTTTTCTACCTTAACCTCGATTGGCACGATCTCGGCTTTGAACCGGCCTTCTTTGATTGCCGCCTCGGCTTTGTTATGGCTCTCCAGTGCAAGCTGGTCCTGATCCTGGCGCGAGATTCCATATTTTTCGGCAAGATTTTCCGCGGTGATCCCCATTATCATTGGCTCGCCCAGAACGCGGCTTCCCGAATAAAGTATCTCCCAGACTGAATCGCTTACTTCCTGGTGCATAAGGCGCATTCCCCACCTTGCATTCGACATGTAATACGGCGCCGAACTCATGGATTCGACTCCCCCCACCATGACGACCTCTGCGTCCCCGCTGCGGATCTTCTGCGCCCCGGAGTTGAGTGCTTCCATCGATGATGCGCACTGGCGCTGGACGGTATATGCCGGCACACGGAAAGGGATTCCGGCAAGAAGTGCCGCCGTNNGCACTGGACGCAATCCCCCATGACAATCTCATCAATGATGTTCGCATTGAGGTTGCCGGCTCGCTTGGTTGCCTCTTGCATAACCAGGGCAGCCAACCTGGATGCCCGGACGGTCTTGAGGGCGCCGCCGAACTTTCCGATTGCGGTACGCACGGCCGCTACTATTACCACGTCGCTGCTTCTGTCCATTCGCCACTCCTTCAGATTGGTCCTAAGCAGAATAAGCAGGATTTCCAGCGCCTTGACCAGCTTTCTTCCTGGGCGTTGGGACGGATTAGGTTTGTCCTGGTATAAGCAAAAATCGGTTTTGGATCAATTGCCGCCTAAATTAAGATCGCTCCCGGCGGCGCGCACCCCCTCGCACCAACTGATACCCAAACCCGCTGCATGATCTAT
>DBMI01000054.1:23190-26957 GCA_002298165.1 Desulfarculales bacterium UBA702
GAAAAACTATTTGGGCAACAGCCGATGAGACCACGCCATAACAAGCTCTTTTGCATTTGTTGAATCTTGAACGCAGATCAGGATGAAGCAGGCCATGCCCTTAGGATGGAACCTTTAGTACCTGAAAACCCTACCTTTTAATCGTCTAAATCACTACAGATTTCGCAAAAATAAAGTAAACGCCCCAGTTACGCGTGCCGCAAACCTGATAGTATACTCCAGCGGATTTATGTCCAAAACGATGCCTATTCTTTTCCCCTGAAAGCAAACCATGGTCATGGGTGACCTCTTTGATCGGTGCCGATGATTATATGAGGCTGCGAGATGAATATTGTTTCCAGTCGTAAGCGAGTACATGGAGGATTTTGGCAATGCATCCAGGGCAGGCTCATTTTCCTGCTGCTGATAGTTCTCGTACCTGTTGTGCTGGCCCAAGCCTACATCTTTAATGACAGGGTTGAAACCCGCCGAGTCGAGGAACTCCAGTCGAATCTTGAAATCGCCCGTGCCATCTCAAAGAACTTCACATCATTTATCGAAGATATCCTCCGCAGCGAAATGGTGATGGGAATGGCTCTTGCTCAACCGATCTCCGAAACGGAAAAGTATCGGATGCTCGACAAGTTCCAGGCTGAAACTCCAGCAGTTCGAAGCGCTTTCTGGGTCGATACCGAAGGTTTGATTACAGCTTCCAGCCTAAGAGAGGGCGTTGGCTATCGCATTGATGATCGCGCCTATTTCCAGCGCATCTCGGGCGGAGAGGACTGGGTGATAAGCGATCTCATGATCGGGAAGACGACCGGGAAGCCCTGTTTCATGATCAGCCGCGGGGTTCGTGATGAGCAGGGCAAATTGGCGGGAGTCTTCGTGGTTTCCATCGAACCGGACACTCTGGACCACGCACTTGGGGTCACCCGCTCGGAAGGCGGGGGCGTAAGCATTATGGACAGCAAGGGAATGTTGGTCTACCGGTATCCTCATATCAATCCAACCTGGGAGCAGCGTTACTGGTTGGATACGATGCCGCAGATAAGGAAAGCTCTTGCCGGTGAAGAGATAGCCTGGATAGGCAAGACTGTTTACACTGATAAAACCCGCATAATGGCCAATGTTCCGATCTCTTCGACAGGCTGGTCCGCCGGAGCCGGTCGAAGCGAAGAAGATGCAATGGCTCCGATAGCCTCGGCATTGTGGCGGCATGGCATTCTATTCTCGCTCATTGTGATGTCGGCTTCCGGAATTGCGCTAGCCTTCTCGCGAAGAATGTCAATTTCGATTAACCGACTTTGCGAACAAGCCGTTGCACGAGGCGACGGGCAGGGAAGTCCGGTCGTAATCGATTCCGGTTTGGCGGAAATAAAAGATCTGGCTGCCAGTATCAACATGATGGCCGATAAAATTGAAGCGAGGGAAAGTGCGCTGCGGGAAAGCGAGGAGCGTTTCCGAACCGCCCTGGGCGGATCGCCTATTAACGTCTCGAATCAGGATTTAAACCTGCGCTATACATGGATTTACAACCCGGAGCTGGGGTACTCGCCAGAGGACGTCCTTGGCAAGACCGACTCCGACCTGCTGCCGGCCGATACTGTCGAACGCCTCCTCCCGATAAAGAAAAGGGTCCTGAAGAGCGGCATAACCGAGGAAGCCCAAATTTCAGTTCAAAGATCCGGTCAACTGCTTCACTTCGATTTTCATGTTAGTCCTTTTCGCGATAAGGCCGGGACAATCATTGGCATAACCAACGTGGTGGTAAACATAACCGAGCGCAAAAAGATAGAGGAGGCTCTAAGGGCAAGTGAAGAAAAGCTTCGCAGCATCTTTCGAGCTGCTCCAGTGGGAATTGGGCTGACTGGTGATCGGATTATTCTGGATGCCAACGAACATCTTTGCAAAATCACAGGCTACGGCAAAAAGGAACTGATCAATGCTCCGGCGCGGATGCTCTACCCTTCCGACGAGGAGTACGAGTGGGTAGGAAGGGAAAAATACCACCAGATTTCCGAGAGCGGCACCGGCACGGTAGAAACCATTTGGAAGAAAAAAGACGGCAGTTCGATGAATCTGATTTTGAGTTCAAGTCCGCTGGATCTCTCCGATCTTTCGTCAGGGGTAACATTTACCGCCCTTGACATTACCCGCCGCAAGCTTGCGGAGGAGGCGGTACGGGAGAGCGAAGAGCGTTATCGTGGTGTCGTGCAGAATACCAGTGCCGTAATCCTTCGCGTTGATCCAAAGGGGATCATCCGATTCGCTAATGAACGTGCGCTGGAGTTTTTCGGTTATTCCGAAGATGAGTTGATTGGCAGCCACGCTGTGGGCACGATCATCCCGGAGCGGGAAACCACGGGCCGTGACCTGGCGGCAATGGTCGAGGAAATCGCTGCAAACCCCGACCGCTTCCATTCCAATGCGAACGAAAACACGCGGAAGAACGGCGAGCGCGTGTGGATGGAGTGGACTAACTCGGGTATCTATGATGCGGATGGCAATTTGAGGGAGTTTCTGTCGGTCGGCATCGATGCAACAGAGCGCAAGCGCATGGCGGAGGCATTGAAGGCCAGCGAGGACCGGTTCCGCCGCATTTTTGAATCTAATATGATCCCTATTGCATTTTGGCAAAAAGAGGGGGCTTTGACGGAGGCGAACCAGGCTTTCTGCACTCTGCTTGGATGCACCCCCGAAGAAGTCGGGGTGGGCAAAATAAAATGGTCGGATGTGACCCCTCCCGAAATCGGTTGGCGCGACCGGCAGGGAATCGATGAACTTAAAGAAAGGGGATCATGCACGCCTTACGAGAACCAGTTCATTCACCGCGACGGACATATTGTGCCGGTAATCATAGGCGGGGGAACGATAGGGGACAGCGGGGACCAGGGTGTGGCATTCGCGGTTGATTTATCGGCACGCAAGCGAATGGAAGAGGAGCTTCGCAGATCACGCGATGAACTGGAATTGCGTGTCCAGGAACGAACCGCCGAACTGGAACGAAGCAATCGGGCGCTACAGGATTTCGCCTCGATTGCGTCCCATGACATGAAGGAACCACTGCGAAAGGTCATCTCATTTGGTAATATTTTGCGGCATAAGCACGGAGCATCACTCGGAGAGACGGGCAGCGATTATCTAAAGCGAATGCTCGACGCCACGCAGCGCATGCAGAATCTGCTCACATCCCTTTTGGAGTACTCAAGGATAACAACTAACCAGGAGTCATTCCACGAAGTCGATCTTTACGATATTATCCACGAAGTTCTATCGGACCTTGAAGTGAGGATTTCAAAAGCCGAGGGCGAAGTACAGGTTGGAAAACTACCCACCATTACAGCCGACGCCACCCAGATACGGCAGCTATTCCAGAATCTCATCAGCAACGCACTAAAGTTTCACAAAGATGGGGAGAAACCCGTCGTTAAAATAAGTTGTGATGCCGCGGAGACCGCGAACTGCCGAATAATAGTGGAAGACAACGGCATAGGATTCGATGAGCAGTTTCTCGACAGGATCTTTGCTCCCTTCCAAAGACTCCACGGTCGGAACAGCCAGTATGAAGGAAACGGGATGGGCCTCGCCATCTGTACGAAAATCGTCGAGCGGCACGGTGGAAAAATCACTGCCAAAAGCAAGCCGGGAGAAGGTTCTGTTTTTGAGGTGACATTGCCCGTCGGGACGACGTGACGAGCTGGAATGAATAATGGTTTGATTCCCCTTTCCGCAGTGCTTCACCATTGTCGCCAAGGTCGGGATGGGCTGTTGCTCAACCCGCTGCA
>DBMI01000008.1 GCA_002298165.1 Desulfarculales bacterium UBA702
GCCTGCGGACCGGCTCCCGGTGGCACGGCAGGTTGAGCTTGAGCCGCACGTTGCCGGAGTTCCTGTTCACGCTGTTGAACGGCCTGCACCGGCACGGACTGCCGCTTCAGCTCTCTTTGCGGGAAGGTAGTCACCGGCCTCGCGGCCTCATTTCGACTGACCAACCTGTCTGATACCCTCGGGGGAGGTACCTGGACATTTTGCGCTACCTGTGCCGGGCGAAGCCTCGCAACCTGCCTCTCCACGGCGGCCGCCCTGATATTGGCCGCCTGTGAGGCAAGCCTTTGATTTTGCTGGATCCGCTGTGCCACAACGCTATGAGGTACCCGCTCGACGGGGGTGGGAGTGAAATTGTACTGGAGGCTGGGCTGGCTGACGTTTCTAATTATCCGTGTATCGATCACCGGGGCCGGACGGAAGTTGCTGGCCAGCGTATTAGGGTCAACCCTGCGAATCCTGGCTTCCCTGTAATCCCGAACGGTGAAGAGGCTGCTTTGAGGCACCGCCACCGCGAGGGGCGCGTACCTGAAATCATTGATGCTGATGTGGACTCTTGTGGGGTCTTGAACGACAACCGTTCTGGGCCCCCAGTAGTCGTGTGCATAGTAGGGCTCGGAGGGAGCCAGAGGAAACCAGCCCACGCTGGTATCGTTGTAAAGCCAACCAACACGCCCAGGGTACCATGAAAAGGCTACTCCATAATCAGGGCCTGCCGGCGCAACATCCTCCGGAGGGAGCCAGTACCACCCGGCCGGCTCACCAACGCGGACCCAGTTGCCGTAATGACCGGTCAGATAACCGAATGGCTCATTGGCGGGAATCCAGGCATAGTCGCCATAGTAAGATGTCCATCTGCCATATGTGAAAGGCTCCCATCCCGGATCTACATTCGGACGCCACAGGCGGCGTTCCCGCCCATTGTAATATACGTCGTCCCATCTTCCGTAATCATCCAGGACATAAGCCTCATCGTAGAGACCTGCCGGGAGGTATTCGGTCGAACGGGCATGGATTCTTCTCGCCCTCGCATCATCCAAATGCCGGTTCCACGCATCCCATTCACCATCCACCATATTGTCACCCTGGCTCACTGCGCCTGCCGATGCGATTATCGAAAGCCCCTCCCGGATATCGTATCGGGTTGTTCCATCGTTTCCGACAAAGTACATCCTGCCGATTATCGGGATTACTTCGGTGGATTGGTCGCCAACGTAAATGTCGAAACTTGATCCAGGATCTGCCACGACATAGCCAAAAGGTGTAGTGACTTTTACGATGCCGTGGTTCGAATCATCAAAGAAGCGCGCCATGCCCGATGCAATATCGACCTGAGTGAGTTCCTCATTGATGCCGATAAGCTGTATCTGGGTCATGGGGCCGATTCGCACACGGGTTCTGTTTGGCAGCACGAATGCCGCTTTGCCATTATCGCCCGAGTAGAAAGCGTCTTCTCTACCAAAAGGCACGTCGGCTGTTGCAGCCACCCAGTCATTGTCGGCCGGTACGTAATATAAAAGCTCGCCCTCGACATGGGTCACATGGCCGACGAGAACCGGACCGCCGCCCCGGCGAGCCGCCATCGAGGGGGAAACCGCCGTCAGGCTGGTAATCAAAACCGCAAATAACCAAAAATATTTCTTCTGTCCCATATCGATTTCTTTCGTGTTCAGCTTTTGTCGCTAATTAGTTCATTTATGAAATCCGCCCTTTGTGGACCTAGATCCGGCCTTACTTCATTCCGGCCACCTGCTTAGATCCATGGACGAAGAGTCATTCCTAGTTCAATTTAATTATTGAAAACTGCAGTGTCTCTATATCTGGCTAAAGTTAGGCGGGTTGAATAGGACTTTTAAATTTCGAAGGTCTTAGAAAAAGCGCGAATATTAAAGTAGAGCAGGCAATTTGCCGATTATTCAAAGGGAACTTGAGTCGGCGGCACAATCCGGTCCGTGAAAAAACTGGAACTTAAAAGATAAAATATCCGGCTTCCGAAAACTTCCCCACGAGAGAACTTCCGCTGGAGCAAATTGGTATTTATTGTAATTGGTGTTCAGTTCATAATTAATAAGCAGGGATTTTCAGGGGGCGAAACATGAGCAGGAAAATCTTTTTGGCGGCAACCGCATTGATCGTTCTCTTCGGGATTTACGGATGCACGACCGCAAGCGTATTTCTCGATCCCCAACACCCCGGCTCGGCATATGTCGGAGGAGGAGAGTTGCAGCTCCTTTTCTCGAATCCTGAATACACCGACTTGAGCGATCCAATGATGAGGCAACAGTATCAGCAGATGGAGGTATTCGGAAAAAAGGGAGGCTATCCCTTCGTAACCGGCGGCATTGGAGTGATGGAAGTCTGGCGTTTTTAGGATTTGGGGAAATTAAGGATCAGGATCACTCTTCAACAACTTCACCGAAAGGTGATTTGAACAAGATCAGCCGGCTGAGGTCCACCCTGTCGCTTGCATTGTCTATCCCTACCCCGGCCACTTTTCCGGTATCGGTGTAGTCGATAACTATACCTTCGGACACTTCACGACCTTCCCATGCCGGCAAATCCGAAAATTTTATGTAGAGCGAATCAGTATCGGGATAATAACTTATTTTCATCCAGGACTCCTCTTGAAGGAAAGCTGCCAAGGCCGAACAGCGGGAGGTCCAATTCGTAATCGATTAAACTCCTAGTCCCTAACCTCAATTTTCTCCGGTATATTGACAATAAATGTTGAACCAACTCCCGGCGTGCTTTTCGCGGTTATAGTCCATCCATGTCTTTCGACTATTTTGCGGCAGATTGCAAGCCCAATACCCGTGCCCTGGTAGGTGCCCTGGCTGTGAAGCCGCTGAAAGGGGGCAAAAATGCGGTCGAGGTATTTTTCATCAAAACCGATGCCGTTATCCCCGAAACAAATGCAGGTGCCGTTTTCGTTAACACGGGCATAGATCTTTACACGGGGCGATACACCCTCCTTTTGAAATTTCAGAGCATTCCCGATAATACACTGAAAAAGCTGCTCCATCTGGGCGGAGTCTGCTTCAACCGTCGGCAGGTCGGAGAATTCCACAACCGCTCCTTCCAGGGAAGGAGGCTTGAACAATTCGACCATGTGAGCTGCTGTTTCATTCAGGTTTACGGGCTTGAGCGGCTCGGGCCCGGCGCTTACGCGCGAAAACTCGAGCAAATCGATTATGAGCTGCTGCATCCGGTTTGCAGCTCCTTCCATTCTGATAAGATAGTCTACTTCGGTCTCGTCGAGCTTTTCAACGCACCGGGTCCTGAGGCGATCCCCGAATGCCTGGATCTTTCTGAGTGGTTCCTGGAGATCGTGTGTCGCTAACTTTGTAAATTCCTGGAGTTCCTTGTTCATCAGTTCGAGCCTTGTCATGGCTTCTGTCAGCTTGGCGGTCCTCTCCTGGACTCTGAGTTCCAACTCGTCATGGGATTTTCTTAACTCTTCCTCCATCTGTTTGCGCCCGGTAATATCCTGGACCGATCCGAACCCGGAAGTGAGCTTCCCCTCGTCATCAAACTCCAACTCGGCCCGCTCGCGGACCCACTTTACGGTTCCGCTCACCACGATCCGGTGCTCGATTTCATAAGGAGCGCCGGCAAGGGCGGCCTGCCAGGAACTTTCGACGAAATTGTGATCCTCCGGATGTACAAGGGCAAGAAAGGCCTCGTAAGTCATCGGCACACCCCGGGGAACCCCGAAAAGGCGGTAAGTCTCGTCGGACCAGTGCAGGATGTTGCGCTCGATTTCCAGGCGCCAGCTCCCGGTATGCGCTACGGCCTGGGCTCGGTTGAGTTCCTCTTCGCTTTCCTTCAGTTTTCGGTTCTTTATTTCCAGTATTTGCTGGGCTTTCCTAAGCTCTTTTTCAGTCTGGAGCTGCTCCATTTGCTTGAGGCCAAGGGATGCGATCATTTCGGCAAAATAGGTAAGAAACGAAAGCACAGCCTGCAGGCTCTCTTCAGGTACGATCGGCACTTCGGATATAGCCTGCAGGTAGGAAGACTCATTGAATCCGAAATCTTTCGCCTGGCTGCGGAAAAAATCCAGATCTGGCTTTTGTGTGAAAAACTGCCCTATAAAAACATTCGCGAGGTGTTTTCCATTGATTATTATAGGAGAAGCGGCATCTGTGAGGCCGTTCGCACAGCGATAGAACGAAAAGGTTTTACCTTCCAGCAATTGATTGGCAAGCTGCGTGTCGCTTTCGATGCATCTTTGGCAAGCTCTCTCATTCAATCGGTGAAACACCGTGCAGACTCTCTGCCAGCGTGAGGAAACGAGCACGACTCCATCAAGATCCAATATGGCTGCGGAAATCCCCTGAGCGTCCTTGAAGTTTTGGAGCAGTTGCCGGGTTTGTTCGATGTCTATAAGGTCTGAGAGGTGATAATTCATTTCCAATCCCCCACTCAAATTTCCATGCCCCGTAGGCATTGCGGCTGGTGTTGTATTTGTGAAGTAACGAATCGATTCGGGTTAATAGGGATTGAATAGAATTTTGGAAATTCGAATATAGAATCTGTTCATTGTCATGGAATTTTAAGCAAGCTGCCCGATTAAATCAATCAGGATAATAAGAAAGCTTGAGCAACAGGTGTGAGCGGGCTTAATAGCCGGTAGGCCGGATTCATAGCCCATAGCCGTCGACTTAAGAGATTCGATGTAACTCCGGAAAAGCAGGTATATAGAAACGCGTCATTCCCGCGTGCTTCTGGCGGGAATCCAGCGTCTTTAGAGTGGTGGGCACGATAAATCGCCGTGCCCACCAACAACGCGCCGCGCGTTGCTCCGTTAAGTCGACGCCCATGGGATTCATATCCGGGCTACCTTTTTTTACCTTCTGGTCTTTTATCTTCACGGTAACCTGTAAAGCCTCAGCCCCTCGACCCACCAACCCGCAGCTTCATTTCGGTGCTTCGTTTTTGAGGAAGACGATCCCAAGCGGCGGCAGGACAAGCGAGAGCGAATCGTAGCGGCCATGACTCGGAATCGGCACAGTCTCGACACCGCCGAAATTTCCGTGGCCGCTCCCTCCGTAAATTTTCGAGTCGCTGTTCAGCATTTCCTTCCAGTGGCCCGCCCGCGGGACGCCGAACCTGTAGTTGAGCCTCGGGACCGGAGTGGCGTTGGCCGCAACCAGGATCAGGTCATCGGTAGATTCGGCCTTCCTCACGAAGGCTATAACACTCGAATCGGCATCCCTGAAGTCAATCCACTCGTAGCCTTGGCCGCTGAAATCCAATTCGTGCATGGCCGGTTCATCACGGTAGAGCCGGTTTAGGTCCTGGACCCATCGCTGGATTCCCTGGTGGGGTGGAAATTCGAGCAGGTTCCAGTCGAGGCTCTTCTCGTGGTACCATTCGTCCCACTGTGCGAATTCGGCGCCCATGAAAAGGAGTTTCTTTCCGGGCTCGCCGAACATGTAGCCAAAAAGCAGCCGCAAATTGGCGAATTTTTGCCAATCATCTCCCGGCATTTTTTGCAGGAGCGATCCTTTCCCGTAGACTACTTCATCGTGGGACAGGGGCAGGACGAAATTTTCAAAGAACGCATACCAGATATTGAATGTCAGGAGATTCTGGTGGAATTTGCGAAAGATGGAGTCCAGTTCGAAATACTCCAGAGTGTCGTGCATCCAGCCCATATTCCACTTCATCCCGAAGCCCAACCCTCCGACGTAGGCCGGACGCGATACCATTGGCCAAGAGGTTGACTCCTCGGCAATCGTCTGCACGTCCGGATAATTCTCGTAAACCACCTCGTTGAATCTTCTTATGAAATAGATGGCATCTATGTTTTCCTTGCCCCCGTGAATATTGGGTATCCACTCGCCTTCCTGGCGGGCATAGTCGAGGTAGAGCATGGAGGCGACAGCATCTACACGCAGCCCGTCTGCATGGTATTTGTCCAGCCAGAACATTGCGCTGCTGATCAGAAATGCCCTGACCTCATAGCGCCCGTGGTTGAAAATATAGCTGTTCCACTCCGGGTGGTAACCTTTCTTCGGGTCCTGGTGCTCGAACAGGTGCGTGCCGTCGAAAAAGGTCAAACCGTGTTCGTCGCTTGGAAAATGCGAGGGCACCCAGTCGAGAATTACTCCTATCCCTTTACGGTGAAGAGCTTCTATGAGGTACATGAAATCTTGCGGGGTACCATACCTTGAAGTCGGGGCGAAATAGCCCACTGTCTGGTAGCCCCAGGACCCGTAGAACGGGTGCTCCATTAAGGGGAGGAACTCGACATGCGTGAAGCCCATTTCCTGGATATAATCGGGAAGAACCTCGGCCATTTCCCGATAACTCAACCACCTGTTGTCCTCTTCGGGCACCCTTTTCCACGAGCCGAAGTGGAGTTCATATACGGAGTGGGGCGCCTTCAGGGCGTTGGCTTCCGCCCTTTTATCCATCCATTCCCTGTCGCCCCAATCATATTTTATGTCCCAAACGATTGAAGCTGTCCTGGGCGGGGTTTCCCAGTGCATGGCAAATGGGTCTCCCTTATCCACGGTGTAGCCGCCCTCATTCGAGACGATATGGTACTTGTAAATTGTGCCGTTGCCGATGCCCGGAATGAATCCCTGGAAGATACCCGAGCCGTCCCAGCGGACTGCGAGCGGGTGTGACTCGTGATTCCATGAGTTGAAGTCGCCGGTAACGAAGACCTGCCTGGCATTGGGCGCCCAAATGGCAAAGAAAGTCCCTTGCTCGCCATCAAAGGTTACAATGTGAGAACCCAGCTTCTCGTAAAGCCTGAAATGGTTCCCCTGCTTGAACAGGAATGTGTCATGATCGGTGATCAGGCTGAATTCATGGTTTACATAGGCCTTTTCCATCTGCTCCTCGCTCCTTTTTCGCAACCGCCCATATATGCCAAACTGTGGGGAGGCACGCTTTCAGGCCTGTCAATATCCGGTTTCGATCCGGCAGGCTGGAAAACGGTCGGTTTCAATTGGTCGGATGCCCGATTTACCGTCCGTCCAGCAAGTACCGGATTCCCCTGATAGGAATGATGGCCCAGTCCGGGCGGTTGTTCAGTTCATAGCCCAGTTCGTAGACAGCCTTATCGAGCAGAAAGGCATCGAGAAGGATTTGCACGTCCTCCCTGTTTTCCGGAACCAGGTCGCTCTGCTTCATTTCATCGAGCCAGGCGCGTAGAAATACGGCGGACATGTTCCTGTACCACAGTTCCGCCCAGGGTTCCAGCGTGGGCATGTCTTCGGCGCGAATGTCCGCTCCTTTCATGATTGCAAGGTAGGCGGCATAGTGGAAGGAACGGATCATTCCGGCCACGTCTCTTAGCGGCGAGCGCTTGAGTTGCCGCTCGCCCAAGGTTCGGGCGGGCTCTCCCTCGAAGTCTATGATGATGTAATCTTTGCCGGTATAAAGTACCTGGCCGAGATGATAGTCCCCGTGGACGCGGATTCTTTTTGCCGAGAGTTTCTTTTTCAGGATCAGGCGATAGATTGAAATGATCTGTTCAGTCTGCGACAAAATCGAGGAAGCCTCTGATTCCGCATCCGGGGAAAGCTTCGAGATGTTTGCTGTAAGGAGCGCGAAAACCCTTTTAAGCAGGCTTTGCAGCGACTGAAACTGTGATCGCTGCCAAAGTGCGGTAAAGCGCTCGGGCGTAAATGCCGGATCACTGGTACCCGAGGCCAGGGCCTGGTGCATCTGCGCTGTTCTTGTCCCGAGGAGTGAGACCATCTCGAAGGGAACGCCCGGTACAATGTCAAGGGGGAGAGCAGGGGGAGTATCGGCGGAAGCCAGATCCATGAGAGTTGCGCTTGAGCGAGGCGCTTCAGGAACTTCCCCCCTTCTGCTAAGAATTTCCTCATAATAGCGGTGCAGCCCGGACATAAAATAGCCAAGCGCATCTCCCTGGTTATGGACATAGTTGAGCAGGATTCCAAGGGATACCGCTTTCCCCTTTTCACGCTTGAGTTCCAATCCTCCGGCAAAGGTTGGAATGTTTGGGAAATTGGCTACTTCGGTCAGGAATTTCGTTATTTCGAGATCGGGATTTACCCCATCGTCCGGATGACGGTAAAGCTTCAGGAAATACTCCTCCCCGAAAACAACCGAGGTGTTGCTCTGATCTATTCGAAGCACTTCCGGCCGGATTCGGTCCGGATCGCGAAGCGAGTCGTACCTGAAACCTTTTCCCGGATACCCCGAAAGTTCAGTTGAGCGTGTTTTGGTCCGGCGCCTTTTTGCCATCATCCAGAGCAGGTCGGAGCTGAAATCTTCATTATAAAGGCTGTCATATAGAATGCCGTTCTCGCCGCCGACCTCGATTGTAGAAACCACCGCCGAGGAGGATTCGTTGGAAATTCGCGCGGCTTCTTCCCCCTTTGCAAACCCTAGCGGCAATACATAAAGCTCCGGCAAGCCTTCCACATAGTCTACCTTCATGAGGATAATCCGAAATTCGATGCCGTTTTTCGACAGAGGGAGAATATTGGTTATTCCAAGTTGGAGCACCTGGCGCGCTTTTCCGCCAAACCAACGGCATCCGCCGATATAGGCCGGCAGGATCTCGTGTTCCAACACCTCCCGCATTTTTCCTTCAAAAATATCGGTCCAGTGCACCGCAGCCTCCAGTCTTTCAGATGGTACGCCCACGCATACCAGACCAGTCTCCGACTGGCCGAGCGAGAATAGATAGCCCCCATAGGGAGCAAAAGTCAGGATGTAGGGCGATTGCTGGATTTGATGGAATTTATTCCGGCTCATGAGTTCCTCGGGCTCCAGTCCGGAGAATTCCGCCAGGTTGAGGGCCCCCATCTGGGGCAGCCTCGAAAGGTTTACCGCCAAAAGTATCTTTTCATCGCCGTATTCTCTTATGAAGGCGAAAATCTTCTTATTGGAAGATTTTACCAGCCGCATGCTTCCTCTGCCGAATGCCTGGTACCGTTTTCTGAGGGCAATCAAGCGGCGCATGAACCAAAGGAAAGATGACGGGTTTCGCTCCTGGTTTTCCACGTTTATCGTCTGGTAATGATAGCTGTAGTCGATCACCACCGGCAGGTAGAGCTGCTGGGGATCAGCTTTTGAAAAACCTGCGTTCTTGTCCGGGCTCCACTGCATTGGAGTCCTCACCCCGTTCCGGTCACCCAGATAATAATTGTCTCCCATGCAGATCTCGTTTCCGTAGTAGACGACAGGGCTGCCCGGCAGGGTGAAAAGAAGCCCGTAGAGGAGCTTTATCTTGCGCTGGTCGTTTCCGAGAAGAGGGGCGAGCCTCCTGCGGATTCCCAGGTTGATCCTTGCGCGCGGGTCGGATGCATACATGCGGTACATGTAATCCCGCTCCTCATCTGTTACCATCTCCAGGGTAAGCTCGTCGTGGTTGCGAAGAAAAAGCGCCCACTGAGATGTTTCCGGAATCTCGGGCGTCTGATCCAGGATATCCAGCATGGGGAAATTGTCCTCCATCTGGAGGGCCATGAACATTCTGGGCATCAGCGGGAAGTGGAAAGCCATATGACACATATCGCCATCTCCGAAATAGGCGACGGCGTCCTCCGGCCACTGGTTCGCCTCGGCTAGAAGCATGCGGTTTTTGAACCTGGAATCCACATGGGCCCGTAGTTTCCGAATGAATTCATAAGTCTCGGGGAGATTTTCGCAGTTTGTCCCCTCGCGCTCGAATAGATAGGGCACGGCGTCGAGGCGCATTCCATCCACCCCCATTCGCATCCAGAAATCGATTACCCGAAACATTGCCTTTTGCACGTGAGGGTTGTCGAAATTCAGATCGGGCTGATGCGAATAGAATCGGTGCCAGTAATAGGCTTTGGCCACAGGGTCCCAGCTCCAGTTCGAGGGCTCGAAGTCCTGGAAAATTATTCGCGCATCCGCATATTTTTTCGGGTCATCCGACCAGACATAGAAATCCCTGTAGATTGACCCCGGCCTTGCCCTTCTTGCCCGCTGGAACCAGGGATGCTGGTCCGAGGTGTGGTTCAGGACCATTTCGGTGATGACCCTGATTTCCCGTTTGTGGGCCTCGCGCAGGAATTCCCGAAAATCGGCGAGTTTTCCGTAGAGTGGATTAATGTTGTAAAAATCGGCAATATCGTAGCCATCGTCGCGAAGAGGCGAAGGGTAGAACGGAAGCAGCCAGACGGCGGTGATCCCCAGGTCCTTGAGGTAGTCGAGTTTTTGCGTCAAGCCCCGGAAATCCCCGGTGCCGTCATTATCGGCATCATAGAAGGCCTTTATGTGCAGTTCGTAGATAACTGCGTCTTTGTACCAAAGTGGATCGTCGTCCGGGAACCCGGTCCCGTTTGCCATCGCCTCTCCTCGGGTCCTACATGAAATAGTCGAAATCCGTTTCCCGGCGCACGCGCGTCTTGAGCCTGAAAATGTGAGCGGGAACAACGTGCGGGTTTAGTTGAATGTAATTCCTCTCGCCGTACCAGATGTATTTCTCATCGCTTAACAGGTCGTGTCCCAGGTAGGGATGGGCTGGATCTATTCCGAATTCGGCCGCCGGAATCCTTATCCATCCGGCCTGGGTATTTGCCGGGTCGAGGTTTACGGCAACCAGGATCGAGTCCGCGCCGTTTGATCCGATTTTCCCAAAAAACAGAATCTGCTCGTTATCAACTTCAAAGAACCGAATATTGTTCGTCTCCTGAAGCACTGGATTTTCCCTGCGGATGGTGTTGACCCTGGCGATGAAGTCCTTGAGATTGCCGGGCCTGTCCCAGTCCCAGTGGCGAACTTCGTACTTCTCCGAGTTCATGTACTCTTCGCGACCGGGCAGGGCCTCGTTTTCCACCAGCTCGAATACAGGGCCGTAGATGCCGTAGTTTGATGACATTGTCGCTGCAAGTATCAGTTTTATGATAAATGCCGGTCTTCCGCCGTATTGCAGGTACTCGGGAAGAATATCAGGGGTGTTGGGCCAGAAATTGGGCCTGAAATATTCCCTCATTTCACCGCTGGTAAGCTCCTGGACGTAATCGACGATCTCCCGTTTCGAATTTCGCCACGTGAAATAGGTGTAGGACTGGGTAAACCCGATCTTGGCAAGCCGTTTCATGACCTTGGGCCGGGTGAACGCCTCGGAGAGGAGCAGCACGTCGGGATGGTCCCGCCTCATTTCAGAGAGCAGCCATTCCCAGAAAGGAAAGGGCTTGGTGTGCGGGTTGTCCACCCGCAGAATCTTTACTCCATTATCGATCCAGAAATAGGCAACGCTCTTTAGTTCTTCCCACAAGCTTCGCCAGTGCTCGGTCTCAAAATCAAGCGGGAAGATGTCCTGGTATTTTTTAGGCGGATTTTCGGCGTACTGCACGCTCCCGTCGGGACGGATCTTGAACCACTCGGGATGCTCTTTGACGTAGGGGTTGTCAGGCGAGCACTGGAACGCAATGTCGAGGGCTATTTCAATGCCGAAGCCCGCAGCCGCCCGGACGAGGTCCTGAAAGTCCTCCATCGTCCCAAGCACCGGATCTATTGCTTTGTGGCCGCCTGCTTCCGAGCCTATCGCCCAGGGACTTCCGGGGTCCTCCTCAGATGCGCCTTCGGTGTTGTTTTTTCCCTTTCGGTTGGTTGTCCCAATGGGGTGAACGGGCGGCAGATAGAGCACGTCAAATCCCATGCGGGAGATCTCGGGAAGAAGGGCCTGGAGGTCCCGCAGGGTCCCCGGCTTCGACGAATCGGGAGATGCCGACCTTGGAAAGCGTTCATACCACGTGCTAAATCGGGCTTTGGGCCTGTCCACCCGGATTTCAAGCTCCGGATCGAATCTTACGGTGAATTCGAGGTTGGGATTCCGCTGCATTAAATCGGTTGATTCGGGTCCCAGCGCCTTAGTGACGGCTTTCTCGATCAGGGTCTCCGACCTCAGCCGGTCGGCAAGCGCTGCCATTTCCCTTCCCGTATCACCGCCGGCCTTTTTTGCGGCCTCATCGATAATTCTGGCCCCGATAAGAATTTCCATCGTTACATCCTGCCCCGCGGCAAATTTTTTGCGCAGCGCGTTCTGCCATGTCGCGAAATGATCGATCCATCCCTCGACGGTAAAAAAGTAAGATCCCAATTCCTCTACGATGAATTCACCTTCCCATGCGTCGTTTACCGTTGGCTTCAAAGTGAGTGCTTCCCATTCGAACGATCCCGGTTTCCGATACAACAGCCTGGCAGCCAAAGCGTCGTGGCCGTCCGAGAAAATATCGGCCGAAACGACCACCCTGTCCCCGATTATTCTTTTGGCTGCAAATTGGCCACAGTCCACACTCGGGCGCACATTTTCGATTACAACACGCGCTCTTTGCCGCTCGTTCATCTCCATTAGCCTTTGTTTGAGGGCGAAAAATAAAAGCAGGGGCGGCGGGGCAGCCGGGGAATACAAATCCCTAGATAATTAATTAAAATAAGGCCATTTGCGGAGCCTGCAAGGCAACCGAACCATAGGCCCTATCCCGCCAAAGAGGCAGTGTCAGGTCCAAAATTGGCGTACCTGGTGATACCGGAAACTAGATCTACCGCGGGCTTGGTTGTTTTCGCTAAGGCTCTAGAAAGAGGCTGCCGAATAATTCGTTATGGTAGAGCAATGGTAGAGCAATGGTAGAGCGGCTTGCGGGATTAGGCTCAAAGCGGATAAGATCCTTTAAATAAAGAGAAGGAGCGGTTTGGTAATGGCCACTGAGAGCAAGGTTTTTCTCGAAGTAATCGAATGGTTCGATGAGTCGGGCAGAGAGATGGTCCACAGGATTCCGGAATCGGGCTCGGGCGAAATCAAGCTGGGCGCTCAGCTCATAGTGCGCGAGAGCCAGGCGGGAGTTTTATATTACGGCGGCAAGGCTCATGATGTGTTTGGGCCGGGGCGCCACACGCTGGTTACGGCGAACGTCCCAATATTGACCAAGGTACTTTCCGCCCCGTGGGGATTTACCAGTCCACTGCGGGCCGAGGCATATATCATTAACATGAAGGAATTTCCCAACCTGAAGTGGGGCACCCGCGATCCGGTTGCTTTCAGGGACTCGCAGCTTGGGCTGGTCCGACTGAGGGCTTTTGGCGTACTCAGCATGCAGGTTGTCCAGCCGGTGCTGTTCATAAATACACTAGTCGGTACTCAGGGGATATACACTACCGAGGCTATTGAAGAGTACCTGAGCCTCGTCGTCGTATCCCGCTTCAACGACTACATGGGCGAGAAGCTTGATTCCCTTCTTTCGCTTCCGGGCAAATACGACGAGCTGTCCACTGGGCTGAAGAAGGTTCTGCAGGAGGATTTCGCCCACTTCGGAATCGGACTTTCGCAGTTGTTCATCAACTCAATCACCCCTCCTCCGGAAGTTCAGGAGGCAATGGACGACCAGAGCAGACTAGCGGTACTTGGGGATTTGGACCGACTGGTGAAAATGAAAGCCGCAATGGCGCTGGAAAAGGCATCACAGGCGCGCTCCGATGCGGGGGCGGGGCTGGGAATGGGAATGGCCATGATGATGCCCGGAATATTTTCCGCCGCATTCAGGGATGAAAAAGGACCTAGTCCCGAGCAGGCGCCTTGCCCCGGTTGCGGCAAACCGGGACCCGCCGGTTCAAGTTTTTGTCCCTACTGCGGAAAGCACCTGGTGGTCTTCGAGCAGTGTTCGAATTGCCGGGCGGATATTCCGCCGAACGCGAAATTTTGTCCCCAGTGCGGCCGGCCGGCAGCGGAAAAGAAGCAGCCCGTGAAATGCCCTCATTGCGGTGCGGAAAATCTGCCCGACTCAACTTACTGTAATAAATGCGGTGATAAACTCTAGCGGCTCGACCTGGCAAATCGAACACAACTGCCCTCAGTGCGGCGCACCCGTGGTCCTTGAGGAGACGGACCGCCTTTTTCGCTGTCCGTTCTGCAGAGTCAGGCTATTCATCTGGTCGGATGAGTTCTTCAGGTACTTCATCCCACCGGCTGAACCGGCTCCTGAGCAGATCGTCTTCGCCCCCTACTGGAGGCTCAAGGGTATTGTTTTTTCCCTGGACGGTACGGAAATTTCGAACAGGATCCTCGATTCAAACATCCTTGCGATGAATGCCACTCCATTGCCACAATCGCTCGGCTTGAGGCCTCAGGTACTCAAACTCCGCTATGCCATGCCGGAAACTCCGGGCAATTTTATCCCCCCGGATTTTCCCTTCAGGGAGATCAAGGGAAACGATTTTGTCGATCCACTCCAGCTTGCGAGGCCCGCTCCAAGCCAAATCTCTTTCAGATACTTCATCGGCGACATCGCCAGCCTGATTTTTTCGCCCATCTTTTTGCGTGGAAACCAATTCTTTGATGCCGTTTTGAAAGAACCGCTTGGCGGTCCTGTTTCCGAAGACTTTCAAAATCGTCTGCGGGCTGAAAAACACGAGCCGTCCGGTCGTATCGTTTTCCTGCCGACACTGTGTCCAGGCTGCGGTTGGGACCTCGATGCCGAAAACGACAGCCTGGTCCTTTTCTGCCGAAATTGCAACCATGCCTGGCAGGCAAGCGGGGGAATTCTCTCGAAGGTGGATTTTTTGTTTTTGCCGCTATCGGACGACCCAGCCGCGTGGCTTCCCTTCTGGCGCATTCGGGCCGATATTTCAGGGCTGGAGCTTAAGTCCCACGGCGATCTGCTCCGCCTCGCAAACCTCACTGGGATTGTCCACGGAGCACGGCCTGATTCCGAACTCCATTTCTGGATACCGGCATTCAAGTCCCAGCCAAACCTGTTTCTCAGGCTCGCCCGGAGCTTGACGCTGCTTGGGAAGGAACCTGGTACCGGCGCCGAGCCGCCGAAATTTTCGAAGGTACCTCTTTATCCGGTAAACCTGCCCATCGCCGAGGCAATGGAGAGCATAAGGGTCTTGATTGCCTCGATCGCAACACCCAAACGGCTGGTCCTTCCTCATATAAATGACCTGGAGGTATCCCACGGGGCCGATATGCTGGCCTATCTGCCCTTCGAGCTTCAGGGTGAAGAGTTCATACAGCCGCAACTGCATATGAGCATTCAGAAAAACGCGCTCAGGTGGGGAAGACTTATTTGATCTACTCGCCTAAAAGCGATTGTCCTCTATCCCGAGCCTTGCTGAACAACCTGGACCTAAAGCCTGCATTCCTTGCCGAGATATGCGTGCTGGACGTTTGCATCCGCAAGAAGGGCTGATGCGGAGCCTTCGAGGGCTATGCTGCCGTTTTCGATAACATAGCCGCGGTCGCAAATTCCAAGTGCGGCTCTGGCGTTTTGTTCCACCAGCAGGATGGTAATTCCACTCGCTCTAAGCTGCACGAGTGTTTCAAGAATCACCAGCACAAGCAGGGGGGCGAGGCCAGTGCAGGGTTCGTCGAGAAGCAGGAGAGCGGGTTTTGCCATAAGAGCGCGGGCGATTGCAAGCATCTGCTGCTCGCCACCCGAAAGCGTACCGGCGGGCTGTTTTGTCCTCTGTCGAAGAATCGGGAAAAGTTCCAGCACGAATTCCAGGTCTTCGGCGATATTTCTGTGGTCGCGCCTTCGGTATCGGACATAGGCGCCAAGCTCGAGATTTTCCATGACGCTAAGGGGCGGGAAAAGGGCACGTCCTTCAGGAACAAGGCTGATACCCTTTTTTACTATCTCTGATGGATTTATGGGACAGCGAAGTGGTGAGCCCTCGAAGCTGATTTCGCCGCTCCAGTCGGGCACGAACCCGCACAATGCCTGGAGCAGAGTACTTTTACCCGCACCGTTCGCACCGACCAGCGCAACCAGTTCGCCTGATGCGACTTCCAGGTTGATTCCCTTTACCGCCCTAACGCTACCGTAGCGGCATTCGAAATTGCGCAGGCTCAGCATCCCGGTCCCGCCTTGTCCCGGCCGAGGTAGGCCGCAATGACGGCTTCATTTGCCTGCACCTCACAGGGACTCCCTTCAGCGAGCTTCATTCCGTGATTGAGTACCAAAACGCGGTCGGAGACCTTCATCACCAGGTTCATGTCGTGTTCTACGAGGAGCAGCGTCACTCCACTCTTTCGGATCTTTTCCAGCAGTTCGGCAAGGGATGCGGTTTCAACCGCATTGAGGCCCGATGCAGGTTCATCGAGCAGCAGAATCCTCGGGCCGGTTGCAAGCGCGCGGGCAATTTCGAGAAAGCGCTGCCAGCCGAACGGAAGATCCGTGCTTCGCTGTGATGCGGAATCAAGAAGACCTACGAAGTCGAGGAGTTCCAGCGCCCGATTCCTCGCCTCCCGCTCCTCCCCGATCGTTCGCGGCAAACGCGCCATTGCCCCCAGAAAGCCGCACCTTGTCTTTACGTGCTGTCCCACCAGTACGTTTTCCAGTACGCTCATGCTTCCGAAGAGCTCGATATTTTGAAACGTTCGCGCAATGCCAAGCGCCACACGCTCGTGGGCCTTCCTGCCGTTTAGCATGGTTTCGCCAAACACTACCTGCCCCGAATCGGCTGGAAAACTCCCGGTAACAAGGTTGAGCAGCGTCGTCTTTCCCGCCCCGTTCGGTCCGATAAGTGAAAAGATCGAACCGGCAGGCACGTCGAAGGTTACGTCATTTAAGGCCTGGATGCCCCCGAACGATTTACAGACCCCTTCAACCCTGACAACGGGAAGAGGCGTTTCCTGGCTTGCTTCCAGCGCGTTCATAAATGTCCAGCACTCCCCTGAAAAGTCCCTGGGGCAAAAGTATCATTATGACGATGAGGACCAATCCGTAGACGATCATCTCATATTCTGAAAATACGGTGAGGCTTTCCGGCAAAATCGTCAGTACCGCCGCTCCGAGCAGCGATCCCCATACACTCGCCATACCGCCGATTACCACCATCGTGACCATTCGCACCGAAACGAGGAAATCAAAAGAGCTCGGGCTGATAAAGCTTACAAGGTGAGCGTATAGAAAGCCTGCAACAGCGGCAAGCATTGCGCTCAACACAAAAATGTGGACCTTCAGCTTCCCCGTGTCGATGCCCATGGAAGAGGCCGCCCGCTCGCTGTCGTGTATGGCCCTCAGTGCCCGGCCTATCCTCGAGTTGATAAGCCTTTCGCAAAGAAAAATACTGATTATTGCGACTGCCCAGACAAAAAAGAGGTAATTTCTAGGGGAATCCAGGGAAAGAGGTCCGATGGATAGCCCCGGAATTCCAACCAACCCGGAATCTCCACCGGTCAGGCTCATCTGGCGAAAAACCACGAACATTATCATCCCGAACCCGAGAGTCCCCATCCCGAGGTAGAAACCGCTTAGCTGCAAGAGCGGAAGGGCTATGAAGAATGCGGCTGCGACGGCGAGTACGACTGCCGCGGCAAGCCCCAGCCATGGCGACCAATGGTAATGGGCGGTCAGGATCCCGCTGGTATAAGCCCCCAATCCGTAGAAGGCCGCATGCCCCAGAGAGATCTGCCCCGCGTATCCCATCAGCATGTTAAGCCCTAGGGCGAGCAGCGTGTTTATGCCGATGAAGGTCAGCAACTGGAGCTTGTAGGGGCTGGATATGAGAAATCCGGCCGCAAGCACCGCGGCTATGAAAAAGAGGTATCGCAAATTATTTTCCGTATTTGCCGATGGCCAACAACTTCGGTTTCGTCAATTCTTAGTTAGTCTTTGATTCCGATGCTATAGTTCAGGGGCTTTCGATGGCACGAGGCACACCATCGTAAATAATTCCCCGCTCGAGTTCTTTATCTGGTGTTCTTCATTACCGGGCACGAAGACCACATTGCCCGACCTCAAGGGTGTACACTGGCCGTTCATGTGCAACTCGCCCTCGCCTGAGTGAATGAACATTTCATGCTCCCAGTCGTGCCGGTGCTTCGGCGTGGAACCTCCGGGAGCAATTTCGAAAACTCTCATAAAGAAGTTCTCGGCGCCGTCTTTCCTGCCGATAACAACCCGTGCCGCGACCCCTTTAGCCTGATCATTGTTGAAGTGGGTCGGTTCGACGTCGGCGAACTGTCTGATCATAAAGTTTCTCCTCTGGTGCACTTACTTTTTAAATGGACATCCGGCATGTGGGAATCCCAGCCAAGGTGCGTAATTCTTTAGGCCGCGGCAGGCTGGAAAGCCTGCCACAATCTTTTCGGGACTAGAATCTCTGTACGGTCGCTTTGCCCATTAAGCCGGTCGGGCGGAAATAGAGGATCAGCAGCAACAGCACGAAAGCCGATGCATCTTTTAGCCCCGATGAAAGGAATCCCACCCCGAGTGCCTCCAGCACGCCCAGCAGAAGCCCCCCGAAAATGGCCCCCCAGGAGCTTCCCAGGCCTCCTATCATAGCGGCGCAAAAACCCTTCAGCCCCAGGTTCATCCCCATATCGAAGCTGCTCATACTGATGGGGGCAATGAGCGCGCCGCCGATTCCGCCCATTGCCGCGCTCATGGCAAAGGCGAGAAGCACCATCATATCTGTGGGGATTCCGACCACCCCTGCTGCCTTTCGACTGATGGCGGTGGCGAGCATCGCCCTTCCGGTCAGGAATCTTTTATGAAAAACATGCAGCCCGATCACCACGAGAAGGGTGAGTGCCAGAATCCAGATGCTCTGGGGAAGAAGTGTCGCTCCGGCAACATCTATTGGGGCATGGTTGGAGTAGGGAGCGCAGTTATGAGAGTCCTTTCCCCAATATAGCATACTGACGCCGCGGACGAGAATGGAAGCCCCGACAGTTATGATTACCAGGACAATCGGATGAGGCTTGCGGACTTTCCGAATCGCCATTCGTTCCAAAAGCAGGCCTGCGGCGGCGGTTATGGCGACCGCCCCGGCAAAAGCCACCGGGATCGGCATCTTGAGGCCTTTTGAGAGCGAAATAAATGTGAGTGCTCCCACCATTACGAACTCGCCGTGGGCGAAGTTGATCAGCCCCGTGCTGCTGTAGAGCATCGAAAAACCGAGGGCTATGACGGCATAAACCGCGCCGTTGGTTATTCCCGAGAAAAGATATTGTAGGAGTTCCTGCACGCTCGCACTTTAGCTTTTGAGAGGAAACGGATTCCGGTAGAAATTGGTGGACACGAAAGGCGTGCCCACCCTACACAAATGACGATCTTTAATCAAAGGGGGTCCCATCGGACAAAGCCCACCATTCAAAACATTATGTCCTGATTATTTCAATAGCTGCCACTTGCCGTCTTTTATTACCACCATCACGAAAGCGTCATCGCCGAGGCCGTTATGATCCGTCGGGCTGAAACTGAAGGTGCCGGTTACGCCCGGAAAGCCATTGATCTTTTCGACATTGGCGGCAATTTTGGCTTTATCGCCTTCTGTTCCCTTCAACGCGGCGGCCATAAGGTTTATCCCGTCAAAGGCATAGCCTCCGAAGCCGCCCACGGGCATCGAGTAGCGCTTTTCGAACTCTGAGGTGTAGCCTTTGAGCACCTTTTTCTGTGAGTCGGTTTCGGGAAGTTGTTCCGTAACAAGTATCTTGCCGGTCGGGAGCATGTTACCCTCGGCGGCGGATTCAGCCAGTTCGATGAACTTTGGTGATGCAACCCCGTGGCTTTGGTAAAGGGGAACCTTGATGTTCATCTGGACAACATTTTTCGAGATTACGGCCGGGCCGGGGTTGGTGCCCCAGCATACTATCGCCTCCGGCTGAGCGGCCCTGATCTTGGCAAGCTGCGCAGTCATATCGGTATCTTTCGCGCCGAATGTCTCGGCGAGCACGATCTCAATTCCGAACTGTGGCGCCTGGGCGGCAAGCTGTTCTTTACCGCTCTCGCCAAATGCATTCTCGACGGTCAAGATGCCGATCTTCTTTATACCGGCTTTCTTGATGTGGTTGAAGATGGCTTGCACGGCGAGGACGTCGTTTTGAGCCGTCTTGTAGACCAGGGGCTTTACCGGCTCGGTGATCTTTATGCCCGCGGCACAGCTTATCAGGGGGGTGCCGGCTTTTTCGATCACCGGAATAACGGCCAGGGAAGTCGGCGTGAGGCTAGGCCCGACAATAGCAATCACCTCGTCCTTGCTTGTAAGTTTCTGCGCCGCAAGCACCGCTTTAGTCGGATCGCCTTCATCATCGTAGATGACCGGCTCCAGCATATGCCCATCTATACCGCCGGCAGCGTTTATCTGCTCGATGGCCATTTCCATGCTCTTTTTCTCGGGATCACCCAGAAAGGAACTGGCGCCGGTAATCGAGAAAATGCCGCCGATCTTATACGGTTCCTTGCCCCAGCTCAGGCCGGGCACAAGCGTGCAAATAACGAGCGCCGTAATGGCGCAAAAAAGTATATTCCTCGCCGTCCTCATCTCTTACTCCTGGAATGTTTGGGGTTTTCACTATTCCTTTGGCCCGGCGGGTTAACAGAACTCGGAATTGATTGAAAAGCAGCGTCGAAGTGTTCTTGCCGGCTCAATGATTAATCATTACGTAGGCGGGCGAAGAACCCGCCCACGGGCTACATCGCGTAGAGTTTCTCGCCTCTTATGATCTTAACACCGTTTTCCTTGAGGACCCTTAGTGCCTCATCGAGGTTATCGAAGCGGAATATCAGCACCGCATCTTCCCCGCTCTGCTGGACGAAAGCGTACATGTATTCGACGTTTACATTCGCCTTCTGCAAGATTCGCAAAATGTGATGAAGACCCCCGGGCTGGTCAGAAACCTCGACGGCAACGACGTCGGTCTTACCGACGGTGAAACCGTGCGCCTTCAGTTCGCTTTTGGCCTTTTCATTGTCATTTACGATCAGGCGCAGAATACCGAAATCGGAAGTGTCGGCCAGAGACAGCGCCCTGATGTTTATCCGCGCTTCCGAAAGGATCCTTGTGACCTCCGCAAGTCTTCCCGCCTTGTTCTCGAGGAAAACAGATATCTGCTCGACATGCTCCATTGTGAGATCCTCCTTTTGATTTGCGCGCCCTAGATTTTACGTTTGTCGATCACTCGCTGGGCTTTGCCTTCGCTGCGTGCAATGGTCTTTGGCTCGACCAGTTTCACCGTGGCCGAAACTCCCAGAAATTCCTTGATGTTTTTTGCAATCTTCTTTTCGATATTTTGCAGTACCCGAACCTCGTCGGAAAAGGCCTGCTCTCCTACCTCGACCAGAACCGAAAGTGTATCGAGGTTGTCCTTGCGGTCTACAATGAGCTGATAGTGAGGCTCGACCTCCTCGAGTTCCATCAGCACGCTCTCGATCTGCGATGGGAAAACATTTACTCCCCGGATGATGAGCATATCGTCGGTGCGGCCGCTCACCTTGTTCATGCGCACAAGGGTACGCCCGCAGATGCAGGGCTCGCGCTCAAGGGAAGTCACGTCGCGTGTGCGGTACCTGATGATTGGGAAAGCCTCCTTGGTAATCGAGGTAAAAACCAGCTCGCCCATCTGACCGTTGGAGAGAACTTCACCTGTCTGAGGATTTATTATTTCGGGAATAAAGTGGTCCTCGAAGATGTGCAGACCCTTTTTGGCTTCGAGACACTCGACGGAAACTCCCGGCCCGATAACTTCGCTCAAGCCGTAAATGTCGATGGCATCCAGATGGAGCTTTCGTTCGATTTCGGTTCTCATCTCCTCGGACCAGGGTTCTGCGCCGAAGATACCTGATTTGAACCTGAGGTCCTTAAAGTCGATGCCGGAATCGACGGCTACCTCGGCAAGGTGCAGCGCATAAGAGGGGGTGCAGGTGAGTATAGTCGGGCCGAAGTCTTTCATAATCATTGCCTGGCGCTTGGTATTTCCGCCTGAGATCGGGATAACGGAGGCGCCAAGTCGCTCGGCCCCGTAATGAACGCCGAGCCCGCCCGTAAACAGTCCGTATCCGTAAGCGTTATGTATGATGTCCCCCCTGCTTGCACCTCCGGCCGCCAGGGCACGTGCCATTAGCTTGGACCAGGTGACGATATCGCGCGCGGTGTAGCCGACGACAGTGGGCTTCCCGGTGGTTCCCGAGGAAGCGTGGATGCGCACCACGTTATCCATTGGAACTGCAAACATCCCATAGGGATAGTTATCCCGGAGATCCTGTTTGGTGGTAAACGGAAGCCGATGCAAGTCCTTCAAAGAGTTGATGTCGCCAGGCTTTATACAGGCTTCGTCGAACTTTTTCCGATAGAACGGCACAGTTGCGTAAACCCGCTCGATCGTCTCCCGCAGACGCCGCAATTGGATTGCCTCGATAGCCTCGCGAGGCATTGTCTCGTATTCGATGTCGTAAATCATTTTCCCCGACTCCTCTGAGAATGCCGCCTAAGAGCACAAATAAAAAAGGCCGTGGATGCCAAAATCCACAGCCTCTCAGAAAGAAAAACCATGGTTTCGGCTGGTTGCGCCTACCCATGGTTTGTTTTAGCATCAGGTCAGGTTCGTGCTACTTCGTCCACGGGCAGGCACTCAAAAAGAGAACCAGCTAAAAAACCAGAGACTAAAGCAGAAGAACCGGCCGGGCATATTTTGCTCCATTTAGATTTTCAGTGTCGCCCTTTCCATAATTTATCGAGAAGGGGTTTGTCAATCAAAATCGGATTAAAAATATGAACTTATGGCAAACCGGCAACAAAGCGCACTGTTGTCTGCCTCCGGAGAAAGTAGCCTCGGAAGCAGAGTTCGGATGTGAATCGACGATGCTCTTAATCAAAGCGCTCCAATTTGCAAACAGCATCCTTTCCCGCTCAACCACTCTATGTTACTGGTCCGGCATCCGGGGCAAGTTGAAACTGTGACCGGGAAATGTTAATAAGACCGGATGAATAGCCGGTTCGGCGCGCTGTTGATTTTTCTAAGCCAATGCTTACTTTCCTAAAAAGGTTGACTTTTTTAGTCGCCTTCTCCTAACCCCTCAAGCCCTGTTTGGCTTCCCCCCTCCGGCCGAACAGGGCTTTTGGTTTTTTTATTTTTGCTGCATAATATTCCATTCTGCCTGGCTGGCACTGAGTTTAAATAGATCGAGGTCCGCCGCTCTAAATGATTCTTCTCATAAACCCCCCACTGGTAAAGCCGTCGGAGCCGCCTCCGGGGCTCGCGAGACTCCATGGCGCGCTTTGCTCCGCAGGCGTAAGGTGCGAGGCGATAGACGCCAACATCGAATCAATCCTGCACCTGCTGCAAAAGCCGTTATCCGCAACGGACAAATGGACCCGGAGGGCCGTGCGCGACCGCGACAGGAATATTGAATCCCTGCGAAGCCCGCGCGGCTACACTGACCTCCAGCGCTATAAACGGGCAGTATCCGACCTGAACCGCCTGCTGGAAAAGGCTGTAAACGGCACCGATCTCCTGAGCCTTGCCAACCACACCCGAACTGGCCTTTCGCCGCTTCGAAGCGCCGACTTGCTGCGGGCCGCCGATGAATATACGAAAAATCCGTTCCATGATTATTTCTCGCACCGGCTCTCGGATGCAGTCGAGCGCCATTCTCCCGAACTGGTCGGATTTTCACTGAATTTTCTCAGCCAGGCATTTTCCGCCTTTTCCATGATGGGTTACTTGAGGGCGAATTTCCCCGGCATAAAAATTATTGTGGGAGGCGGCCTGGCAACTTCCTGGGTGCGCAGTCCGAACTGGAAAAACCCATTCGAGGGTTTGATCGACCATGTCATCGACGGTCCCGGAGAAAGGGCGCTCCTGGAGTTGACGGGCAAATTCTCCTGCAACACGGCTTTCAGGCCCGACTACACTCCCTTTCCCATGCACGACTACTGTGCCCCCGGCCCGATCCTTCCCTACAGTGCATCTTCCGGATGCTACTGGAACAGGTGCTCTTTCTGCCCCGAGAAGGCCGAAGGGACTCAATACGAGCCGGTTCACCCCGCTACGGCCGTCGCTGAGGCGGCGAGCCTTGTTCGGCAAGCGCGGCCCGCACTGCTGCATTTCTTGGATAGCGCCCTCAGTCCGGCTCTTCTGCAAAGGCTCGCAAAGTATCCTCCCGGTGCACCCTGGTACGGTTTCGTGCGCATTACAAAAAGGCTTGCGGATGTCGATTTTTGCATGGCTTTAAGGCGGTCGGGGTGCGCCATGCTGAAACTGGGACTGGAATCGGGAGATCAGGGGGTAATAGATGCCGAAGGAAAAGGCATAGACTTGGAAACTGCTTCAAGAGCCCTGAAATCGCTGGATGCGGCAGGTATCGGATCTTATGTGTATCTTCTTTTCGGAACGCCTTCCGAATCGGAAAATGAGGCCCGAAACACACTCGATTTCACAGTCCGGCACGCCAGGTATATTGATTTTTTAAATCTCGCCATATTCAACATGCCGATCAACAGCCCCGACGCACGAAGGTTCGGGACCGAACCCCACTACGAAGGCGACCTGTCCCTCTATACCGGCTTTGCCCATCCACGGGGCTGGGATCGCCATAGCATCAGAAAATTCCTGGACAAGGAATTCAGGCGCCATCCCTCAATAGCCCCAATAATCGCAAACGATCCACCCTATTTCACTTCAAATCATGCGGCTTTTTTCAGGATTTGAGAGATTTCACGACAGGTGGGTTCAGGAATGAAGGTATTCAGGTTTTAAGCGCTGAATGCCCGCAGAAATCATGGTTGTGGCGTGGTCTCCCGACCGCGCCACCCGTTCGACCGAAGGTCTCCATCTCTTTGGGTATTAACCGTATCGTTCTGCGATAACCTTGCTGAATTAAAGGCAGCATTTGGATTCGATGTCTTCCATTGGTGGGACAGGGCTGGAGACCTTCGGTCGGCGTGGCCGGCAAGGTCGGGAGACCTTGCCGCAACCGAGGGCGGGGGCTGGACTACTTTGAACGCACAACCCTCAATTTCACGCGAAATCTATCTGCTTTTTTTTCATTTTCTCGATGAGGGTGGTCCTGTTGAGACCGAGGAGCTTGGCAGCCTTGTTCTTTACCCCTCCGGCTCTTTGCAGGGCATCAAGTATCAGGCGGTTTTCGAGTTCGTC
>DBMI01000070.1 GCA_002298165.1 Desulfarculales bacterium UBA702
CGCCTTCGCGGGAATGACGAAAATTTGCCCTCATCTGGGCACTCAATTCCCACTACGGAATACTTTTTCAACACCCTGTTAGGGGTAAATAAAAGGCCGGAAAAGCATAATAACCGGGTAGCCCTGATAGAAATCCGGGCTACCCGGTTGAGCGATATCAGCCCATTCGCTCGACCATTGCCCGGGCGAATTCAGAACATTTAACCTCGCGCGCGCCGGCCATCTGGCGAGCGAGGTCGTATGTGACGATCCTCTCCTTTATTGTTGCTTCCATTGCCGTGCGGATGAGTTCCGCCGATTCGATCCATCCCATGTAGTCGAGCATCATTGCGCTGGAGAGTATGAGAGATCCGGGATTGACCTTGTCCAGTCCGGCATACTTGGGCGCCGTGCCGTGGGTGGCCTCGAACATTGCGCACCCGTCTCCGACATTTGCCCCGGGGGCCATTCCCAGTCCGCCGACCTGCGCCGCCAGAGCATCGGAGAGGTAATCGCCATTGAGATTAGGCGTTGCTACAACATTGTACTCCTCGGGGCGAAGAAGCACCTGCTGAAACATCGAATCTGCTATGCGATCATTTATTATCAGTTTGCCCGCGGGAGTATTCCCTGATGGCTTTTCCTGCATTTCCGCCTCGGTTATCGTGCGGTCCGCGAACTCCTCCGCCGCGACCTCGTAGCCCCACTTGCGGAAGGCCCCCTCGGTGTATTTCATGATGTTTCCCTTGTGCACGAGGGTAACTGTCGGAAGATTTTTCTCGATGGCATATTGGATGGCGCGCCTAACGAGCCGCTTGGTTCCACCGATGCTGATGGGTTTTATCCCGATCCCTGACTGTTCGGGAAGATTTACGCCGAACTGCTCGTGCAGAAAACCGGCCAGCTTCAGGGCCTCCTGCGACCCGGCGGGCCATTCGATCCCGGCATAAAGGTCCTCGGTATTTTCCCGAAAAATGGTCATATTGACCCTTTCGGGGTGACGAACAGGCGAGGGCAGGCCTGCAAAATACCTCACCGGGCGGATGCAGGCGTATAAATCGAGCAACTGCCGGAGCATAACGTTGATGCTTCTGAGCCCGGTTCCAACAGGGGTGGTAAGCGGACCTTTTATCGAAGCGACGCTCTTCCGGATCAATTCGACAGTCTTGCGGGGCAGAGATTCGCCGGTGAGGCCCCGGGCCTTTTCGCCCGCCAGAAGCTCGAACCAGTGAATTTCCCTCCGGCCGGAATAGGCTTTGAAAACAGCGTTGTCCAAAACTATTCTTGCAGCCGCCCAGATGTCCGGACCTATACCGTCTCCTTCTATATAGCCTATGTTGGGATTATCGGGCACTCGCGGCCTTAAACGCTCGTCAAGGGTGATCCACTCACCGCTGAATTCTTGATCGTCCATCAGATATCCTTATTGACCACAAACTCTAAAAGCACCCATTCACCCGCCGCGCGGGACCCGGCAAACTCCGCACCCCGCCTCTGGTATTCGCTCCGGACCTGTTCTGCCTGCTCGGCCAGAATTCCGCTAAGGACCAGCCTTCCTTCATTTGCCGTTCTCGATATGAGGGTCTCGGACATCCCGATTAGCGGCAGGGACTGAATATTTGAGATAACAACATTGAATTCGGAGCTAATATCTCCAGGCGATGCACAAAGGATCCTGATTTCCTGGGTAAGTTTATTGAGGCTGACGTTTTGGATAGCCACTTCAATCGCCTCGGGGTCATTATCGACTCCAACTATGTTTTCAAATCCGAGCAACGCGGCCCCCATTGCGAGAATCCCCGAGCCTGTTCCAACGTCAAGAAGCGATCCGGGCGGTTTCGACCCTGCCCGGTCCGCAACCTTTTCGGCCCAGGCCTCAAGCCATTCCAGACAGAGCCGAGTGGTCTCATGGTGACCGGTCCCGAACGCCATGCCGGGATCGATGCGAATCAAAAGATCGTCCGGACCGGGCTCAACAGCCTCCCATGTGGGTGCAATCAAGAACCGGCGCCCGACATGAAGGGGTTTGAAATGGGCTTTCCAGGTCTGGGACCAGTCTTCATCCGGAATTTCGGTTGAAGACCACTCGATTTTTCCGCAATCGGGACATACATTCGAGAATCTCTCGATGATTCCTTCAAAGTCCCGCCGTTTTTCCTCGAACGATCCGAAAGCGAAATAGATGCGCAGCCCACCGGCGATGAACTGAATACCTGCGCCGAATCTCTCGGAGAGTTCCGCGCCCAGGTCCTCGGCCGTCTCGGCCCGGCACAATATGTCAATCTGTATCCAGCTTTTAGCCATTATGTCCTGTACGATCGGTGGATTGTCTAGTCCAGGGCTGCAACGCACTTCACCTCGACCATTGCACCCCTGGGCAGGGCACTTACCTCGACGACTGCCCGAGCCGGCTTGTGGCCTGAAAAAAAAGACCCATAGATCTCATTGAATACCGAAAAGTGGGATATATCGGTCAAAAAAACGTCCACTGCAACCACTTTTTCAATCCCACAACCGGCCGAAGCGAGTACTTGCTTCATGTTTTCGAGTGCACGTGTGGCTTGCCGAGTCAAATCGCCCGCCACTATTTCGCCCGTTTGCGGGTCTAAAGGTATCTGGCCGCTCACGAACACCAAACCGTTTGCACGGATTGCCTGGGAATAGGGACCGATAGCTGCCGGCGCCTTATCCGTTTGTATGACTTCGAGCATGAGTTTCATCCTCCTCCTATGGAAATATGGCCTTAGTGATACCGTAACCCCCGGTTCAGCACAAAATATATGTCGCAGACCTTGTAATTTAAACTGAATGGATTAAATGTAAATGCCGTTCGGTGTCCGAGCGGGGGTCGTTCGTCTATGTGCAATGTTTTCAGGCAGGTGAAATGATGGAAAACGAGTTGATCGATGCCGGTGAGGTAGAATCAATGCCGGTGGGAAAGATATTGGTCACCGGCGCCAACGGCTTTGTGGGAGGCCGCCTGGTGCGTGCCCTTTTCAACAAAGGAATGGTGGCGCGGTGTCTTGTGCGCGATACGCGAAAGTTCAAAGAGCTTCTGTGTAACGACGTGGCCTGCACCGAACCGGTCGAAGGGGACCTTCTCAGGCCGGAAACCCTGGACCGTGCGCTGGAGGGGGTGGAGACAGCTTATTATCTCGTGCACTCGATGGGGGGCCGAACAATTCTCGAAAATAAAATATTCGAGGAACATGACAGGCGGGCGGCAAGAAATTTCGTGCATGCTGCTGATAAGGCGGGGGTAAAGAGGGTAATCTACCTCGGGGGCCTTGGCGAAATGGGTGACGACTTGTCCAAACACCTTGCAAGCCGCAGGGAGGTTGCGCATATACTCGGCTCAGGGCGGGTCAGCGCTACGATTCTTCGTGCCGCGAACATACTGGGTGCGGGAGGTGCTCCATTCGAGATGCTGCGTCACCTGGTGGAGCGCCTGCCGGTGATCATCACGTCGAAATGGATCAATACTCGCTGCCAACCTATAGATATAAACGACGTAATAGCCTATCTGATAGGGTGCATCTACAGGCCTGAAACCTCCGGTCAGGAATTCGACATCGGTGGACCCGAAATCATAACCTACCGGAAAATGATGGAGATCTACGCCGAGGTGCGCGGACTCAGGCGCTTATTTCTGACTACTCCGTACCGGACCAGGAACTCGTTTTTCTCGTCCTTTTTCATAAGCCTTATGACACCCGTACCTTCGGGGGTGGTGAATCCGCTCGTCCAGGGACTCAAAAACGAGGTAATCTGCCGGGAAAACCGCATTCATGACCTGATCCCCATTGCGCTTACTCATCTCGACATCTCCATCTGCAATGCTTTATTCGAGGTGCAGAGCGGACCGGGTAAAGTCCTTTCCACACAGGCATGTTTTCTGAGGAGCCGGTGAGTAGTCGGTTACAGGTTGAGAGTCTTGCTGAATCATGGCTAACCGGGGGTGTAATGAAAAAAGCTATCTTGCTGACCTTATTTGTTCTTTTCGCTTTAAGCTGGCCGAATGCAGGTTTTGGCGAAAAGGTCGAAAACAACCAGCATAAGTCCTGTCTGGACGGCTGTGCGAAAACAGAGAAGTGGTGTCTGCCCCCGTGCGATTCGAGGGAAGAGATGTGCAAAAAAACTTGCGCAAACAAACCGAATTGCGTAAGCACATGCGCCAAGCAACGCAAAACTTGCGTTGACCTGTGCAAGTCTGATCACGAGAGATGCTTGCAGGCCTGTAAATAGCTTGTTGAGCGATCTGCGGAATTTTGACGCGAGTAGCATTGGAAGGCGAGCCCTCGAATCAACTCCAATCAAAGCCAGAGCTTTGGATTTCGATCCGTGAATCCACTACGGGATTGTAAAATTCAACGGGTGACCCAGAATCCCTGGTCTCAGACTCCTTCTTCTTCGACCCATTCACCGTCTATGCATGTCCTGCATTTATCAGCTTCGCAGATTCTCTCGCCGCTGTGGAAAGCCGAGCCCAGATAAGTACACACTTTTTCTGCCATTTTCTGCCTCCTGAATTTTCCTGTAAAATGAAAATGTAATCATTCTAAAGACATGAAACATAAGGTTGGCTACCAGACGTCGCGCACAAGACTATACACAATCAAAAAAGAGGGCCTGGAGGCTTTTGCCGGCGAATTGCTGGCTAAGGTTTTTGCGCGTTCGAGCTTCGCCACTATTAAAACAGTGATTGCCGGGATCAGGCAGACGGTAGTTTCATCGTCTCCCGTAGGGATCTGCGGGGCGATTCTGGCCCAGGCAGCCCGAACCGATCTGTGCCCCGGTCTCGACGCGATTGCCGTGCCGACGCTTTTAATTGCCGGGGCCGAGGATGTGATTTCACCGCCAGAAAAGATGGAAGAAATGCTCCGGCTTATTCCCGAAGCCAGGATGGCTGTTATTCCTTCGGCCGCCCATGTGCCGAACCTCGAAAACAGGTATGAATTTAATGCTGTAATGGATGCTTTTCTGGGGGAGGTTGAGCAATCCAGAGTTTGATTCTTATGATGATCCTAGACTGTGAATTGAGCAATTTTCCAACCAAATTCTAAATGCCCATTACGAAGATCCCGCAGTCCATCAGCTAATGCTCGGTAAGCAGTTTCCTTTCATTCCGCGGGGTTTCGGCAAGCACATTTCCGTCTATCAATTCGGTGAGTCTGTTTACAAACCCAATCATGTGCTCGGCCAGGTCTCTCATATTCCCCGACGAGGACGCAGCCTCTTCAGCGTTGGTGGCGTTTTCCTGGACTATCTTATCGATTTCTCCAATCGAGATGTTTATCTGGTCGATTCCCAATGCCTGCTCGCGCGAAGCTGCCGATATTTCTTTTATGAGGTTGGCCACTTCCAGAATTTTAGACGATACCTCCGAGAATTGAGTGCTCATGCCGGACGCAATATTTGATCCGCTCTGGATTGTCTTAACATTTTCTTCTATCAGGGCGGCCGTATCCTGGGCGGAGTGGGTGGTGCGAAGTGCGAGGCTCCTTACCTCGTCGGCAACTACCGCAAAACCTGCTCCGGCTTCACCTGCGCGGGCAGCCTCGATTGCGGCATTAAGGGCCAGGAGGTTTGTCTGAAAAGCTATTTCATCGATTGTCTTAATTATGGCTTGGGTCTTTTCGCTTGCGCCGGAAATCTCATCCATTGATCTGATCAGCCGCACCATGGAATCCTTGGCCATTGACGCAGTTTGCTCGACATCTCTCATCAACTGGTCGGCCATCTTAGCATTTTCGGCATTCTGTTTTGTCATTGATGCCATCTCTTCGAGAGATGATGAAGTCTCTTCAATTCCGGCTGCCTGCCGTGCAGTTCCCTGTGCAACTCCTTGTGCAGCTTCAGAAAGCGAGTTGGCGGCTGATGAAACCTGCAGTGCGCCGGTGCTTTGGCCTTCAATAATCCTCCTTATCGGGGCAGTTATCGATCTGGTGAGAAAGAAGGCCAGAAGTGCGCCAACTGCCAGACTAGCCAGGATCGACGAGCCGATGACCGTATTTGATGTCTTCACAACTGACTCGGTAAGGCTGCTTGTCTGGTCTGATCTGCCCCAAGCTTTATTCTTCGTGTCATCGGCCATTTTCATGACCTTCTCGCCATTCTGCTTCATCTCTGGAAGTATGCTGTTGCGCAATTCGGTTTCATTTCTCACCCATGAACTCGCGGCAGCCAAATAATCTTTTGTAGCCTGTTCGGCGGTTTGTATTCTCTCCCTGTCCTCCGGCCCACTGATTTTTCGCAGTTTGTCGAAGCGGGAAAAAAGTTCCTTTATTTGGGTCTGAAGGGCCTCCCAATTGGAAGGGTCCCGAGAAATGATCAATGCTTTTTCACACAACCTCGCCTTGAATGACAGCTCAGAGGCTTCACGAACAATAAAGACGGATTCAGCTATCTTCTCGACCGCGGATTGCTTCACTGTTATGAAATCATCGACAGCCTGGCTCAGCCTGTCGCCGATCCGGTTCAAATCCTTGACAAGGTCGCTTATTTGATTGTCTTTTGCACTGCTTTCCAGGCTTGCCACCTTGTCCGCAAACTCTTTTGTGTATTCCTCAATTGCCATCCTGATATTTGAAATTTGTTTTATTTCCGTATCTCCCGGATGCAGTTTTTCGAGTTGCTCACAGCTCTTCAGTATCACTGGCGCGCTTCTTTTGACCGCATTCAAGGTTTGTTTGCCGGGGTTCAACAGGTATGACTTTTCGTTGGTTCGCATCTCGAGGGCGGATGCGTTGATGTTGTTGGTGATTGCGAGAGCATCCTTGGCTTCTACATATTGGGCTTTCTTGGCATTCATTAAATCATCGGCTTCTTTTTCAAGGATGCTCCCTTTTTCATCCATCATGCGTTCTTCGGCTTTATTCTTTTGGAGTGCATTGACCTCCAGATCGAACAGCCTTGAGTATTCTTCGTATGATTTCTTCAGCTCGGCAGCCTTTGAAACTGTATCGGCGTCGTTGGACCCAGCCGCGAAAAGGTCCAGATCTTCTATGCTTTTCTTGAGAAGCTTGAGGTTTTCTTTTGAGCGGTCGCGAAACTCGTTTGTACCATAGAGGAGATAGCTCCTCTCGGCACTGATTGCTTCCTGGGTGAGACGTTGAATCTCGCTGGTCTGTTTCACTATAGGGAGGCTTTGGCCGTTGAGTTCCCTAATATTAGCATCCACCTGCCTAAACATGAAATACGAGATCGTCCCAAAGAGGATGAGGATGCTCATAATGACAGCGAAACTGGAAGCTAACTTACGACCCAGCTTCATTAGGCCTGACCTCCCATTATTTTAGAGCCGCGGTTATATGTGGTTTAGATACGACAGTAATTGCTACTTCTTATAGACCCCGCAACCGACAATTAGATCTCCGGTGCGCTCTAAATACATCGATTTTTGCTCGATCTGATTCGATACCGGGTTTCGGAACTTATAGTCCTGCCAAGCTGATTGCTGGGCTTTCATCAATTCGACTCTTTCTTTCACGAATTCCTTGCCGTCGACATCTTTATTATCAATCAGATCGCGGCCGATCATTTTAGAGTTTGCGCCGTGAGCGAGGCATTTGCCTGTAATATCGTAAACTGCGATATAGAGATCTCGATCGACAAATTTTCCGGCAGGATTGCTGAACTCTTCAAATGCCTTCTCGTTGCCCTCTTGCTTTATGAACTCAACAGCTTTTTTGACCATGGCAGTGGCTTCGTCCTTGGTTCCTTCTTCTGCTGCAAACGAAACACCAAGGCTGATACTTAAAACGACTAGGGCGAAGATCATGATAAGCGGCTTCTTCATTAAAGTTCCTCCAATCGGGTAAAGGGAAGTGAGTTGTTGTGAAATGTTCAAAATCGTTATTTTCCCCGTAACATAGGCCTCACAAACTCAATCATCGATTCAAAATAAACTCGATCTCCAACTGATAGCTATTATCGAAAGAAAACCTTCCCGACTTTAGCGAAATTTAGGAAAATCCTAAAATATGACTATGAGTCGAGGAGTCGAAGTGATTCTTGTTTCTGAATCGTGTTCATCGGAAGAGGTTGTAAAAACAAGGACTTACAAAACTGATTAGCCAGGTGGTTTACGGGAGGGGTCTCACCGTGCGTAGCGAAAGGTCCTGATCCAGCATCTTCCAATTTTCCTTTAAGAATGGAGTGAGCATTTAATACAAGCAGGATGGATGACGAACGTTCTAAACCGGCGCGGTGTACCGGAGACGGGCTTAAATGCGCGGAAGAAGCAACACTATTTGTTATCACTGACCATACGAACCCTGATGGCCGGCTTTGGTTTCCCCGGAGATCCTGACCTGTGGCGGAAGATCTTCTAAATTATTTTAGAATTGAAGATTTTGGTTAATAGACCGGATGCCGCTGAAACAAGCGGGCCATGGCCTAAAGTGGATGCTCGGCGCAAAATTCGACTTCGCCGGATCCTTGGCAGAACTCGCAGTCAACGTTATCGAAGCAATCGTAGCCGCTTCCGTTGCAAGCATCGCAAAAAGCCCTGTGGCAGCGTTCTATCCGTATCAACATCTTGACTCTCCTTATCTCAGGCTGCGCATCCCGCATCTTTTGCAATCATGTGGGACGGCTGCTTTGCATTTTGATGTGGAAGATTGTGAAATATCCGACATGATGATCGTATAATTAAACGTTAATACTTTCCCGAACGGCTCGCCAGAGGGCAAGACAATTGATACGGTCTTCAGTGGTGGCAGGCACGATAAAGGGGCTGTTGATTAAATAGATTTTCGAAATGCTATGCAAAATTTGATGGCACGAACCTGATGCACGGCATTCCCGCCCAGAAGCACGCGGGGATGAGGTCTTGGGATAATCCGGATTTGCATGAGCTTGGAAATATCGGGGATCAGACAATCTTGTTTTCCTGGGCATCTATAACCGCTATGGATGTCATATTTACCACGTCCTCGACATCACAGTTGCGCTGGAGCACGTGAATCGCCTTGCTCGTGCCCATCAGAATGGGACCGATTGCTTTTGCTCCGCCCAGGCGGGCCATCAGCTTGTATGCTATGTTTCCGGCCTCCAGGTTGGGGAAAACCAGCACATTTGCCCGCCCCCTGAGCATGTTGAACTCATAGACCGAGTTCAGTATCTCCGGTGTCACCGCGGTATCGGCCTGGATCTCACCATCAATTACGATATCGGGGCGGCGCTGGCGCACCATCTGAGTTGCTTTGGCCACCTTTTCGGTAAGCGGGTGCCGCATGCTCCCAAAGTTGCTGAAAGAAAGCATCGCCACGCGGGGATCGACATCGAGCTGGCGAGCTGTGTCGGCGGTGTATATGGCTATTTCGGCAAGCTGTTCCGCAGTCGGTTCGATGTTTACGGTCGTATCGGCGAAAAAGAAGACCTCTTTTTGGAAGACCATCATGTAAACGCCAGCGATAAGCGAGCTGTCACGGCTGATTGACAGGGTTTGCAGGGCAGGGCGGATGGTGTTTCTGTAATGCTGATTGGCGCCCCCGATAAGCCCGTCCGCATCGCCCATTCTCACCATCATCGCCGCGAAATAATTTGGATTACTGCGCAGAAGCGCCTCGGCCTCGAACCTGGTGATTCCTTTTCTCCAGCGAAGCTTGTGGAATACCGAAGCATAGTCTTCCATTCGCTCGAATTGTCTGGGATCTATAATGGAAACGCCTTTCAAGTCCAAGCGGAGTTCAGCGATCTTTTCCCCGATTTGTTCAGTATCGCCGATCACTATTGGAACGGCTATGCCTTCATCCAGAATTACCTGGCATGCCCGAAGGATTTTCGAGTCCGTGCCTTCCGGGAAGACGATGCGCTTTGGATTGCGCTTTGCCTTCTGCATGATTTTACGCACCACCTCCTGGCTGTGGCCGAGTCGGCTTGCCAGTTGATCGCCGTATTCCTCCCAGTCCGAGATGGGACGTTGTGCGACTCCGCTATCCACCGCCGCCTTGGCCACGGCGGTTGCCACCCAGGTAAGCACCCTGGAATCAAAGGGTTTCGGGATAATGTAGTCCCGGCCAAAGCGCAAGGTCGCTCCGCCGTAAACCTTGAGCACCGAATCAGGGATATCCTGCCTGGTAAGGTTTGCAAGGGCATTTACGGCGGCGATTTTCATCTCGGCGTTGATTGCTGTCGCCCGAACGTCAAGCGCCCCTCGGAATATATAGGGAAAGCCCAGGACGTTATTTACCTGGTTGGGAAAATCCGAACGGCCGGTTGCCATCACGAGATCGTCCCGAACGCTTACGGCGTCGCTGTAGCTGATTTCAGGATCCGGGTTGGCAAGGGCGAATACTATAGGCCGCTCCGCCATGCTGCCGATCATCTCTTTTGTTACCAGGCCCGCAACCGAGTAGCCCGCAAAAACGTCCGCGCCCTCCATAACCTCGGCTAGCGACATTGGGCCCTTTCCGTTGGCCAGCCGTTCCTTGTATGGATTCATGCCCTTCTCACGCCCTTTGTGTATCAGGCCCCTTGAATCCACCATATATACGTTTTCGCGACTAGCCCCCAGCTTTATGCACAGCTCCGCGCAGGCAATACCTGCGGCCCCAGCCCCGGAGAAAACCATTTTGACCTGATCGATTTTCTTGTCCTGCAGTTCGAGTGCATTCAGCAGGGCAGCTCCGGATATTACAGCCGTTCCATGCTGGTCGTCGTGGAAGACGGGAATTTCCATTATCTCGAGTAAGCGCTCTTCAACCCGAAAGCATTCAGGTGCCTTTATATCCTCTAAGTTTATGCCCCCAAAGGTAGGTTCCAGGAGCTTTACCGTCCTGACGATCTCATCCGGGTCGGTGGAATTGATTTCAATGTCGAAAACATCGAGGTCCGCAAAACGCTTGAACAGCACCCCCTTGCCTTCCATCACCGGCTTTGCGGCAAATGGGCCAATGTGTCCAAGCCCCAGGACCGCCGTGCCGTTGGTGACGATACCGACAAGGTTTCCACGGATAGTATAATCGAATATTTTCCCCCGATCCGCGTGTATCTCCCGGCAAGGCTCGGCAACTCCCGGGGTGTAGGCCAGGGAAAGGTCTCTTTGGGTAAGACAGGGCTTGGAGGACTTTACTTCGATCTTTCCCGGCCGCCCATCGGCATGGTATCGGAGAGCGTCTTCCCTTCTTATCATCTTCTCCCTCGCAATTTCTCCTTGATCGACTCAGACGATCCGCCCCCTGGGAGATTCAGATCCGGTAAGTCGCCGCTACTGCTTTATCGAGCGGTTGAGAAAGCCTTCAAGCATGTTGAAACCATCGCTTGCGGCATTCCTCAGGGCATCGCATCCCTGCTTGTTGTGCTCGATCCAATCCTTGAACACCGCTTTGCTCGCCGGGGGTGTCCATGTGGTACCGTTCACGAAATTGCCCAGCATTCTTTCAGTTTGATCCAAAATGATGAGCACGTTGCTGGCCATGGCATCCACCATGATTCTCTGTAATCCAAGCATTTGTTTTGCAAAGGTAATCTGCCGCTCCATTTCAGTCCTCCGTCTCTTTTCCGGCGATTTTAAAGCCAAAGCGCGATTCGGCGGAATTGCCTGCACGCCATGTCAGCTATTTTAGGGAGGCCATGACTACTATCAATGGGGGAAAGACCCCATTTTGACGTTCCTTTCATTGTTTCCACACAAACCACAATCAAACCAGACATTGGATTGAAAAGCTGTTGTACTACTTGTCAATGCCTGCAAGCGGGCATAAATTTTCGTGTAAGGCTCGTTATCATGGGCGAATCGGTACTATTTGCGGGCCAGGAAAGGAGTCACACTATGTTAATTGAGATGAACAGGAGAGAAACAGTTGAGTATCAGCCTGTTTACGATCGTATTCCGGAGGGTTTCGATCCTCTGATAGATGTTCCAAGCGATTTTTTGGATTTTCTACTTCCACTCCATAAGGAGTTTACTCCTAGGCAGCAGGGATTAGCCGCGAAACGGGCGGTGGTTTTGTCCAGGGCGCACCGCGGGCAGCTCCCGAACTATCTTCCGCCTTCCGATGCAAACAAGGTCGAGTGGGCTATCGAGCTTCCGGAATGGTGCAGGGACCAGAGAAATCAGATGACCGGCCCGGCAGACGATGCCGAACTGGTGGTCAAAATGCTTAACTCCGGAGCGCCGGGCGTACTGCTCGATCTCGAGGACTCCATTGCAAATAACTGGTCCAATCTGAGCCTGGGTATCCACAATATTCTCGAGGCGCTGAGGGGGCGGCTCACCTTTTTCGATACCAAGCGAAAGCGGATGGTGGGGATAAATCCGGGCGAGAGGGTGATATGGCTCAGGCCAAGAGGGCTGCACATGAGCCAGGCGGGCGTTTTAAATGACGATCCGGTTTCGGCCTCTCTTTTCGATACCGCTTCGATTGTCTATGGGATCGATCCCGGTGTGCTGAAACATCCACTTTCGTTCTATATTCCAAAATCCGAATCCGCCGAGGAGGCACTCTGGTGGCGTGACCTGTTCCGTGCTCTGGCCAGGGCAAAGGGGCTGCCTGAAGACTACATCAAATGCATGGCCCTGGTTGAATCTCATCCCCTGGCATTTCAGATGGAGGAGTTTGCCTATAATCTCAGAGAACACCTGCTCGGTTTGAACCTTGGAAGATGGGATTATATGGCAAGCCTGATTCATTTCAACATGTACGACCCGGCCTGGGTTTTGCCGGACCGAAACACGATTCCCCACAACGTGCCTTTCTTTCAGAATCTTCGCGAACTGTTGGTGGAGATTTGCCACAAGCACGGGCTGCTGGCAATCGGGGGCATGACGGCGCTATATCCCAGCAGGACCGATCCGGAGCTGAATGAGCGGGCGCTCAAGGTGCTGGCCGAGGACAAGAAGAACGAGGCAGACTGCCTCATGGATGGTGCATGGACGGGGCATCCCGATCAGAACCAAATCGCTGTAGACCAGTTTCCTTATCCCAACCAGATGGAAGCGCGAAGGCCAAACGTTGAGATCCATCCGGATCTGAGGCCGGTCCCGAGGGGTGTAGGCAGGACCTCACTCGAAGGGACGCGGGCAGCGGTCCGCACAGTCATCCGCTATCGCTACGGCGTGCTGAACGGCAAAGGAGCGAGTCTTCTCGACGGCTACATGGAAGACCTCGCAACGGATCGTATTTACCGCCTGATGATTGCCCAGAGGACGATCAACCGCGCCGATGTCAAAATCGAAGGACCGAACGGCGCCAATATCGAGCATACGCCGGAGCTGGTCTCGAACATATTCGACGAGGAACTGCACCGCATTCTGCTCGAGCTTCCACCCGACACGGATGCCGAGGTATTTGAAAAATACGGCCGGGCGAGGCTTATCAGCGAGGAGATGATTAAAACCGGGCAGTTCAACCCGGTATAATCCCCGTTCTCCGGGGTTAAACAGTTCTAGGAGGATACGCAATGATCGATGAGCAAAAGCCGGTTGAACCCGATCAGGGTTGGGACCAAAACGACCGCTGGAGGGAAATAGAACGCCCTTACACGATGGAAGATGTCAAGAAACTACGCGGATCGATGCATATAGAATACACGCTTGCAACCCTCGGCGCCCGCAGACTCTGGGGCCTGCTCCATCGTGAGGAGTTTGTCGCCGCGCTCGGGGCACTTTCCGGCAGCCAGGCAGTCCAGCAGGTGCAGGCAGGTCTAAAGGCTATATACGTGAGCGGGTGGCAGGTGGCGGCCGATGTTAACAGCGGAGGCCAGACCTACCCCGATCAGAGCCTCTATGCGGTAGACAGCGTGCCTAACCTGGTGCGAAGGATAAACAATGCATTTCAACGCGCCGATCAGATCGACCATGTGGAGGGGAAAAACGGAGTGTATTGGTTTGTGCCCATAATAGCTGACGCCGAGGCCGGCTTCGGCGGTGTCCTCAATGCTTTCGAGCTGATGAAGGCTATGATAGAAGCAGGGGCCGCGGCCGTTCACTTTGAAGATCAGCTCTCCTCGGCCAAAAAATGCGGCCACATGGGCGGAAAAGTCCTGGTCCCGACCTCCGAGGCCATAAAGAAGCTGATTGCCGCGAGGCTTGCCGCGGACATTCTTGACGTCCCGACAATCATAATCGCGAGAACCGATGCCAATGGGGCGGCGCTGCTCACAAGTGATATAGACGAGAGGGATAAACCATTTCTCACCGGTCAGAGGACGGCCGAGGGATTTTTCACGATAAAAAGCGGCCTTGAGTCGGCAATAGCACGGGCTGTTTCCTATGCTCCTTATGCCGACATGCTTTGGTGCGAAACCTCGGAGCCTAACCTCGATGAAGCGCGAAGATTTGCCGAATGGGTGCACGCTGAATTTCCCGGAAAGCTCCTTGCCTATAACTGTTCGCCTTCCTTCAACTGGAAAAAGAAGCTCGATTCCGCCACAATTGCGAGGTTTCAAAGAGAGCTTGCCGCTTATGGATACAAGTTCCAGTTTGTAACCCTGGCTGGTTTTCATTCGATGAATATCGGAATGTATGAGCTGGCTCGAGACTTCAACAAGAACGGCATGAGCGCCTATTCCAGGGTCCAGGAGACGGAATTCGAAAGGGAACGGGACGGCTACCGGGCGGTTAAGCATCAGACGTTCGTCGGAGCGGGCTATTTTGACAAGATTGCGCAAATAATCCAGGGTGAAGACTTCTCGACCGCCGCCCTCAAAGGCTCGACCGAGGAAGAGCAGTTCGAAAACGAGTTCACCAAGCCCGAACCGGTGTCACAACAGGATAAGTTTGATTGGGTTTAATAAGATCTTGCGAACTGCTATGAAATTACTATCATAGCCATACTATAAGAGCGGGGGAGCGTTTTTATCCCCCGCATCCTCACACTTCCGGCCCGGCAGCGGCCAATACTTACATATTTTGATATATACAACCGGCTCTATTTATCAGAGGAGGACTCATGAGAGGCAAAACCATGGCTGAGTTGAAGGTGGGAGATACCGCCGAATTCTCGAAGACGGTTTCTGAATCGGATGTATACCTCTTTGCCGGTGTGAGCGGTGATCTAAACCCGGCTCACATTAACGAGGCTTATGCCAGCAATACCTTTTTCAAAACCCGCATCGCACACGGCATGCTTTCCGCAGGGTTTATATCGGCTGTGCTTGGAATGAAATTGCCTGGTCCCGGGAGCATTTACATAAAACAGGAGCTCAATTTTCGCGCACCGGTCCTGATTGGCGACACCATTACCGCCCGAGCCGAGATCCTCGAACTCCTGACGGAAAAGAAGATGGCAAGAATTAAAACCACGTGCACCAACCAGGAAGGCAAAACCGTTCTGGATGGCGAGGCATTGATAATGCCGCCGCGCGGATAGAGTGCAGACTCAATCCGCAATCATTACATGTTTTCCCATCAGTGATTACAAATGAGGTATCATTCACGTTCAATAGGGATGAGACCTTATGACAATCACCAATTTGCAAAGAGTTGTTCTCATAATTACCGCCCTTGGTTTGGCTTTCCACCTTATCAGCCTGATACAGGTTCCCCTGCCGTATTATATGATATGGCCGGTGTGGGCGGTTTTGGGATTTATTGTCTTCCTGGCTCTTTTTCCGACAAAGGAGAAATGAGCCGGCCTTAAGCGCAATCCATGTGGGGCATGCTTTATACCAATTTGCGTTCAGTTGATGTAGCTTAGGCCTTGTGCCCGTCCAATTTCTCCAACGCCCACAAGGGGCTATGCTACATTTCTATAGCGGTTCCTGGTACGATCTTGGACGCGAATTAGTATAAGAGGGTAGCCAGTTCGGCCTTTGGCGCATGGCCGTTAACTAAGGGCAGAATCTGGTTGTAGCACGGTCTCCCNNGCTGGAAAGCCTGCCCCACATTGGATCTAGCCCTGCGTCTTAAGCAATCCCGTTGATAGCTAGCTCCTGGCTGGACTTGGGGGTGATTGATTCGGGATCAGGGCTTTCCTGGCTTCTTCTCCTGTTTCATAGATATGGGGCGAGAGTTCGCGCTTCTGCAACTCGTCGCCAAGCTTCATTCGCAGGAACGTGCTTGTGGTGTACCTGGTTACTCCTTCGTAATACTGGAGAACGTCCTTTACCATGTCGGCGTACTCGTTTACCAGTTCGGGCAATATATTGAAATTGTCATAATTTACAATGGTATAGACTTTCCTGCCAAGCGGCTTCAAAATTCCTTCCACCGTTTTTCTTATTCTTGATATATCGTTGCTTGAGCGGATATAGAGGCTCTCGAAATTAATAAAGAGCATGTTTTCCGCTGCCTGGTAAACAATGCGGTCCTCGATGGAAATAGCCAGAAGCTCTTCCTTGAGACCCATTGGCTCAAGTTGGAATATCCTGTGGTCCATCAGCCGGGGAGTCTCTTTTATGATCGGCTTGAACTCCATTTTAGAGAGTATGTCCCGCTCGAGATCCACCCCGGGGGCAATTTCGATCAGCTCTATTCCCTCTTCGCAGAGGGAAAAGACACAGCGCTCCGTTACGTAGCGGACAGGCTGACCGATTTTGGCCGCGTACCTGCCGCTGAAGGTCTTCTGCTCGACTTTCTCCCTGAACTTGATTTCCCTGCCCTCGTTGGCAATCTTAAGGCCATTTTCATCAACGGCTATCTTAATGCCGCCAGCCGTGAAAGTTCCTACGAAGACTACCTTTTTCGCGCTCTGGCTGATGTTTATGAATCCGCCGGGGCCGACGAAGCGCGGCCCGAATTTGCTGACGTTTACGTTTCCCTCCCGGTCTATTTCGGCCGCTCCCAGGAATGCCAGGTCCAGACCCCCTCCGTCGTAAAAATCAAACTGGTAGGGCTGATCTATCAAGGCCTGCATATTTGTCCCTGTGCCGAAATTCAATCCACCATTCGGCATGCCTCCAATTACGCCCGGCTCAGCCGTAAGAGTCATAAGCTCGGTTATTTTCTCCTCGTTTGCCACCTTTGCCACGCCTTCGGGCATGCCGATCCCGAGGTTCACGACGCTGTTGGCCTTTAGTTCGAACGCGGCCCTCCTCGATATTATCTTTCTCTCGCTCATCTCCATCGGGGGGATGGATTGCATGGGGATTTTAGTCTCGCAGCTAAAGGCCGGATTGTAGACCTCTCCAAATGTCTGCCAGTGGTTTTCAGGCCGGGCGACAACGATACAATCTACTAGAATGCCCGGTATCTTTACCTGCCGGGCATTTAAAGTGCCACGATCAGCGATGCGCTCGACCTGGACGATCACGAAGCCGCCGGAATTTCTCGCAGCCATGGCGATCGCAAGCGCTTCGAGCGTAAGCGCCTCTCTTTCCATGGTGATGTTGCCGTCCGGATCGGCGGTCGTGCCCCGAATGATTCCCACGTTTATTGGGAAAGCCTTGTAGAAGAGGTATTCCTTGCCCGCGAGCGTCACGACCTCGATGAGATCGGCGCCTTCTCTCCTGGTGAGTTCATTGAGTTTTCCGGCATCCACCCTTGGGTCGATAAATGTGCCCAGGCCGATGGGGGTAATCGTACCCGGCTTATGGGCGGCAATGTCTCTGAAGATGTGGCTGACCACGCCCTGTGGAAAGTTATAGCCAAGGATCTTGTTCTCGAAGATCAGGCGCTGGAGTTTGGGTGCCAGGCCTATGTGCCCACCGATTACGCGACCAACCAGGCCCTCTTCGGCCAGATGGTTGAGTCCTTTCTCCTTCCCGTCACCCTGGCCGGCGGCATAGATCAGGGTGATGTTTCTGGGATGTGCGTTTTTGAGGTAGTATTCTTTTATGGCAATTGCGATTTCCTCGGGAAAGCCTGCCCCTACGAAGCCTTCAGTGGCGACATTGTCGCCATCTCGGATCAGCCGCGCGGCTTCCTCGGCACTGACGATCTTGCCCCGTCCCACCCGCGCTCCCGGCAACGCGTGCAGGATGGGATGGGTCATTTCATTTTTCCTGGCGGTTTCTTCCATATTTACACCTCCCCATAAACACCGGGACGAGGCCGGGTGAGGAGCAAACATCCCGGCTGCTCACCTCGGCCTGCCCGGAACAGGGAAACTTATCGTCCCGCGGGAGTGATGGGTACCGGGTTGACTGCCGGCTCCGCGGGGACGGAATCCAGTTGTTCTTCAATGGTTTGCTTGTAGGTCTCCGCAGCGAAGTAGAGAGAAACAACCGTGATAAGGGAAAGGGTCATCATATAGAGGGCTATGGTCCAGAAAGCGCCCCCCGAGTAGGTGAGCAGACCTGTCGCAACGAGGGGCGAGAGGCCCCCGGCGAATATAGAGGCCATCTGGTAGCCCAGGGACGCTCCGCTGTAGCGAACTCGCGTACTGAACATCTCAGAGAGAAAACTTGCCTGCGGGCCGTACATTGCCGCATGACCTATAGCCAGTCCGACGGCCACCGCCAGCGCGGCGTAAGCAGGGTCCTTGGTTCCGATAATCCAGAAAAAGGGAAATGACCAGACGCCAGAGAATACCGCGCCGAACATGTAGACGGGTCGTCTGCCCAGCTTATCCGAGAGCAGGCCGAAAAGCGGGATCGTGAAGACCTCGATTATGGCCGCAATAAGGACAGCGTTAAGGATCATCTGGCGAGGGACCTTTAGCTGTGTGGTTGCGTAGGTAAGGACAAAGGTTGCGTAAACATAGAAGAGGCCGTTTTCGGCAAAGCGCACGCCCATAGCCAGGAGCATATTCTTGGGATGCTTTGTGATCGCCTCGATGATCGGCATTTTGGATTCTTTTTTGGCGTTTTTGACTTTCTCAAAAGCAGGCGATTCGGCAATTTTCATCCGGATGAACAAACCGACCACAACCAGGACGATACTGAACAGAAAAGGCACTCGCCAGGCCCATGAGAGGAATTCCTTTTCAGGGTAAGAGGCGAAAATGGAGAAGACGACGTTTCCGAGCACGAGTCCCAGAGGAGCCCCGAGCTGCGGCCAACTGCCGTAGAATCCACGCCTGTTTTCCGGCGCGTGTTCCACGGCCATAAGCACCGCGCCGCCCCATTCCCCCCCGAGGCCGAATCCCTGGGCCAGACGGCAGGAGACGAGAAGAATAGGTGCCCAGATCCCGATGCTCTCGTATGTTGGAATGAATCCGACAAAGGTCGTGGCAATACCCATGACCAGCAGTGTCAGGTAGAGCATCGTCTTTCGCCCTATCCGGTCACCATAGTGGCCAAAGACCATTCCGCCTATCGGACGGGCGAGAAATCCAACCGCAAAAGTCGCAAATGCCGCGATCGTACCCACCAGTGGGTCGAATTGAGGAAAGAAGAGTTTGTTGAACACCAATGCCGCGGCGGTTCCGTAGAGAAAGAAATCGTACCATTCGATCGCCGTTCCTATAAGGCTGGCAAACGCGACCTTTACGTGCGACCGCGCGGCGTAAGGCTGGCTCGAAACGCCGACTTGCTGATTCATATTCTTCCCCTTTCGTTAAAAAATTTTAGTAGAGCCTGGGGGCATGCCCTCAAGAGGGGCAAGCCGCTGCAAAAGAGATAATTAGCTGGTAATTACCGGAAAAATAGATACTGAAAAGAAGGGCAATTAATATGCCACCGGCCCCGCGGTAGTCACAATGTAGCGGATCGTTTCCCGGTGCGACATTGGGTAGATATTCAGCGGCAGCGCGGAAGCTGTGAGCGGGGTAAAAGTGTAGCCGAATATCTACGCTATGTAGACTCTATATCATTTTCATCATTTATTTCAATTGGCTAGCGATTGTAGCCGAAAGGTGTAGACAAAAAGGTACAGTGTCGCAAAGAAAGGATCGTCGGGCACCGCGCTCACCTCTCCTTTCCGCCGCTATGCGGGTTCAATTCGGCAGCGATTCAGAATGGTGCTGTTGACAGGACTGGAAACCCATGGCTCTGGATTTAGCGCACATTATTCTATCCAGCGCATTGAAATTAAACACGATTCTCGTATTGACAAGATAGGGAGACCCTGACGTGACGAGAAGAGGGCATAGGCTGGGGGAGGGTTGGGAAACGGGTAGCCTGGATCTATCCGGGCGCGAAGCGCAAGAGTGCACTTCACTTGTTTCGAAATGATTGGGAGACCTTCGGTCGAGGGCATGACGCGGTCATGAGACCACATCATAACAATGAGTGCACAATTGCTCCGTTAACATTCAAAGTTGGCTGAGGAGAGCAAGGATCACGATGCTGTGCACAGCTGTTTGGCCAATCAGTTCAACTGGGGAGAAATGTTGTATTTTCTCAGGCGCTTATAGAGAGCGGTCCGGTGGATGCCCAGGAGTTGGGCCGCTTTTGTCTTGTTGAAGTTCGAGGCGCGAATCGCCTGAATCAGGGCATCTTTTTCGGAATGTTCCCTGAGGCGCTTTAGACCGGAAATCTTGCTTTCCGCTCCGGCATCCCCGGGCATGGATCTCTGCGGGTGAACGGCTGGAAGGTCCTTCGGTTTGATGTTTCTGAGTAAAAGATGCGGTGGGACGTGTTCGGGCAAGATGACATCGCCTCGCGACATAGTGACAGCCCGCTCGAGGACATTTTGCAGCTCGCGGATGTTTCCCGGCCACGAGTAGCAGGTCAGAAACTTCAGGACCTCAGGTGCGAGCAGCTTGGGTTCACCTGTCTCGGACGCATGCTGGATGAGGAAGTTTTCCGCGATGGTCTGAATGTCCTCGCTGCATTCGCGAAGGTTCGGGAGCCTGATCGGTATGACGTGGATCCTATAATAGAGGTCGGCCCGGAATTTCCCCTGCTCGACCAGGTCTTCAAGCGGCTGCGCGGTTGCGGCAATTATCCTTATGTCTATGCGGCGCGTTACCGTGCCACCTACTCGTTCGACCTCTCGCTCCTGTATCGCCCTCAAAAGCTTTGCCTGCATTGCCAGGGGCATATCTCCGATTTCATCCAGGAAAAGCGTACCACCGGTTGCCAGTTCGAATTTTCCTGGCTTGCCGCCTTTTCGGGCGCCGGTGAACGCTCCTTCCTCGTAGCCGAAAAGCTCCGATTCCAGAAGTTCGGAGGGGACGGCCGCGCAATTCACCTTGATGAACGGGCCGTTTCGCCTGTGGCCGGCCGAATGGACCGCATGAGCAAACAGTTCCTTACCCGTGCCTGTTTCTCCGAGAAGCAGCACGGTTGAATCGGTTAGGGCGGCCCGGAACGCTTCGGCTTTAGCGGCGGTTATTGCCGGTCCCGACCCTATGATGCTCGAAAAACTATAGCGTGCTCCACGCAGCTTATTCAGTTCCCGTTCATAGTAATAGACTTTTGATTCGAGCAGCTTGAGCTTTGCGGCCAGTTCCCAGAGCTGGTCAACGCTTTTGAAAACAACCCGTCCGTACGCCCCCAATACACGGCCGCCAACGTTGATCGGTATGCGATTTACGATCAGCTCCCTTCCCTTGATGGTCTGGGCCTCTCCCATTTCGGCAACACCCGTCTGGGCGACAACATGCATCCGGGTATTTTCGATTACTTCCGTGACATGCTTTCCGATCGCCTGTTCGGCCGTCATTCCATTGAAAGCGGCATACTCCTCGCTTATCATGGTAATAATCCCGGAGAAGTCCACGACCACTATCCATTCACCAGCACCCGTCAGCACCGTCTCGAGGGTCTGGACCAGGGCCTTGGTTGAATCCAGTTCCCGCGATATCTTTTCCATCTCGGTGATATCCTGGAAAAGCGAGACAGCCCCCACTACAGTATCCTTCACGAAAACCGGCGAGCGGTTGGCGATAACCGTTCTCTCCCCAATTACCTGCGGTCGCCCAACTTCCGGTTTTCCCGTCAGCAATACATTTACCAGACCTGAATTCGGGACAACGGAAAGAAGGGGCCTGCCAACCGTGTATTCCTTGGATACGCCCAACAGGCGCGCAGCGGCATCGTTTATTACCGTAATCGTCCCCTGGATGTCGATGGCGATTACACCGCTTGTTAGTGAATCAATGATGGACTGTATTTGCTGCATTGTTCCCCCGATTGATCCCCGCGGACGATAGTGGAAACGATTCGTAGCCTGAGAGTCTGGAAAAAATCATCTGCGCGCCATTTGTGGACTTCGGCGGAAAAAGTGTATCATTTCCACTGCCGGAGGGCGTGAATAATTTGATTGATTGCACCTCGCCATTATATTTTAGCAACCGCTGTGCCATGAGTGCAAAACCGACGACGCTTTCGCAAACTTCGAGAGCGGCGCAGCGCATTTTCACCAAAGGATTTAAACCAGCCTATGAATATACCTGTATGGACCTGCACTCCATTCGCTGTCTTGCTCCTTCTCATTGCAATTATGCCGCTGGCCGCTCCTCATTTCTGGGAGAAAAACCGCAACAAGGCGATCATCTCCTTCGCCCTGAGCTTTCCGGTCCTGGTTCTTACACTATTCGAGGCGCCACACCTGTTGATTCATACCGCCGGCGAATATATCTCGTTTATGCTGCTTCTTGCCTCCCTCTTTGTCATCTCCGGCGGGGTGCAGGTGCGGGGCGATCTCAGGGGGACTCCGGCCATCAATTCGGCATTTCTGTTGATCGGGGCTGTAATTTCCAACCTGATAGGGACTACCGGGGCCAGCATGCTGCTCATTCGCCCGGTGCTTAAAACCAATAGCGAGAGACGTCATACGTTTCACATTCCCATTTTCTTCATTTTCATTGTCTCAAACATCGGCGGCAGCCTGACTCCGATTGGCGATCCGCCGCTTCTCCTGGGATACTTGCGGGGAGTTCCTTTCGAGTGGACCTTCAAGTTGTTTCCACAGTGGCTCACGGCGGTCGGGATTTTGATCCTGATCTTCTTCATATGGGATACTTTTAGCTACGCAAAAGAGACTCCGGCGGCAATCCTTAGGGATATTCGACTGCAGGAGCCGTTGAGCTTGTCCGGCAGGAGAAACCTCATTCTTCTGATAGCCGTCGTGCTGACGATTTTTTTTCAGGTACCGGCACCGTTTCGCGAATTGGTCCTTCTGGCAATGACTCTGCTTTCGGTGTTGCTCACTCGAAAAGCGATACGAACAGGAAACAGGTTCACTTATTATCCGATAATCGAGGTCGCGATACTCTTTGCCGGAATATTCATAACGATGGTCCCTCTGCTCGATTTGCTCCACACCAAAGGAGCCGCCCTGGGGCTAACCCGGCCCTGGCAGTTTTTTTGGTTGACGGGAGGACTTAGCTCTTTTCTGGATAATGCTCCAACTTATGTTGCCCTTTTTTCCATGGCTCAGAGCGTAACCGATTCGGCCAATCTGCCTGGAGCGGTAATCGCGGGTGTTCGGGAGGATTTGCTCCTAGCGATCAGTTGCGGCGCCGTTTTCATGGGGGCCAACACCTATATCGGAAACGGGCCTAATTTCATGGTGAAATCCATTGCCGAGGAGCAGGGGTTCAAAGTACCTCATTTTTTCGAGTACATGTTTTTTTCCGCCATTATTCTGGTTCCTCTTTTCATTCTGCTGACTTTCATCTTTTTTGCTTAATTATTCTTCCTGGATTCACCCATCCCCGATTCCGTAGCCATTCCTCCAAATCTATGGTATAAAGCGTCTGAAGATGAGTCCAGGGCACCGAGGAAAATGGTATGTTCTTCCTGATCGGAGGGGTACAACCGAAAACAGTCACGCTCGACGAGACCCCGAAGATTTGCCCCGCCTGCGGTCTTGCTCAGGCGAGATTGAGGCGGATTGACCATTACCTCAGCCTTTTCTTCATCCCCGTACTTCCAGTTAAAAAAGGAGTGCCCGTTCTGATCTGCGACAGGTGCGGCGCCGTTTCGCAGCCTGGAGAGCCTTCTGGGATCCCCGAACGGGACCCTGGAAGGTGTGGAGGGTGTGGGCATCCGGTTTCATCCGATTTCCGATATTGCCCCGAATGTGGCAACCGGTTGTAATCGGGTACAAGGTTCAGGTGGTAAAAAGATGATTGTGAGCAAAAAAGTTCTTCATTTCCCCACGGTAGCGCACCCTAACATTGAAGAGGTACTTTCCTGGTTCCTGAAGGACCAGCAGAGGCGGCTCAAAACTCGTACATTCAACCGGTACGAGGAGGTGGTTGACTTGCTTCGGCACTGTTTAAACGGGCATGGCTACCACGAACTCGACAATTCGTCCGAGGTCGCGCTCTACGAGAAACTATATTTTCAGAAAAACCTCGAATTTTGCGTGATATTCGGCCCGGAAAAAATCCTGAATTCGCTTGCCAATTTTCTGAACTATTTCATGATCCGCAAGGTAATGGCTTCGGAAGCACTGCTCCAGGCGGCCGGGGTGGTTACCAAAAAGCTTGTGAAATGGCTCGAAGAGAAGGAATTTATCGGAAAGGAAATGGCCGAAAGGGGCATCAGGCTTGCGGCGGAAGCGGCCCGCGAATTGCCCGCGGCCGAGCGCCTTGCAAGGCTGCTCTATGAATACGCGCAAAGTCACGCACCCAGATATTGGACTTCCGAGCTTGACGACTATTTCGTCATAGAACAGGTGCATCCCGGTATTCTGATCCTGTCCGGCGTTGCAACAACAGGACTGGTCGAGGTGAGGGTACCAAAGGAGATCACTGATCATTGCCGCAAGGGCTGGCAGGTAAATCTGCTCCTGGGCAAGACCCGAAACGGCTGGTGTATTCTCGAGACCGGAAACGTTTATCCAAACTAGCCCCGGTCAACGGCTCCGATAAACTACTGATAAAAAAGGCGGGAAGTTCTCCCGCCTTTCGCTTTTCGTGTTCGTCCCTTACTTCAGGTTCGAATTGACAAAATCCCAGTTGATGATGTTTTCGATGAAGGCCTGGATGAAGTCAGCCCGCCTGTTCTGATAATCCAGATAATAGGCGTGTTCCCAGACGTCTACCGTCAGCAGGGGGGTTGTGCCGTGAGCGATGGGCGTATCGGCGTTTGCGGTTTTCATTATTTCCAGCTTGGCGCCTTTTTGCACCAGCCAGGCCCAGCCGCTCCCGAACTGGGTTACGCCCGCATTTTTGAATTCTTCCGCAAATTTTTCAAAATTTCCGAAATCCGACTGGATCTTCTGTGCAACAGGACCCGTCGGGGCGCCTCCTCCTTTTGGCTTCATGCATTTCCAGAAAAATGAATGGTTCCAGGCCTGCGCAACATTGTTGAAAATCGTCGCCTTCGAGCTGTCTCCCACCACCTTCTTTAGAATCGATTCGGGGTCCATGTTCTCGAATTCCGTTCCGGCAATCAGTTTGTTGCCGGTGTCCACATAGGCTTTATGGTGTTTGCCGTGATGGAACTCGAATGTCTTTGCGCTGATATAGGGTTCGAGCGCGCTATTTGGGAAAGGCAGATCGGGTAAGGTAAGAGCCATTATTCTTCTCCTTTAGGGCAATGATTAATCTGGATTCTTCTGGGATATGCCTGAATGAGCCAAATAAAAAACACCACGAACTTAAGCACACCATTGGATCAATGCAATGGAACAATTGGTGGGAAAGAGCATGGGCGCATGGGAATCAGGCTCCTGGAAGGTCGCTTGCACGGCCTCTGCTTAATAGCTTTCCGGCTGAATTTGGAGGTGCGGTGGAATTACTTCCCCCGCACCTTTTATAATCAGCGCTACGACAATGAAATCAAAATTCCCATCTCATGCCGCCGCTGATGTAATGCGCGGCTGAGTTTGCGCGGGCGACTTCGGCGTTGTAGTCAATGCGGAATTTTAAATTATTGCAGGTTGCCAGGGTTATGTCTGCCCCGAGTACCGCAAAGTCCTTTGCCATGCCGGAAGGCACAAATGTGAATGTGGGACCACCTAGGCTCAGGCGGGCGTCAATGGGGCTGTCGGTATCCGAGAAATCATGCTGCCAGGTTCCGTAGACCTGGGGGATGAGGCTATACGAACTCATCTGGAAAGGCAGGGCGATCCTTGCTCCAACTCCGGTCTGGAGCGAATCGGCATCCCCCGGAGAAATCCGAAGATTTAGCGAATCGGCACCGCTTTCGGCAAAAGAGCCCACCCAGAGCTTTGAGTAGGCAAGGGATGCCATCGGGCTGATTACCGCTCCGGAAAGCTTTATGTCGTAGCCGGCCTCCGTGTAGGCATTGAAAACATCACCGTCGGGTGAGCTTTTTGCCCTGCGAACGATCCCGCCGAATATAAGATCCCTTCGAAGATCGAAAGCGTTTAGGGCATATCCCGCTGATGCATAAACGTAGAAGGGCTCAGGCAGGTAGGCCCCGTAGAGGGTTAATGGCCATGTATTTGCCGAGACGTTTCCGCCAGAGCCGTGGAAATCGGCGTCGGTGTGGCTGTATCCCGAAGCAAGGCCTACGAGCAGATCGTCCATCACCCGGTAATCGGCTCCGATAGTAAAGCCTGCAATCGTGTAGTCAAAACCGGTCTGGTCGGCGGAAGAACTCCTGCTGCCAAAAATTCCAGCCGGCTCTAAATAGATCCCGGTGTGAGTCCCATGGCCTCTGGCGCCCTTAAATACCGCATCCATATCCATTGCTTCGCAGGAAAGCTGAGGCGAACCAGCACCGATTTCGAGGTAGTTCGGAAGCGCCGATAAAGCGCCACCGCCGGCTTTATCAAATCGCAGGTCGGTGATTCTTCTCGCCAGCGCCTGTTTTTGTACATTCGCCGAAGCAAAGGCAAGGGTGGGAAGAGCGTTTACCTTCTCCGCCGAGATCTGCTGAAAGGCATCGGGTACCGTTGCGGCAGTCGGCAGATGGTCGATTGCGTTGAGGACCGTGTTCAGGTCTGAGTTTTGGGTAGCGGAGAAGCTTTCAGGGGCAGCGAGGAGGCCACCCGTAGATGTTGAGCCCACGCTGTTAAGAGCACTGCCCAGTGACATAAGGTTGGGACTCAAGCCCAAGTCGGAATTGGTATAGCTTCGGACTACCTTGAGGTCAAAGCTGCTGGCTTTGTAAAGTGGCTCCCAGAAGAGCGTAGGAGTTATTCTCAGGTCGGTGATCGGGTCGAACGTTCCGTACACGCCTCCGCTTGCAGTTATGATTGAGAACGTCCGGTTACCATCAGGAATGTAGCCTCCGATGAGGACCGGTTGGAATGTACCACCAAGATTTGCAGCGCCGGAAATATTCAGCCTGCCGTAGTCCGTCGATGATCCTATTCCCGAAATCAGGATGCCGCTGGCTGTTTGTGTATAGCTCCCGCTTATGCTCATAGCTCCCGTGGGGCTTGGCATACATGTCCCTTTATTTAAAAAAGAGCCGGTCAGGGTGCCTGCTCCATACAAAAGCCCCGAAGACTCGTTTATAAGCTGGCTGGCCTTAATTGTTCCGCCCAGGAAAATGCTGCCTTGATTGTCAATGATGCCGGCTACATCCACCGCCCCGTCCGTTTGGTTGAAAGCACCATTGATAATGGTGATCGAATCGGCTTGAAGAGTGCCGCCGCTCATATTATAGAGGCCTATACCGACCTCGCTGCTGCCGATTCCCAGGGAAGTTACCGAGTTCGTACCGCCGGACTGATTGAAAATACCCGTACCATTGTTGCCGATGTACTCCTGAGTGGCCAACAATGTACCGCCGCTCAGATTATATGTGCCGGTGCTGCGTGACCCATAGCCCAGAAAGATATTACTGGATATATTGGACCCGCCGGACTGATTGAAAGTACCTGTTCCCAGTAAACCTATAGTCTCCTCGGAATAGCTCAGACATCCACCGCTCAGGTTGTATGTGCCGTTTCCACTCGATTCATAGCCAAGAAAAAGGTCACCACCGAACAGCACACCGCTATAATGGTTGAATATGCCGTTACCATTATTGCCGATGTAGATTTGAAAGGTGGACATGCTGCCGTTGCTCAGGTTGTAAAGTCCACTGCCAGTGGGTTCATATCCCAGGTAAACATAGCGGCTTACATGGTTGCCGCTGCTCTGATTAAAAGTTCCTGTGCCGCGGTACCCTATGAATTCCATGGTTTGAGCGACTGGTTGGTCGGTAGTAAGCTGGCCGCTGTTCAGATTATAAGTGCCGCTGCTTCCGGATTCATAGCCAATGTAAAGTTTGTTTCGGAATGAATTGATACCGCCTTCCTGGTTAAAGATTCCCGTTCCTTTGTTGCCGATGTACTCATCTGGTGCCGAAAGAATGCCTTTTTGCAGTGTGTAATAGCCATACCCACCATTCTCGTAGCCCAGCCGGAGTTGTGCCCCTACGGAATTGGTGCCGCCGGTTTGATTAAAAATACCTGTTCCATAATAGCCTATGTGCTCACTTGGCGCATAAAGGCTGCCCCCGCTGAGATTATAGGTGCCGAAACCGTTGCTGTAGCCAATGTATATGGCCGTACCAACAGAATGATTGCCACCGGTCTGGGTGAAAGTCCCCGTTCCAGAGTTGCCGATATATTCGTTAGAGCTTACGTCGAGGAAGCCGGCGCTTAAGTTGTAGGTGCCTCTGCTTCCAGTGTTGAAGCCCAAATTAAGACTGTCGTTGACGTAATGGGTACCGCCGCTCTGATTGAAAATACCAGTTCCCGTTGTGCCGACGTATTCGTTCATTGAGGAAAGCATCCCTCCGCTCAGATTATAGGTGCCGGTATTGCCAATAGAGAGATAGCCAAGATACAGATTACCGCTCAAAAGATTGTTGCCGCCACTATGGTTGAAAACACCAGTTCCGCCCCAGCCGAGGTACTCATGACCCGAAAAAAGAGAGCCGAAAGTTTGATTATATGTGCCAGTGGACCCGGGGTTGTAGCCTATGGCCAGGATAGAGACAATATTGCTGCCTCCACTCAGGTTGTACGTACCGGTGCATCCTAGGCCGTGGCCGACATATAGATAGGAAGCATTATTAGTGGCGAAGCCGGTCTGGTTGATTTTGCCATCGCCTGCAACACCCAATATCTGCGTGGTAGACCCCAAGCTGCCTCCGCTCAGATTATAGGTCCCGCTGGCCCCTGTGTTGTAGCCGAGGTTAAGGTTTGTCGCGGAATTTGATCCTCCATTTTGATTAAAAGTCCCAATGCCCGAATAGCCGACATTTTCATTTGCAAAGACAATAGATGCAGGATCGTTGAGGGTGTAGGTGGCACCGCCGTCAACTGTAAGGTCTGCCGCCTGTATTGAGTAGGGCATCAGAAAGGCCTCAAGAGTAAGAGCAATCCAGAATAGTCCCAGGTATCGGCCGTTCTTCCATTCGATCAATTTCATGTAAAATCCCCTCCAGGCAAACAGTAATCGAGCTTTCCCAAAGCAGATCTATCCCAGTGTGGTACGGTCCAACTGTATAGAACTACATCTATTGAGTGGGTTTTGGAATGTACTTTGAAAGGATTAGTGGAGCTATTCTTCTATAACAGGCGTTTTCAGTCAATGAGAAAACTGGGGATTTTTCCAGCATATATAAGCGCTACTTATAATTACGCTGATGCTGCCAGGTTTAAGCAGCCGTTAAATATCCTTTGCGGCTGTGCGGGGGAATGGGTGCCCCGCACCTTCCAATTCGGCGTTGTAGTCGATGCGGAATTTCAGGTTATTGCAGGTTGCCAGGGTTATATCGGCCCCTAGTACCTAGAAATCTTCTAGCCATAACGGAAGGAACAAAGGCGAGCGTGGGACCGCGATGCAGGCCTCTATGGGGCTGATGAGTGATCCTCCTCAACTTTGACCGATGATCACTGGTTTGCTAGGAATCCAGCGGTGGATTGAAATATCCGAGTCTAAGTGCTGGAAATTCATTCCTGAGCCGCAAAATGAGATCTCGCACTCCGATTGTCTTTTGATCGGGATTTGCGCCCATCTCGGATATATACCACTCAGGGTCTATATTAAGATTTCGCATCTGAATGAGGTCGAGTTTCGTTTGAAAAACTAATTCTTTAAGGGCTTCCCACTCGCTTTGCTGATCCGAAAATCCCGGGAATATGAAATAATTTATCGACGCAAAGCCGCCGTTTGCCTTTACCCTAAGAATTGAGTCGCGGGCGTCCTCGAAAGAGTATCCTTTTGGGCGGAAGTATTTATTATAGAACTCGGGGCGGGCGCTGTTCATGCTGACGCGGATGCTGTCGAGGCCGGCGCGGCAAAGTTTTTCCACCTCACCGGGCAGGCTTCCGTTGGTATTTAGGTTTATGGTTCCGCGCGAGGTCGCCCTTCGCATCATCGAGATGGATGCTTCAAGAGTTTTTGCCTGGAGGAGCGGTTCTCCTTCACATCCCTGTCCGAAGCTTACCACTGCCCTCGACGCTCTTTTAAGGTGAGGAATGGCGACCCCACAGATTTCATCGGGTGTCGGGACAAAAGTTATGCGATCCTGTGTCGCCGAGAGGTCTTTTCGCTTCTGCAGGCTGATGCAGCCGATGCAGCGGGCGTTGCACTCGGGGGAAGTTGGGAGCGGGGCCTCGAAGCGGTCCATGAAAAGGTTTCTTGCGGCCGGGCAGCCGTAGGTGAGGGCGCATTTGCCCAGATGTCGGATTAGCCTGTTTTCCCTGTCGTGAGCCATGCGCTTGCGCGCATTCTGCTCGATCTTTTTCGGATCGAAGCCGCTGAAGTCCTGGCGCCGGTCGGGATCGATCCGCACCGCCGGGACGACGAAGGTTCCGTCGAGCCACCCCACCGCCGTGTAGGCGAAAAGGGGCAGGAGCGGGGCTCCGTGGAGGCTCTTGTACGCAGCCGAATAGAGGTGGGTGTGGGCCGGTGCGATAAATGCCGCTACCGCCCGGACGGATTTTGAAGGGTCGAATGGGTCGGATGCAAGCGGCTCGAAAGTTCTTTTTGCCCGGCTGAACCCGACCGGAACACGCTCAGGCAGCAGAAAAAGCTCGCTTCCATCGGGAAGCGGAATCAGTTCGCTTGAGCGGGGTTTTATGTATTCGCCCGCGCTCGATCCCGCCATCTCTAATGCGGGGTGGTCAATGATGTTTCCGGTATGATCAGCGTAGACGAGAGCAGGCCTTTTTTTCATCGAATGGTTGTAAAATCTCCCTGAAGCTGAAGAATCGCGTACCGAGCATTTTTAGATTATAAAGCAGATGGTCGAGAAATTGGAAGGCGAACAGTGTCATTAGCTGGTGGCGGATCATTATTCCGGCATAATCGTCGCTGTTTTGGAGTTGCCCGACCTTAGTGAGGAGCTGGTTTAAATCCTTTGCCGGGTTTGCCGAATTTCTGGTATGCAGGTCGATTTTTATCGGCAGGTTGAAAAAGCCCCATGGGAGTTTAATACCGGGCGGAAAAGGGGCAGCCGCTGAAATTCCTTTGAATCCCTGGGTACGCAGAGCCTTGAGGGTAACCGCTGAGAACCTGCTCCATGGCGGCGAAAAGATGGGGACGAAATGGGGTCCGAATATCAGCTCCATTTTGCGCCGGCCGATAAGAATATCCTCATGCTGGCGGTCCAGCGCTCGGGCCTCTCCGAATTCAGCCTTCCCACCCGATTCCTGACGGCTGACGTGGCGCCATCCGTGCTGGTGCCAGCCCCAGAGTTCTTCGTCAATAGGTGCGGACAGGAAGAGGCGCTCCCGCCTTGCATCACTTAGCCATGCAGGAACTACAGCCATTGCCAGCGGAACCTGATGGCGCCTGAAAATTCTGCAAAGCGCATCGAATGCGCGGCCCTCGGCCCCGATATCATTTGCAATGAAGAAGATCGGAGGCAGCTCCGTTGCCGTCAAACCGCTAATCGCGGTATCGAGCTGCTCTCGCCACTCCGGTGGTGGTGTTTTCCAAACCTGTGCATATTGTCTTGGCACATAAGAAGTTCCGAGACCAAAAGCCTCTTGCAAACCGGAAGTCCCCCGCATCGGGTACTCCTTTTAGGCAGGTCCTGGTAAAAAATCAGGTTTAGAATGAAAAGCGGGATTAAAAAGGATGGTACAAATAATCGTTTCAGGTGAATAAGACATTACAGTAGAGTTTTGGCCGAGTCAAGCCGGTAAAATGCCATCTTTTCAGTTTGGATAGATGTGCGATTTTTCGAAAAAAATGCCTCAATTTATAAGGGCCGTTATGAATAAGAAATACTTCAGTGATGAGAGCCGAAAAAAGGCATTGGAGCGGCGTATCAGGACCCGGCTAGTCGGACCGCCGCACAACTTCGGGATAGTTGTTCCCAGAGAACTCGCTCCCCTTTGCCTTCGGGAGCTGGGGACCCTCGGGGTAGCAGCCGGTGCTGGAGAAGTGGGAGCCGAATTTTCCGGTAAGCTCAAGGATGCCTGGCTTTGCAATCTCTGGTCGAGAACGGCCAGCAGGGTGCTTTGCCGCCTGCCTTCGTTTCGGGCGGGGGTAGCGGAGGAGCTTTTCTACAAGGTATCCGAAATAGACTGGGAACTCTGGATTGCCCCGGATATTCCGCTGGAGATCGATTCGCATGTTGAATATTCTCGGATCAGCCATGAAGGCAAAGTGGCCGAGTTGGTGCTCGAAGGTATCGAAAAGGCAGTCCGGACAGGTCTGCCCGGTACCGGGGTACGTGGAATGGTTTTATCGGAAAATGATGCGGACGGTTCCAGGCAGGTGGGGGATGATGCCCTCAAGCAGAAGATTCTCGTGAGGCTGGAAAAGAATCACTGCCGGATAAGCCTCGACATGTCCGGGCGGCATCTGCACGAGCGGGGTTACAGGCTGGAGCATACCGGGGCTCCGCTTCGCGAGACACTTGCCGCCGCCATTTTGCTCAAATCGGAGTGGAGTGGAAATACGCCGCTCGTTGACGGCATGTGCGGGTCCGGCACCTTTCCGATTGAGGCGGCCCTGATCGCCAGAAATATTGCCCCCGGGCTCGGCCGGGAATTCCTTTTTCAGAAGTGGCCCTCGTTCCAGGAAAAAGCCTGGAAATACCTTCTGCGAAGTACCCGGGAGGCCGCACTTCCAAAGGCCCCCGCGCCGATCCTCGGGCTGGATATCGATGCCGAATCCGTGCGGGTATCAGCCCAAAATGCCAACAGGGCCGGAGTGGAAACGGATATCGCTTTTCATCATACAGATTTTTTTGATTTTGATCCCGTGCGGGAGAAGATCAAAACCGGCCTGCTGGTGCTTAACCCCCCATACGGAAAACGGCTGGAAGGGGGTGGAGAGCAGAGCTATGAAAAGATTGGCAACCACTTGCGGCACGCTTTCAGGGGGTGGAAATACGCGGTGCTGTGCACGTCTCGACGGGAGGCTGGAGCGATGAAAATGCCCCTCATGCGCCTCTGGTCCATCCGTCACGGAGGTACTCCCATATACGTCGCCTTGGGGCGTGTGACAACATGAACCGCCTTCTTGCTTCACGGTAGCTGCATGTCTTTGTATACCTAATCATCCTTTCCGACCGATCCCTGCTCCTGCGCTACTTGCCGCATGGGAGCGGGTAGCCCGGATTCATATCCGGGCGCGGAGCGCAAGAGGGCTGCGATTTAGCAGTAATTTCAATTCCAAGGACAGTTTCAGGGAGATACCATTTTGCCAAACTGTTCTTCACTGCCTTTCAGCCGAGATTCATCTCGATTTCCGGCGCTTCCGCACGGCCTCTTGTGCTCCGCACCCGGATATGAATCCGGGCTACCCTCATCCTTACGCCCTCTTGACTCTTATTTTCACCTGCATCTGCCGCAAATTTCATTGGGCAACAAGGCCCCGGTGGGGAGACTGTGCTAGAACCAGATTCTGCCCTTGAGTTGACAGCCATGGGATATAAATCCGGGCTATCCTATTTCTTTATGTCTTCTACTTGCCGCATGGGAGGAGGTATATCAGCTTCAGGAACATGATGATGTGTTGCATGACTCATCGCCGAAATGCTGGTGAATATATTTTTCTCAGGATGAAAAAGTGAATCGAAATAGTAGACGTGGGCCGCCATGGCTAACCATGCGATGTTGCGCACCAGGGTTTTCCAGGTGATGGGGGCGTCGGTGCCGGAAAAACAACCGCAACCCATTGAAATTCCCCTGATTAGGGATATCGACATTGCGGCTGTGAATAGAGCCAGCATAAACGCAATCATTACAACGGCCGATTTTGACCTGATGCCGGCAACCAGCAGCAGGCCGCAGATAAGCTCCATCCAGGCCAATATGATGGCCATGATGTTAACGGCCCAGTATGGCACTATCTGGTATGATGCTATCGATTCGGCGAATTCGGTTATGTAGGCGATCTTATAAATGCTGGCATATATGAAAACCCCCCCCAGGAACAACCGGAAGGCCAGTGCAATATATCTGTTGGTGAATGTATTTTTTACCAAATTCCAGGATTCCATTATTTCACCTGGTGTCCTTCCGTTTCCCATTCCCGGACCCCTCCGGGCAGGACCCTCACGTCTTCGTGGGCTCGCTTCTTTAGGCGATTGGCAAATTCAACATCGTAGAGCCTGCTCACAGTTCTTCCGTAGACGATTACGGGCCGCTTTAAATCCAGTTCGCCGAGCGTGACCGGGTACATTGTATCGAACAGCGAAAGCGGGATGTTTATAGCCCCTTTGATATGACTGCGGTCATAGAGTTCTTTGGGCCTGGCATCTACCAGAACGGCTGCGCCTTCTTCCACCAGCTTTCGCGCCTCGACCACGGAAGCCGACGGGAAAGCCGATTTCGTGACCGACTCGGGCAGAAAGCTAATCCCCTGCGGTGCAAGGTTGAAAAGCAAACCCAATCCCAGCGCGAAGAAAAATATCAGGGCGCAATCCAGCCAACTTGCCCTGGATACCCGCTCGGCTTCCTTCTGGACCACCATTTTAAGATGGGTGCGCGACTTTTCCAGGGCCGTGATCCGGTTCATTGCCCGTGTCAGGTCCTGTACCGTTTGGGTCAACTGCTCGTTTCGGCTGGTAAGGTCCTCATTGAGTTTTTTTATCATCGAAAAAGCCCTGGCTTTTTCCAGGTAAGCCATAAATCCGGCCATCTGACCGGCCATAAGGCTCCTCTCATTCGAGGATAAAGAATTGCCTGAAACAGGCGGTCCAAACGCCGCTATCCCCATGCATGAGAGGTCGATCACGAAGAAAAACGCGCATTCGGGTTCTATGTCAATGCCCGCCTCCTTGAAAATCCCGGGTGCATCGAAGCGGCCAAAGCTCATATTAGTAAGGGATTTTGGCTCTGTTTTATCAAAAGCGCTGTAGAGCAGCATCTCGCATACCTGCGGATGTAGCGCCTTTCCATTCTCGATCCCCCGGTAGGCACTCTTCGCAACCCTGTCTTCCCGGTCATATACCAGGATAAATCCTTTTTCGATTCCAATCGGTCCCATTGACGCAAGCAGGAAAAGCCTGAGCAGTTCATCCTCATCTATAAGGGATCTAAGCTCGGCATTTAGGTCCATGAGAGACTCGATATGAAAATAGCGCTTTTCGAGATTCTGGCGAGTTTGCCCGAAATCCTCGATTGTAGCTTCCAGTTCGGCATTCTTTTTTAGTAGATCCGCGTTCATCTGCTGGATATTCATAAGGGAAATCGCGTGGGAAAGGGAGTTCGCGAGAATATTTGCCAAGTTTAGCAGAACGCTGTTGTCCTGTTCGCTCAGGGGTTCGCCGGTGATGCGCTCACCAAGCGCCAGGAGGCAGGAGAACCCTCCCGGCAGGAGGTCGGAAAGGATTAGGACCTGCATGTGGGCCGAGCAAAGTCCCTGGCCCGTGATGGCATCTCCCGTAATGACCTTCACCCTTGGTGTTGTGCCTAAGGGTTTGCCCCTCTCGGAAAAATATTTTTTGCTAATCTCGGGGATATTGTTGCTGATTTCATTTAGAGCGGGATCGGGAATCCCACGGCCGGCAACGAGGCCTTGGCCTGTATCCGTGTTGATTACCGCGCCTATACCCTGGACAATTCCCAGTGCCCCCATGACCATGAGGAGGAATCGGTCCAGGATTTGCCTTGGCTGAACAAGATCGGCAAGCTCTCTCGAAGTATCGAGAAGCGTCTGAAGGTAAAATGCCTTCTTTTCAAGGTTTTCAAGGCTCTTCCGCGGTTCCAGGAGAGGCAAATCTGTTTTGTCCACGCCATCTACCATTAATTTTTTGGAACATCTTCGAAGGTTTCGTATACTTTGACCAGATTGGCTATTCCCACCATCTTGAAAACCGTCCTGTAGTTTTCAGAAAGACCGGCTATTTCGACGTTTTGGCCGTATCTTCGCGCATCCAGGAGCAATTGGGTCAGAATCGATATGCCGGCGCCGTTTACAGAGGCATCTTGATCGAAGAGCAGCAGGATCTTTGGCTTGCCGGTTTTCTCGGCGTCCTGAAAGACTTTCAGCAGACTTGATTCGGAACTCGATGTAAGTCCGCCGCGCAGGTGTATAACCGCTATTTCGCCCCTGACCTCGAGGTATATTTGCTTCTCGCTGTTCCTGTGAAACTCGATCCGCTCCCCGGCCCTTCTGAGGGCCTGCTCCAGATACCTGCGCTGGATTGGCTTGTTTATGAAATCTGTCGCATCGAGGTTCAGCGCCTTTATTGCCAGATCCATGTCTCCGTGGCCGGTTATTACGATAACCTCGGCTTTGGGGTTGGAGCCCTTGATAAGTCTCAATACTTCGATTCCATCCATTCCCGGCATCTTTATGTCGGTAATTACAAGGGGCGGCCTCTCCCGCTCGAAGACCTCAATGCCTTCCCTGCCGTTTTCGGCCGTGAGCACATCATATCCATGCGCGCTCAGAAGCAACCGGAACATATCCAGAGTGGGTTTTTCATCATCGATTATTAATATTTTTTTCATCTGTCCTCCATGGAGGAAATCAGGCAGCCGGAAAGCTCACCCGAAACGTAGTGCCTTCTCCCTGCCTGCTGAAGACCTGGACATCGCCGTCGTAGTCCTTGATGATGCCGTACAAAATGGCAAGGCCGAGCCCCATGTCGTGGCTCGTCTCCTTTGTGCTGAAAAAGGGTTCGAAAATCTTGTCTTTTATCTCTTCGGGAATACCCGGTCCGTTATCCTCGACTTCGGCCACCACGCGCCGGCCCTTCTCGTATGTTCGTATCACAACCAGCCCCTCTTCCCTGACCGGGGCCGAGTCGTTTTTCTCGTTGATGGCATCCCGCGCATTCGTTACCAAGTTGAAGAAAACCTGCTGCAAACGGTTATCATGGGCCAGCACACGGGGAATATTTTCGGACAAATCGAGTCTGATATGAATGTTCTCAAGCTCCAACTGCCTGCGTACGATCGAAAGTACGCTTTTGACAGGTTTATTCATATCAACTTTTTCCCTGCTCAGGCCCGCTTTTTTTCCGAAAGACCGGAGGGTGTTGATAATATCGGCAGCCCTGTCAACTTGCGCACTTATCTCCGAAACCACCTGGAGCAGATCGTCCGGAGGTATTTCTCGCCGGCTTTCGACCATCATCGAGAGATACTCACCACCCATCTTGATCGCGTTCAGGGGCTGATTCAACTCATGGGCTATTCCAGCCGACATTTCGCCAAGCGACCTCAGTTTGCTTGCCTGAATCAACTGGGCGTCTTTTTCCATCATCTCAGTTATATCAACCGCGGCAATAATGATGGCCGGGTTGTCGCCGTAGCTGATCTGGCATGCATGTAAATTAACGAAAAAGGGTTTGTCACCTTTCTTGCGGTGAAGCACTTTTTCGAATGAAACCCGCCCCACTGATGCTCCCTTGGCTACGAACGTCGTGATGGATCTTGTGCCCGCGGGTTCAAGATCCAGGAAGGATTTTCCAGCCATCTCATTTTCCTCGAAACCATATAATTCGACGGCACGAGGGTTGGCATCGATTATCCGAAAAGTTTGGGGATCAACGACAAATATCGGGTCGGGACCGCTGTCGAAAAGAGAACGATACTTTTCCTCCGACTGATGCAGCTTCCTCCGGTACAGCTTTATGCTCCAGACCATGTTGTGGAATGAATCGGCAAGCTGAACCACTTCGTCGCCGGAGCGTTTCCGGTAGAATGCGCATTTGTCGCACCTGGGCCGGTCCTTTGTGGAAGCCGGGCGGCCAGCGGATGAAGACAGGTGGTCGAAATGCCAGCAGGGAAGGTCGGAATCCAGGTATGCCGGACATTGTGACATGTCCCAGGTACCGCCGGTTACTCCCCCCAGGTCGACCTCGATATCGAAATTTCCGCGGCTAAGTTCGTCCGAAATTCCTATCAGCCTGTATATCGGCATTGTTATATGCTTCGCGAGCCAGTGGCTCATCAGGAATACGAGCACGATGACAAGGGAGATAAAGCCGAGGAAGGTGTTTCTCAGGGCCGATACGAGGTTGTCGATATGGTTCTTGTTCAAACCGACGTGGACCGTGCCGATCCTGTAAATTCCCTCTCTTGCCGGAGTGGCTATATCGTAGGCGGCCTGCCCGAATACATACAATAATTGCACGCTCTTGTCCTGCTCGGGGAGCACGGGGTTGGCGAACCGTATATCCTCCGGAAACTGACGGGTGAATGTATGGCTGATTACGTTATCTTCGTTATCAACCACAAAGATGTAGGAAATCAGGTGCTTGCGTTCGATTAGCTGAGATTCGTCAAAAATCAGGCTGAGCAGCATTGGGTAATTCTTGTCCAGGATAAAGCTGCTTCCCCTTTCTGCTATTGTCCTTGCAATTGCGGCGCCCCTTAGTTCCAGCTCCGAGATCAGGCTCGATACGATAATCCAGCGCGCGAGGGTGGCAATGGCCAAGCTGATTATCAGCAGCACCCCAAGTATCGAAAAGAATATCTTGTTTTTAAGGCTGATTTTATTCAGCCGTGCGACTATGGACATCAGGATTCGCCATCTCCCTCCGAAGTTTTACCTTCCATCCTTTCCTTGATTAGCGACCAATCCTTCAACAGCACAAAGCTGCCGTTGCGAAGAATCGTAAAGTAGACTTTATCAAAGCCCTGGTGGTCGCTCGGGGTGAAAGACAGATCATTGTAAGGAAGCAGTGGAAAATTCTGGATTGATTCAATTGCGTCTATGAAGCCCTCCCGGGTCAGGTTTCTGCCCGCCCTTTGCAGGCCCTCGACCAGAACCCTTGCATTTAGATAACCCTCCAGTCCCACGAAGTTGGGCTTATCTTCGGGGAAGTAGCGTTTCAGCAAAACAGGGTATTCCGACGCACTGCCAAGCAGTTCCCCCGATTCCGGCCCCTCGGGCGGCGGAACCACCTGCGAAACGATCAGAACTATATCGGATGGGGATTCGAGCCTCCGGGCAAGCTCCTCGGCTCCCGTAAACGAAACGGTATAAAAAACCGGGTTGAACCGTTTCGAGTGTGCGAGTCTGACGAATTGGGCGCATGGGCCGTAAGTACCGATCATAACGACCGCCTGTGCGCCCGATGCCATTATCTTGTCGAGTCCTTCCTCGATATCCTGAGCGCCCCGGACGTAGGAGCCTCGTGCCACCGGAGCGAGGCTGTACTTCTTGAGCGCAAGCTCCGCGCCGGTTAGTCCGTCAAACCCATAAGCGTCGTATTGATAAAAGACGGCAATTTTGGTCATTCCCAGGTTTTCTACAAGGTGTGAAATGACCGCACCCGTTTCCTGGTAGTAAGATGCCCGAACGTTTATTACATATCTGCTGAGCGGTTCCCTCAGGGCATTGGCGCCCGTGAACATGCCGAGCAAAGGGACCTTTGCTTCCTTGACCATGGGAAGGATTTTGACCGTAGTTGGGGTACCGACATAGGAGAAAAGCGCAAATACCTGGTCTTTGATTATAAGTCGCTGTGTGTTGGCCAGGCATTTGGGAGGGTCGTAGCTGTCATCGTAGGCAATTACCCGGATTGTTCTGCCATGGATTCCGCCACTCTCATTTATGTGTTTGATATAACACATGTATCCGCGCATTGTCTGGGTGCCTAGATAGCTCGCGTGGCCTTCCAGGGCAAGTGAGGAACCCAGAATGATTTCAGTATCGGTAAATCCGGGGGCGCCCGGCTCGGGCTCTGGCAGGTTCAATTGACGTTCACAGGCAGGCAGCAAGCAAAAAATAGCCAAGGCAGCGACAAGTGCGTGGATGTATCGCAACAATGAAGACTCCTTGCAGCAGGAACCGGTAATTAGAGCCTGCCGGAAAGATCCGGCAAGAAACCGAGCTTGAGCCTGAGCTTTGGATCACAAGATAGGAGTTTTCACCAACCTGATTGTAAATTCAGAAAGATTCACCTACCAGTATAGATCGTAATTTGCACTAATGGAAGAGAAACCCCGCTTTGCTAAATGGATTTGTTTGATTGATTTATCTTAGAGCTTGCCGGGGGCTGACTACCTGGCAATCCTGGAGTTCAGCCTGGCCTTTACTCCTGAGAAGAGGTCCATATCAGTATGTGGAAGAAACAGGGCGGCCATGTAGCGGTCCATAAACGAGAGTGTTTCGGATAGTTCAAAGTTTGTCATCTTCTTTAGAACTTCAACGACGTCTTTTCTGATCCTGTTGGTAAGGGCGCTCATCCTCGCGCCCATTAGCGATCCGTTTCCAATATAGGTCACTTTTGCCGGATCGATTTCCGGGAGCAACCCTATCGTCATTGCCCTTAGAATATCGACATGGCTGCCGAAGCCACCAGCAAGAATTATTCTGTCGAGGTCCCTTATGCCGAGGCCAACTTCTCCGAGCAGAGTCTGACAGCCGCTGAATATGGCGGCTTTTGCGCGGATCAGGTTCTCGATATCTATTTCCGTCAGAACTATGTCACGATCGATGCCTGCATCATTTTTCCATGCAAGAACATATTCATATATACCGTCTCGATCCCGAATTCGCGGCGATTTCAAATCGCGGTCGAACTTGCCGAGATTGTCGATGATGCCCGTTTCGAAGAGGTTTGCAACTATGTTGATCAACCCTGAGCCACAGATACCCCTTGGTTTGGCGTTTGCGACCGTCAAATACATCGGCTCCAGGGTGCGCGGATTGATAGAAAAATCTTCGATGGCCCCTTCGGCCGCCCGCATGCCGAACTCGATGCCGCCCCCTTCGAATGCCGGCCCCGCCGAACATGCCGCGCATGCGAGCCAATCCTTGTTGCCGACTACTATTTCGGCATTTGTGCCTATGTCTATATAGAGTGATAACCTGCTGGAACGGTATATGCCCGATCCCATCACCCCCGCAACTATGTCCCCGCCTACCCAGCTCGAAACGCTGGGATAGAGCAGGGCATTTGCATGAGGTGCCAGGTCGAGGCCGAGATCGATTGCCCTGATCGGAGGATAGAGCGTGGTGACAGGCACATAAGGAGACCTTCTGATGTAGGCCGGGTTTGCCCCTATGAGGATCTGGCTGAGAGTGGTGTTCCCGGCGAAAGTTATGCTTGAAACTTCATCCTGCCGAACGCCGGCTTCCGCGGTAATATTTCGTATGATTCCGTTTATCGTTTTTACGAGTGCCCCGTGCAACTCCTCCAGTCCGGCCGGTTTTTCGGCGTGTATCAATCGCGAGATTACATCCTCGCCGTAGGATATCTGTGCGTTGTAGTCTCCCTGCTCGGCAAGAATCCGGCCGGTACCGAGGTTTATAACCTGTCCGTAAATTGTCGTCGTGCCGATATCCACGGCAATTGTGAAGTTTCTCGACGTGGTGTCCCCCGGCTCGATGTTTGTTATCTGGTTCTTTCCGTCATCGAAAACCGGCCTGACAATCGTTGCGGTAATTTTGAAATCGGCCTGTCTGATGACATCCGGGAGCTTTCTCAAAACCGCCAGCCAGAAAACCAGCCTGTGCTCGTTGTGGTGAGTTTTGAGAAATTTTATAATGCGGCTGGAATCCGCCAGGTTTTCTACAGTAGTTGGTGGAGGGAGTTCCAGGTATTTCTTTTCGACCGGTGGAATGATGAGGCCCCTGCTCTTGAGGTCCTCGAAATCTACCTGCCGGACCCGGGCCGCCTGCCTCGATGTTTTGAGCTTTTTCAGCATGCCCGGATCTATTTCGGATTCGACCGGAACACGCACTACCAGATCGCTTTTTGCGCGGCAGATACAGGCAAGCCGGTATCCGTTCTCCACGTCCTCTCGGCTCAACCGCTCGGAGATCCCTCCCTCGATTTCTCCGCTTTCGATTATGACTCGGCACTTCCCGCATTGCCCTCCGCCTCCGCAGGATGCATTAACATGAACGCCCGCCTCCAGCGCGGCTCGGATCACGCTTTGTTCTTCGGAAGCCTCGATTTCCCTGTCGTAGGGCAAAAATTTAATTTTGTGCTTTGTCATTTTTAAAAACCAATTCTGCTGTTTGGCCCACGCTAAATTAATGCGGCACCGGCAAAAAACCAGTGTTGATCGCAACCCGACCCGCCGAAAGCCTCAACGGGCGCCCTCGAAACTGAATTATCGCGCTCGTAAACCGAAGATCGTATGCGAATTGCGTCGAATCCCAAGTGTATTCAATTATAGAACATTTTTAAAGCAGGATTAGGGCGCCTGATCGGTTCACTTTCAGGCAAGTCAATTTGGGACAGCAGGCAGATCAATGTGGGGCAGGCTTTCCAGCCTGCCACTGCGGCCGTAGTCCCTTTCTCATGCTCAGGCTGCCTTGCCGGGTGCGGGATCCGAGCGGACCTGGCCCCTGGGAGGAATTGCGACGCGGAATGTTATTCCCGATTCGGGATTATCAAAAATCTGGATTCGCCCATGGTGCGCTTCGACAATTTTCTTTACGATAGGAAGACCAAGCCCCGTGCCGCCTTTCCTGAAGGAAACGAAAGGCATGAAAATCTCGCCCCTTTTCTCCAAGGGGATTCCGCATCCGCAGTCCTTTACATCAACTAGAAGAAAGCCCGAACGCCCGATTCGCGTATATACGCTCACGGTTCCCCCTTGGGGTGATGCGTGCACCGCGTTGGATAAAAGATTTATCACGACCTGCTTGAGTCTGGCAGAATCGATGGTAACCAAAGGCAGGTCGGCCGCATACTGTGTTTGGATTCTTATCTCCCTTTCCCTCGCCATGCTTCCGATAACCTGGATGCACTCATCTATAAGTATGTTTACATCCTCCTCGTGTAAATGGAGCTTCAGCGGCTTTGAAAAATCGAGCATTTCATTAATGAGATTTTCCATCCGCCCGGTTTCTTTCATTACGATTTCGAGCTTTTCGCGATATGGAATATCCTGAGCGATGCGCTTGTAGACACTCCTCGTAAAGCCGCCAATTGCCACAAGAGAGGTTTTGAGATCGTGAGCGACGCTTGAAAGCGCTCTTCCCAGCGAGGCCAGGTTTTCAGATTCTCTAAGCGCTTTCTGCGCCTCTTCGCGCTGAAGCAGTTTCCAAACTCCATCCATCAGCAATGTAAGCCGGCGAAGGTCCGCTTGATCGTAGTTACCCGCTTTATCCGCTACCAGGGCGACTGCCACAATCCGGTCCCCATCGATAACCGGTACGCTCATTTTTCGATGCAGGCCTGAAATTTCATTCGGGAAAAGATCCGCAGCCGCTTCATCCACTGTTGTGAAGTGATTGACTATTACCGGTTCACGGTTTCGGATCGTGTCCGACCAGATTCCGTCTTCTCCCATGGGAATTGAGACCGGTCGATTCAGTATCGGGCAACTGCTGGCGGTCCGGCCGGCACAGGTATAGACGGAAAGAGCGGTTTCATCTTCATTGGTGAATCCAAGCAGTCCGTAACGGCTTCCGGTAAGCCTCACCTGCTGATGAAGCACGAATGAATACACCTGCCTCCTGGAGGCGGCGTTCATCTGGCTCAACTCCCATAAGGCTTCGAGACGCGACTGTTCGAGATTAAGGGCCTCATTTGCGCGAGCCAGTTCCTCCGTGCGTTTCGCCACCTTCTTTTCGAGTTCCCGGTGAGCCGCCGCCAGTTCCTCCTGCGCCATAACACGGTAATTGTTTTCGCGGAGCAACTCCTGATTTATTTCCTCAAGCCTGTCTTTGGCTTTTTCGAGCTGCGCCGTCCGCTCATTCACCAGTTCTTCGAGGTGGTCTTTGTATCTCTTAAGCTCGATTTCTGACTTTTTTCGTTCAATCGAGTAGCGAATCGAGCGATCTAGAAGATCGGGTGTCAGTTGTTCCTTTACCAGGTAGTCGGCCGCCCCGGCTTTCATGGCTTCGACGTCAATTTCGTATCCGCCCTGGCCCGTAAGCAATATGACCGGAATATCGCAGTCGCTGTTTTTAGCTAAATAGAGCAGTTCAATCCCATTTCCTTTTCCCAGACGATAATCGACGAGCACTACATCATGCCTGCAACTGGAAATACCCAGAGATCCAGCATCGAACGAATCCGCCCAATCGAGTACCATCTCGCGGGGACAAGCCGATAGCATCGTCCTGAGAAGGATGTAATCTTCCTCATCATCTTCGATGAGGAGCACCTTGATTGCGGGAGTTGCCATAGAAGACCGGAATAACCCCAGATCGGAGCAGCGAAGCACGCACCTGTTAGCTTGTTGTGCAACTTGACCATTCCGGAACAGTAGAGGAACTTTTAAGGGGGAACAAATGATAGGGAATTAAGGTGCCAATCCGGATATGCTGTCTCAGGCCGCTTGCTGCCCGGATAAAAGTAATGAGTGCAGGACAGGTTAATTCACCGTCCTTATGAATTCATATCATTTTCTCTTTCAAAAGAGTAGATGCTTTAACATTGCCGTTCAGCGAAAGGAGGGGGCGCCAGGATTCTTTTAAGCGAGCCTTACATGCATCTTCTGCACGTGAACGAGGGATTCGGGCGTATCGACGCCTGTTACCTCCTCTTCCCTGGTTTGTACCATTCCAACGAAAAGCCCGTCCGCATTCATCATTTCGGCGATATCCGTCAGGAAATATTCCTTTATTGTTGTCTCACGACCTTCCCGCATCTTCACGACCTCGTGGGGCCGGTTTTCGAGCTTTCCCATATATCGAAGAAGGGTCCCGCGTCCGACGGCATAGACACCGGCATTGCAGTACTTTAATTTATCTCGCCTCTGGGGCGGAAACTCCACGGGGTTGCTCCAGTATTTCCACTCGACAATCCCTAAAACCCGCCCCTCCTCCATCTCCAGCATGCCGTACCGGGCCGGGTCCTTCGGCGAGAACGCCAGCAGGGACATGTTGCAGCCGCTTAACTTTTCGAGAAGCATCAGATACGTGGCCGGCTGTATCAGGGGAACATCTCCCATGGTTATTATGACTTGCTCCGCACCTGCTTTTTCCAGGAACTGCCGGGCTGCCAAAAGCGCTCCCCCCGTCCCGTTAGTTTCGGGTTGAAGGATGTATTCGATTCCCGGTCCCTGCGTGGCCTTGATAACATCCTCCGCGCGGTGGTTTACCACGATCCCTTTGGGGCCGGGCGGCAGGTTTTCAAGGACTTCATGAATGAGAGGACGCTTGCCCTCGAACAGGGATTTTCCGGGAATGAGGGGAAGCAGGGTCTTGTTTCCCGTGTAGCCGGTCATTCGGGTTCCCTTCCCCGCGGCAAAAATGATGCTGGCAGTCTCGGCCATATTTTCCCCTCCAAAAAGTGCAGGTTTCACAATGCCGGGATAGCTTGCAAGATGCGAGGGTGGCACAGATTTACCGCCCACCCTTCAGTTCCGCGCAGCAACTGGTGGGCGCGATAAATCCTTGCCCACCCTTGTATTGTCAACCCGAATGCAATTCCTGCTAATGCTCAAGCGAATTGTCCTCCGCCTGCGAATCTTTTTCCGCGGCGGTTTTTCTCCTTATGTCACGGTAGTGGCCAATCGCTCTTCGATGCTCGTCGATGGTGGTCGAAAAACTGTGCGTCCCGTCGTTGTTGCTTACGAAATAAAGAAAGGTGACCTTGTCCGGGTGAAGGGCCGCCCTCAGTGATTTGGCGCCCGGATTACAAATTGGGCCCGGCGGAAGACCCTTTATCTGGTAGGTGTTGTATGGGCTCTGCCTGCTGAGGTGAGCCGACGACACCGCACCGGAAAAGCCGGGAATATCGTAGACAGCGGTGGGGTCGCTCTGGAGTGGCATGTTGATCTTGAGCCTGTTGTAGAAGACCCCGGAGATGATCGGCCGCTCCGAATCCACAACCGCTTCTTTCTCGATTATCGAGGCCAGGGTTACGACCTGATTAAGGGTCATGCCCGTCTCTCGTGCTCGCCGCTCCCAATCATCGGGCAGGTTTCGCCTGAACTCCTTTACCATTGCCCGGATGATTGCGGAGGCGTCGATTGGTTTTTTAAACTGGTAGGTTTGTGGAAAAAGGTAGCCTTCAAGGCTTGGCGATCTTATCCCAAGTTCTCGAATAAAGTCGGGATTGCCCGAAAGATCCAGGAATTCGTCGCTTGTGGCGAGCCCCTTTTGTTCGTAGATTCTGGCGACGTCCCAGATCGTCGATCCTTCCGGCAGGGTTGCCGTGTGGATTACAACCCTTCCGTTGACGATCTGGTCCAGAACCTGCTCGGGGGTGAGCAAGGTGGAAAACGCGTATTCACCCGCCTGTAATCGATGAAGTGAATTCTTGAGCCACGCCATTAGATAGAAAGCGCGGGCGTCCCTGATGACCTCCTGGGATTGCAGCAGTTGGGCGATCCCGAAAGCACCCGTTTTAGGCGGGATGAAGAACTGTCTGGTCTCCATTGCCGGTTTTCCAGGGAGGCGCAGAAAAAGCCAGAAATGCAAAAGTAATGGAGCCGCCGCCAGAACTAAAAGGCAGCAAGCAGCAACGAAAAGTGAGATTAAGGCTACTCCAGCCCTTTTAAGAGCAGACATCCACAAGACCTCCAAGCGGGTTTCGTTTAACACGGGAAGGAGCCGTCTGGCAAGTTGTGGGTTGCGGGTTGCGGGTTGCGGGTTGCGAGTTGCGGGTTGCGGGTTGCGGGTTACGGGTTACGAGTCAAAACCACAGTAATATCTGCGACACGGTTGTGGCACGGTCTCCCGACCGTGTCACCAGCCCCGACCGAAGGTCTCCCGGAGGTTGTATTCATGACGGAATGTTATCGGATCCAGCGTGATGCAGCGGTGTATTTCGTTACGTATTCCGTAATTGAATGGCTGCCGATTTTCATATCAGAAGCCACCTGCCGTATCATTACCGATAGCCTGAACTATTGTCATGATCACAAATCACTGCGGATAAACGGCTATGTTGTCATGCCGACTCATATGCATGCGATAGTTTTTGATGAGAATTTCGATTCGGAACGTTTGGGGAAATCACTTGCCGATTTTCGCAAATTTACTGGCAGGTCATTAAGCGATTTTTGCGCTCAGCACATGCCTTCAAGTACTAATGAAACATTCCGGGGAGCTTCGACAGCCGACCGGAAACGTCGTTTTTGGCAGCCAAGTCGACATCCGGAAGGAATAATAGCAGAGAAATTCTGGAAACAGAAATTGGATTATATGCATAATAATCCCTGCCGCAAAGGTCTGGTGATGGCGGCTCATCATTGGCGATTTTCATCGGCATGTTATTACGTATCGGATGGTCGCAATCACTGCGATGTTAAGATCTCGGGTCTCAACTGGTCTTGAATGACTTGGAGACCTTCGGTCGAGACCATGGTGCGGTCGGGAGACCGCACCATAACTGAGTTCCTCTCTTCTACAAAACTCGCAACCCGCAACTCGCAACTCGCAACCCGCAACTCGCAACTCGCAACTCGCAACTCGCAACCCGCAACCCGCAACCCGCAACCCGCAACCGGCACCCGCACCCCCCAACCCTAAAACGAGTAAACAACCACCTCCGTCCCTTTGTCGTAGCCTTCGACGTGTTCCGGGACGACTACATATCCGTCGGCTCGGGTCAGGATGCTTATCGCACCGGACTTGCCGAATATAGGCAACGCTTCCGGGGTGCCGTCCTCCGCGGCCGAGATCGATACCGGGACGAAATCCGTCCTGCCGTGTACCGAAGGCAGCCGCCGGTTCAATGCGGCCCTGAAGCCTCCGGTTGGTGCACCAGTGCTTCGGCCCTGGAGGCGCTCGATCGAGGGGACCACGAATGCCCTGCATGTAATTAGAGCGGATACCGGCTGGCCAGGCAGGCCCCAGAAGATCTTCCCGCCGCTCAATCCCAGTATGGTCGGCTTTCCAGGCCGGATTGCCACTCCGTGTAACAGGAGTTTGGAATCCGGGAGTTGATCGAGTACCTGGAGAGTGTAGTCCCTAATGCCTACGGAACTGCCTCCCGAGAGCACAATCATGTCATGATCGTCCAATGCCCTGACAGAAAAGGATATCAGCTCTTCAAGGCTGTCCACGATCTTTGCTCTCATTCCGACCTCCGCGCCCGCGGATTCGATCTGAGCCGCGAGGGCAAAGGAGTTTATGTCGCGAACCTTCCCCGGCTGGAGCGGGCGAGTATCCACCGGGACAACTTCATCGCCGGTGGATATGAGTGCAACTCTGGGGCGTCTGAAAACTTCTACTGAGGCGATCCCAAGCGCCGCAAGAACACCGACGTCCTGTGGCCTCAGCACCGAGCCGCGGCTTGCGATCTTCTCTCCCTGCCGGATGTCGTCGCCGGTCCCGAGTACATTCTCTCCCGGCGCCACCGGCCTGGTTACCTCGATTGTGCCTTCATCCAGCGCCTGAGTATATTCCACCATCACCACCGCGTCCGCCCCCTGTGGAAGCATACCACCGGTAGGGATGGCAACGGCCTTGCCGGGCTCAACTGCTGTCTTTGCCTCCTCGCCCATCAGCACCTCACCTGCCCTTTCCAGCATGGCGGGAAGTCCCTCGGATGCCCCGAAAGTGTCCCGGGCACGGACTGCAAAACCGTCCATCGTCGCACGATCAAATTGCGGGACAGGTTCGGGCGAAAAAACATCCGCCGCCGACACCCTGCCCATAGCGAGGTCCAGGGTAATCATCTCGACGGGCAGTGGTCGAATTTGTTCAAGAATGGCAAGAACCTCGACTGCTGTCTTTACCTTCAAAAATTCTGACATAGGATACCTCGATGGTGCTGATTGGCGAAATCGGCCAAGCATTCATACGGAAAGATCTCAAACGGGCCGGGCCTAAAGACCCGAAAGCAGGCTGGAAAGCCTGCCCCACATTGATTCAAACTCCTTTGCGGAGCAATGAGTACCTGCCCCACAACCATTCATACCAGATTGATTCGCAAAAGACGAAGACTGCGCTGATATAAAAAAAGCCCGGATGGAATGAATCCATCCGGGCTCGGTCAGCTTACGCTAAACCGTTTTGCTGCTTAGAAGTTCCACTGCAGTCTGGCGCCAACTTCAAATGCATCCTGGGCCAGCTTTTTGGTGGCAATAGCCTGACCAGCCTGGTTAAACACGAATGCATTGCGAAGTCCCGGGTTAGCGGTAAAGTCCGGAAGAGTAGCGGTCTTATGCAGTGTGCCGTCAACTGTGCTGATATAGTCTTGAGTCCCTACCAGATTGATCGGATAAGGCGCAAAAGCGTCATCAGCAAACAAGTAGGCGCCAACCAGGGTCAGGGTCAGACCATCGACGATCTTCTGGTCGACATACAGGTCTAACTCGTGGCCGATTGAGCTGGACATGTCGAACTTGCCAAAATTGACGGAAGCCGTATCCAGGTTAACCGCAACAGGAACATTTTCTGAGACACCCCAATACCAATATGAAGCGCTGACCTTGGTAGTGGGGGTTGCCTGGTACGAACCACCGGCTGTGATGGTCCACACATTCTCAGGCTGATACCAGCCCTTCCACAACGGGGTGGTCTGCCCGGCCGGTTGTCCAATACCAGATGCTGCCACAGTGGACGAGTATCCACGAAGAACGTAAAGATCTTCACCAAGAATACCGCCGCCGATCAGTTCGGAGGTAGCTTTCTGAACGCCTGCAGGATAGGTAAACCACTCAACATCCTTGCCCTGAAGGTTCTTGAACGGCTTGATCTGGTTACCGGTATAGATCGGCGAAGCAGTGGCTTGGGTCGCGCCAACCGCCGGCAGATAATACATCCTCTGGAAATCAAACACGTTGTTGGCAATGTCCGGTCCGGTGGTATAGAAACCGCCAATGTTGGCAGTCCACGGGCCGCAGAAGTACGTTACACCGGCATCAATCATAAAGCCGGTATAATCGGCTGATCTGTTCGGGTACACACCGGCATAGGTGGCTTTCTCAGCCGGTGTAAGCAACGTACTGGCTGCGACTACAGAGTTCAAGTTGTTAGGCAAGTCCGTTCCGCCAAGATTCTTGACGAAATTGACATAAGCGAGCAGATAGTCAACTTTGTAGGTCAGGTTAAGACCAAGGTCAATCAGAGCATTGTTTCTGTACTGATAGTCACTGATCTTAGTGGTAGTGCTGCCGACCGTAATAGTCTGGTCGTTCAGGAAAGCCGTGGTTTGGCCAACAGCAGTCCTGATAGGAGTAGCGTAGGTCGACGGGTCGATGCTCATCGAGCTGTCATGGCCGAACTGCAAGAAACCAATGAGAGATGCCTTGAACGGTCCGCTCTTGTAGTCCAATGACAGGAAGAAGTCATCAACGTTGAAAGTATCGTTGGTGGTAGCAATGAAATTGGAGCTGGTGGGTCTTTCCCAGCCGTTCTGGCCGCCTGCGTAACCAAGAGTTACCTTGAACGGATCCAGATCTGTCACAAACACGGCCGCCGGGACGTCATCGCCAATGATCCAGGAATCCAGCAGCACCAAAGGCTGAAGACCAATGATACCGGTGGTGGGCGTATTGGGGATGTTGAACTGGAGGAAGACGTTCTTTACTTCTACGGAAACAGAGTCTCCACCAAGGTTTGCACCCATGTTTGCGCCCGTGTTGCCCTGTGCTGCTCCCGCTCCATTGCTGCCCTGGCCCCAGATGGCGTCGCCCATTTCAAAGGCGGTTACCAGTTTGAGGTTCTTGCTGGCAATAAACGAGAAGTTGAGTCTCAGACGCTGATCCACGAAATGCCTGTTGTCGTCTGAGTTGTAGTTGGG
>DBMI01000001.1 GCA_002298165.1 Desulfarculales bacterium UBA702
ACAGTTTTATCGTGCCCACCGATGCCGTCGGTAGGCACGGTGAAACTGTGCCCACCCTACACTATCTCCTGCACGGTTCCATCCAACTGGGTTGCGGCTTCCGCTGGAATGACGCCATGTTTTCCAGCAACAGCCCATTTTGCCCCAACCTTACCTATACCGAGCTGTCCCGCAAGCTTTCCATCAGTTTGAGCCGGCGCGAAAGTTTGTCCTTTTTCTCGCCGAGGCGCTCGCTTTTTTCACGCTCTTTCTCAATGACCTCGGGCGGAGCCTTATCGAGGAATTCATAGTTGGACAGCTTGCGCCGGGTATTGCCGAATTCCTTTTCGAGCTTCGCCAGCTCTTTTTCGAGCCGTTTGGCCTCGCTGTCGAAGTCCAGGATATCTTTCAATATAACAAAGACTTCGACATTCCCGGCCACCGCGCCGGCGGCAAATTTGGGTTTCTCGGACTGTCCGGCAAGGGCTGCCGTGACGTGCGATACCCTCCCGAGGTCCTCGATTGTCCTCGACTGCTTGGAGAGCAGTTCGACGTCTTGCTGGTCCTTGCACAAGCAGGTGACCTCGACTCGAACGGCAGGCGAGACGTTCATCTCGCCTCGGATGTTTCGAATCGCGTTAACCACGTCCATCAACTTCTCCATCCGAGCTTCGGCGTCGGGATCGATCCTGGCCGGCGTGTATTCCGGGAAGGCCGCTTTCATGATACTGCCCTGGGTCTGCGGGAGTTTTTGCCACAGCTCCTCGGTAATGAAGGGCATAACGGGGTGGAGCAGGATCAGTATTTTCTCCATCACCATGGCCGCAACGGACCTTGCAAGATTCCCCGCCCGCTCATCTTCGCCGTAGAAATCGGGCTTTAACATTTCGAGATACCAGTCGCAGTACTCGTGCCAGACGAACTGGTAGAGAGCTTGGGCATACTCGTTATAGTAATGCTCATCCAGGGACTGGCTCGTCTGCTCGATAACCCTCTGGAGGCGGCTGAGAATCCAGCGATGGGCGAGGTTGCCGGGTTTCTCCGGAATATCCCCTATCCGGGTGAAGCCTTCGAGATTCATCAGAAGCAGGCGGGCGGCGTTCCATATTTTGTTTACGAAATGCCTGTATCCTTCGATCCGGTCCTCGGAAAGCTTTATATCCCGCCCCTGGGCGGCAAACGCCGTAAGAGCAAACCTCAGGGCATCGGTCCCGTACTTATCCATCATGAGCAGCGGGTCGATGACGTTTCCTTTCGACTTGCTCATCTTCTGGCCCGAGGCATCACGAACGAGTGCGTGCACGTACACCTGGCGAAAGGGTACCGCCTTCATGAAGTGAATTCCCATCATCATCATCCGGGCAACCCAGAAAAACAGGATGTCGAATGCCGTGACGAGAACCGATGTGGGATAGAACTTGCGAAGCTCCGGGGTGTCGTCGGGCCAGCCAAGGGTCGAAAAAGGCCACAGCCCCGAACTGAACCAGGTGTCGAGAACGTCCTGATCCTGTTCGAGCACCTTACCACCGCACTTGGGGCACTCTGTAGGCGCTTCGGTTGCGACGACAACCTCACCGCAATTCTTACAGTACCATGCCGGTATGCGGTGCCCCCACCATATCTGGCGGCTTATGCACCAGTCCTCTACGTTTTCCATCCAGATGAAGTAGTCTTTTTCCCATTTGGACGGGATAATTCGGGTCCTGTTCAGCCGGACAGCCTCCATCGCAGGCTGCGCAAGAGGCTTTGTGGAAACGAACCACTGGAGCGAGAGCATGGGCTCTACGACACTCTGGCAGCGGTAGCAGTGTCCGACCCGGTTCTTGTGAGGCTCGACCTTTACGAGAAACCCGCCTTTTTCCAAGTCCTTGAGAATGCGCTTTCGGCAGGCATAACGGTCCAGGCCGGCATAAGGCCCGGCTTCGGAAGTCATTACCCCGTGCTCGTCTATTACCTGGATAATTTCCAGGTTATGCTTGCGGGACAGTTCGAAGTCGTTGAAGTCATGGGCCGGGGTGACTTTCAGGGCGCCCGTGCCAAATCCTCGCTCCACATAAGGATCGGCTATCACCGGGATGTGCCGGCCAAGGATCGGAAGGATCACCTCTTGCCCGACAAAGGCTTTATATCTTTCATCATCTGGATGCACGGCAACTGCCGTATCGCCGAGCATCGTCTCGGGGCGGGTGGTCGCCACGATGAGCGCGCCCTTCCCACTTACCAGCGGGTAACGGATTTGGTAGAGCGAGCTGTCCAGTTCCTCTGCTTCAACCTCGATGTTGGCAAGCGCGGTGACGCATCTGGGACACCAGTTTATCATGCGCTTCCCACGATAGAGCAGTCCCTCGTTATAGAGCGATACGAAAACCTGACGCACCGAGCGTGAGAGCCCCTCATCCATGGTGAAGCGCTCCCTCGACCAGTCGCATGAGGAACCGAGCCGTTTTAGCTGATTTATTATCAACCCGCCGTATTTTTCACGCCACTCCCACACCTTTTGCAAAAAGGCCTCGCGGCCGATCTCGTGGCGGGAAAGACCCTGTTTCGCAAGCTCGCGTTCGACCACATTTTGCGTGGCGATCCCGGCATGATCCGTTCCGGGCACCCACAGGACCTCGAAACCCTTTAACCTTTTGTAGCGGCAGAGTATGTCCTGCAGGGTATCATTTAAAGCATGCCCCATGTGGAGTTGCCCCGTCACGTTAGGCGGCGGGATGACGATGCTGAAAGGAGGCTTTTTGCTATTTTCGTCTGCGCGAAAATAACCCTGTTCTTCCCAGTATTTGTACCAGTGAGATTCGACTTCTTTAAACTCGTATGCTTTTGGAAGAGCGCCTTCGCTCATGGAAATCCTCTGCGATCTCGTTGAGAGATTCAAAACTCAAAAATAATAAGGAATTTAAGAGTCCAAGCTGAGTGAAGGGATCGGAAATGTATTTTAAATCCCAAATTCCCTCAACCAAGTTGCTTCAAAAGTAGCTTAGCCCCTTGTGAGCGTTCTTTGCCAATCCAGGAACACTCCCACCGGGGCTAGACTACATACGACTGCACACGGCCACTATTAAACGCTGATTTCTTAATCGATTTCCTTTTTTAACCGCTCAATTTCCTCACGGATTATTTCGCGAGCAATTCCGGGCAGCTTGGCCTCGACCACCTGCCGAACAGTATCGAGCAGCCTGAATTCTATGCGGCCGACAAGCTCTTCGATCAGCTCCGCAATCAGGGCATCATTTCCCGTTGCAACAACGATCGCCGGCTCGGACTCCAGCACTGGCCTCGGAGATGAAGGTTTGGGAGCTTCCGGTGCCTGCCTGCGAGGCCTTTCCACTTCTGCCGCGCCAACGTCAGCGGCTGCAGCCGATGCGATCTCGGGGGAAGGTATTTTGGTTTGTTGGAGAACTGCAGCCTCCGAAATTTTGGGGGCCTCTTCCTTTGGTTGTGCGGCTGGTTCGGCCTCAAATGCTTCGGGTGCTACGGGTGCTTCGGTTTCGGGTAATTCGGGTATTCCGGGTGCTTCGGCCTCAGGTACCTCGGCCACAGGTGCCGGCGCAGCTTCGATCGCTTCGACCTCGGGAACTGCCTCTATCATCTCTTCGGCCGCGATCGCCTCTTCGGGAATTGAAATATCGGGTGGTATTTCCGACGCACGGTCTGTTTCGTCGTCTATCTTTAAGGCCGCGGCAGCCCTTTCTCTAAGAGGCGGAGGTTCAGCGGGCTTGGCTGCTTCCTGGATCCCATCCAACTCATCGAGCAGGCTCTTCAGCAGTTCATCTTCCTCTTCATCCAGTGCCGGTTCGCCTGAACTCTTTTCCACGACCGCGGGTTCTTCAGCCATGATCGGTTCCGCGGCTTCAGCGGCAGGCTCTTCTTTGTCTAATTCCTCGGTCTCCCCTAAAATTTCGGCCTGATCTAATTCGGGCTCCTTTGCCTCTGCGGCCGTTCCGAAAAGATCGTCCTCTCCCTCAATATCCTTCAGCAGGTCGTCAACATCAACGTCCTCGGCCTCCGAAGGCTCGCTCGGAGCCGCAGCCGGCTTCTTGCCAAAAGAGAGTTGCTCGCCCTCTTTGGTCGGCTCGAAATCATCGAAATCAAGATCAGGTTCCGCGTCCAGGATCTCGACATCAAGGTCAATATCTTCGTCCTCATCAATAGATCCGGCCGGCATCTCTATGATGTCTTCCAGGTCGATTATTTCGTCGTCGTCTTCTCCCAGGCTCTCCAGGTCGATGTCGGCCTCCTGCGAGGGATCGGGTTTTTCGTCAAATCCCATGGACCTATTAGGCTTCTTCATCTCTACCTCTCATGCAGCGAATCGCACTCGCTCGGATTTGGGAAAAAACGCACTTCTTTTAAGCAATGGAACCGATAACATGCACAAAAAACATCTGTCAAGCTAAGGTTTTAACGCATTGAAAAGGATGATGTCAGAGTACGTGTTGTTCGCAGTATTCGTGCTATTCGCGGTGAGCCGAGGAATTGATCTTCGACCCATAAAACACCAACAATTATAGCATGATAGGCAAGATTCCGGGGGATTTACGACTGCTAATTATCGTCCGCGAGACCTCTTGTGCTACGCACCCGGATAATGAATCGGGCTACCCGCCAGGGGCATGATGCGAAAAACCATTGTCATTATAGGGGCAAAAGATTCCCCCTACATACCGACATTGTCATTGTAGGGGCAAAAAATCTTTTGCCCCTTCATACCATTTTGCAGATGGTCATCTCGATTTTAGGGGGCTATGAATCCAGGAAGATCCCCGACTTCAGGCAACTTCTAAACATTAACCTGAGGACGAATTCCAGAGATCATAGGGCGTTGTCTTTGCACCAGGGAAGTTAAACAGTCTGCGAGCACCAAATTGAAAAAGCAGAAATGGAGAGCAGCCGGTTTACTTTTCGCTCTCTTCAGGCACGGACTTCTTGGGCTTTCAAAGCCCCTGCTAGATGCCGCTGGTCAGGATTACCTCTTCCCATTTTCCATCGACACAGTCCACAAGCCTGCCCTCCGCAACAATATCGGTGCCGTTGGGGTAGCGACGGCCATCCATTCTGCACTCGTGAGGATCATCGAAATCCATATGGGACTCCTTTTGAGATCAATCTAGCCATCCATTTTCAGGTTCATTCGCACATAATAATCACTCTCCATATCAAATGGCACCTTCAGCCAGGAAAGTCCTTGACTTTAAGGATCCGCTATGGTTTATGACTGACCAGTCCGTACCGGACTGGAGGCTCAGGTGCAAAAATCTCGGGACCAGCAGATCGCAAACATCATTTTGAAGAGGCTCGCCGGTGCGGGCAGGACCGGATCAATCGATTTGGCGCTCGGCTCCGATCTGGCGGCCCCTACTTCTCCCGAGACCCTGATGGACGACCTTGCGCGATGTTTCATTCATCTTCAGGCGGCGCTGAAAGCATCACCGGCGCAGAACAGGGCAAATATCTCGGGGCTGATTCGGGAATTTGGGAAAATTGCTGCAAGCAACGGCATTTCTCCATCCGAGTTCTACCCCGGACTGCTCGAAAGGCTGCTTGCCGAACAGGACGGTGAAGATTCCGGCCGACTCCAGGCTAAACCCTCGACCAAGGAAAGAATACTTGATGCGGCCCTGGAGATCTTTTCGCAAAAGGGATTCCATTCGGCCACTACCGAAGAGATAGCGGACCGGGCCGGAGTGGGCAAGGGAACGCTTTATCGCCATTTTGAAACAAAAGAGAAGCTTTTCGAAGAACTGGTGCGGCTGCGCCTCGATGAGCTGGAGCGCGAGGCGGGGGCCCTGATTGACGGCCACGACGACGTGCTCACCATGATCTCGAAATACATCCAGGTCTACCTGGAATTCTTCGACCGCAATCAGCGCCTCTACCGGTTGATTATCCAGGAGCAATTGGATCTGGGGGAACATTCGCCCTACAACTACTTTAAAAGGGTAATCCGCGCCCTGCCCAACCTTAAGCGGAAGGTCTACGAAGGCAGCCAGCAGGGAATTTTGAAGGATATAGATTTCCAGACAGTCTTTTATGGCGCCATGGGCTTTGTCCACGGTGTAATACAAAAATGGCTTGCCCGGGATTGTTCTTACTCGCTGGTCGAGGAACTGCCGGGAGTGCTCGAGGTGCTCTTTCACGGCTTCGTCAAGAGCGCACAAAAAATGGAATGCGAAAACTAATTGACAGGGAGGAATAGAGGATGAGCAGATCCGCGGAAGAACTAAAAATAATTGATATTATCGCCAACCAGCTTGGGGTGGACAAAGACGTTGTTACCCCGGAGGCAAATATAGTCGACGACCTCGGCGCCGATTCACTCGACGTCGTGGAATTGGTAATGGCACTGGAAGAAGCCTTCGATACGGAAATTCCGGACGACGACGCTGAAAAGATCCGCACTGTCAAAGACATCTTCGACTATCTTGGCAAAACAAAGGCGGCGTAGCGTGTGACAGGTGTCAGATGACAGGTGTCGGATGACGGATTGTGAAATAGCAAATAGCAAGCAGCAGGAGGGGACGGAAGCAAGAATATCCGGACCTCCTTAAGATCTTTGACGGGCGGGCTTTCCCCGCCCGTTTTTTTATGGGACGCCGTGCTCCTCTGCCCGCAATGAAGAAAGCACGAACCTGTGCATGATCCGAGTGCTACCGCACGCTTCCGATCCGGTATCCCCCAGTCTCCCACCTGCGTTAGTCCGTTTTTTCATTTCCAGATAAACATTTGTTCTTCCGATTATATTTTCGTGGAAAGAGTGAATGCCGCTTTAATCCCCTTTTAACGGGAGAAGCCATGAAACGTATATCAGTTATGAGCCTGGCTCTGGTTTGCATTTTATTAGCCCACGGTTTAGCGCATGGTTTTTCTTGCCGGGGTGGGTTCGTTTCTGTCGGAGCAATGCAGGAAGAAGTCCTTAGAAAGTGTGGAGAGCCCCAGGATGTCCAAACCTGGGTTGAGGATGCGCTAAACGAGCAATTCCTTCCCGGTAATCTGTCAGGTAATATCTACCTGGTCCCAAGGGTCGTTCAGATAAGATTTGAACGATGGAACTACAATCTTGGGCCTAACAGGTTCATGCCGTCGTTCGTTTTCAGGGAAGGTGTACTGATCCGTATCATCCAGGGCGGTTATGGCCGCTGAGAGCTGGCCCGCTCAGTTCATCTAGCCGAGATAAATTCTGCATTCGCGCTATGTTTGGATTGACATAGCGCATCAGATCGTGCAAAATGCAATCCTCTTTCATCTTTTCCAAAATGAAGGCCGGGCGAGTTTGCCCGGCCTTCACTCATCAGGCATTCCCTCGTTATCGTAGAACCTTGGAGTGATCCGGTCGGAACAATGTTTCACAGGGACTCTGATTAAGAACTGAACACAATCGCCGACTTTTTAGCCAGGATCAATCTGACAGCGAAGCAACTCACAGGGTTACCGGAATATTGTATTAGGAGACTTCAGTGTGTATAGTACGATGGACAGTAACGCACATATGGAGGTGCTTTGTTATGGGCAATACTCGACTCAATATCGTACTCCCTGACGTTCTGATCAGGGAGATTGACCAGGTTGCCGGGAGACGGAGGCGAAGTCAGTTCATAGCAGATGCGGTCAAACGGCGAATCCTCGACTTGGAAAAGGATAGAATCCATAAGGAGATGGCGGAAGGATACAGGGCCGCAAGACATGATGATGAGGAACTGACGAAAGAATTCGAATTCTCTGATCTGGAGGGCTGGGATGATTATTAGGAGAGGAGAGGTCCATCTCGCCGGTCTTGATCCCGTTGTTGGAAGAGAAGTCGCGAAAACCAGGCCCATTGTGGTTGTATCAAACGATCTGAACAACGAATTCTCAGGAACCGTAACGGTCTTGCCGATAACATCCGGCAGCTTGGAAAAAATCTACCCTTTTGAAGTGCTCCTCCCGAAGGGGACTGCCAATCTGCCAAAGGATTCCAAGGTAAAGGCCAATCAGATCAGGACATTGGATCGAACGAGGCTGATAAAGTTGATCGGGGAATTACCGAATGATGTTATGGCCTTGATTGACAAGGCCATAATGCTGCATCTGGGGCTGGAATAATAAAAGATTGGCGGGATATCACTATCTAACCTCCCTCTTGCCGAACGCACGGGGAACAAAAAGCCGTTTCACCTGTGAGTGGGCGCATGGGGTTTTCAATTTGCCCTTCAATCTGATTACCTAGTTGAGCTAATCTGAAAGAGAATAGCAACTCGGACGAATACTCAGTCTCCGCCGGTATGCATGTGCTTTTGGTATAAAACCAAGTGCTTGAAATCGACGGAGAGATCGAACCCGATTTTGAGAGCATCTCTGTACCGGCTATGGAAGGCGTCTTCGCCGTTGATAGTCTCGATTACGATTCGCCGCAAAGGTTGGAATCTTCTTGTGAGCAGATGATGGAACAATCCAAGATAGCGCTGCAGGTGAGGATCATTTTCGGGAACATGAAAAATGACTGTCTTCCCGCTGCGCTGTGATTCCAATACCAGCTTCTCGCCATGATAGACAAGGTGGGTGCCCGGGATTCGCCGGGGGAGCTTTCCTTTTAAGGCATCCAGCTTCAGGCCGCAAACAGATGCCGGGTCCGTGGCGCAGATCCAGTAGACGGAATCTTCAGGAAATTTTCTTTGAAGCATCCGCAAAGCCTCATGGGAAATAAACTGCGGGCCTGGAACCCCTTTGAAAAAATATCCTGTCAGGACCTCTCCCGAAAGTTCCATCAACCGAAGTGCCCTGAAAATATTTCCCCAGCTCAATGCAGGCAGCTCGTTCAGCAGCAGCTCACGGAAAAGTATTCCATAGCGGTCCAGAAGCAGCCGCACCCGCTCCTTTTCACGCTCGGCCTTTTCCAGCAGATCATCTCCGGGATTCGGCCACTTAACACGCATCCAGTTACCGGCCATTGGAAGGGAACCCTGCCACATCGAAAAGGCGAATCTTCTACCATGCCGGCGCCTTCGGCTGCCTTTTGCCATGAGTGCCGCCGGGTCCGATACCCTGAAATCATTTTCAATCCCGTGGCGAAGAGAGGCAAACGTGTCGTTCGTGAGCCTCCCCCGCCAGACCTCTTTCCAGAGCCTTTCGGCAAGTTCCGCGGGTCTGCTGTTGGATTGATCCACCAGCGTTGAAAAATTGTATCTGGCGGCCGGGCTGGAAAAGAGTCCCTTTAAATCCACGTCATTCCCTGTTCGCTCCAAGGTGCTCCGGACTTTCAGGATTGGATGCTCTCCGTAAGCCTGTTGCATATTTGTTTTCGATATTTTCGCTGGAAAAGGGACCAGACGAAGAAGTCTTTCGGGCTCCCGCCCTTTTTGGGGCATGCTGAAAATTTTTGGCTCCGTCAAGGTTCGGGACCTCTGGGCTGACATGCCGACGACTTTCCCGAGCTGCGCCGGGACCTCTTCGCTTTGGCCCTCTTCCTGGACAAGATCCAGGTCCTGTTCGAAGGAAAAGACCACCCGGCGTCCGGGCATCCCGATCCAGCGAAGGTCGCTTTGCTGCATGACGGAGTCCATCCAGGAAGGATCGTAGGATTTAATACGCGCGGGGAAAATTTCTGATTCCCAAAGCTCCGCCGGGGCAGGGTAGCATTCGAGCTGTTCGATACTTTGAAAGAGCCCGTCCGGACCCGCCTTGGAGCCTTTGGTGACAAGGCCCTGCCATTGGGCAAGAAAAGGCTGCAGCCGCTCGATATTGAGGGCTGTGAATGCGGGTATTGCCGCCGCCCTGGAAATCCGGAGCATCACCTCATAGTTTTGGCTGTCGCAGATGTAATCCCGATTATCATCCTTCAGGAGAGGTCCCGAAACGAGCGTTCCTGAATCGATCAATGCCTCAACGGCTTCCATCAGCCGCTCGCTGCCAAGACCCAGCGTTTCGCGCACGAACTCCAGCCTGCGAGGCGAATAGAATCGAAGCCATTCAGAAATTATCGAGGTAAACAGCTCGTCGCGGTCCTCCGCATCCTGCCCGGAATCCCCGATTTGAGATACGAGGTCACGCAACTTCAACTCCCAAGTGGCCTTACCTGAGTCCAGCCTTGAAGCGGTCAGGGATGCCATATCCCAATTCAAGGCATTGATAATCCGGGGGAGGTTCTCTATCGCGATTATCAGCGGATGAGCGGCATCCGGGGGATGGATACGCACCAGCTTTTCGGAAGTTGAGGCAACCATGGTGTCCGGTTCGAGGCTGTGATCGCGCCGCATGGCGCCGAGGATGTCCTCCCATTCGGTTTCAGGCAAAAGAAGTCTTTCCTTTACCCATTCGATAAGCTCAATGGTGCTGTCCGGAGAATAGCCGGTGCTCAGACGCCGTCGCTTAAGCTCGAAGGCTTCGGCTACCTCCTTCGAGACAGCCGGGCGCAGTTCGGGGATCGAAACGATCTCGTGCAGAAGATCGGGGCGCAGCTTAGAGCCCTTGCCTCCCGTCAACTGATCGTCCATGTAGACGTACTGGTTGATTTGGGGCCAACTGATTGACTGCGCCATCGGACTCGGACGGCCGGTATGAGCTTCCGACCAGGTGATGATGCCCGATTCCAGATCGGCAAGAACTTTGGAGAGCCCTTCCAGGTCGAGGTCGTCCTTCAGGCATGTTCGCCAGGCTTCGAGAAGAATCGGGAAATCATCGTACTGAAGAACGGATTCCAGCAGCCGTTGGGAACGAAGCCGGCTCAGCCAGAGCGGCATGCGCTCGTTAATTTGTCGGCGCGGCAAAAGCAACGCGCGCCCGGCGCATTCCCGAAACCTTGCTCCAAAAAATCCTGACCCTTCCAATTTCTTTCTAATCAGCCCGGAATAGTTGTAGCTGGTTACCAGTGATAGGATTTCTTCCCCGGTTGCTTCATGAGGAAGTTGGAGAATGATGCTGTCGTTGCCCGGATATAACTCCGGCTTGTATCCGAAATGATCCTCCCATGCTGCTTCGAGCGCCATCGCAAACGGCCTGTTTATGCGGCCTCCCCAGATGGTATGAAGCACGATCTGGTTTCCGGGATATCCTCCGGGGCCCGAGCCGGCGTGTTCTACCAGCAGATGGTGCCGGTGAGGAAGAGGACGCCCGGTGGCCTCTTTTTGCCTTGCCAAAAATGAAATAAGCCTTTCCACGGCCCCATTTTCAAGATTTTGGAGAATGCGCGTCAGGTAGCGTGCGGCGCGAGGACCGGATCGGTTACGGAGTAGTTCCTTAACCAACTCGGCAGCATGATTGTCCACAACGGGTGTCTTTGGGAGTAGCTCTTTCAGTTCGGGAGTTTCCAGCAGATCATCCGCCGTTTCCAGAAAATCGGCAATCCGCTCCGAAAGATAGGAGCCGCGAAGACTCTCCTCGGCTTTCCAGAACGGAGGGGCAGCTGTCCCGGGTCGAGCAGGTGTGACGAAAACATCGTTATGCGTTATCCGTTCGATTCTCCAGTTCTGGGTGCTGAGTGTAAAAACCTGGCCTATTTTGGCTTCCCATACGAACTCTTCATCCAGTTCCCCGATTCTGGCACCGCTTTCATTATGGCGCAGATGAAAATAGCCGCGGTCTGGGATGGTGCCGCCGGAAAAGTAGACCGCCTGAATAGCGCCCTTTCGCGCCCGCACGGTATTCTCAATTTTATCGACGGCTATTCGCGGTTTCAATTCACGAAGCCTGGTCCCGGCATAGCGGCCTGCAAGCATCTGGATAACGAGATCGAACTGCCTGCGGCTAAGGTTGTGGTAGGGATAGCTGGTTCTGAGCAGAGCATAGAGATCGTCGAGATTCCATGTTTCAACTCCCGCTATGGAAATTATGATCTGGGCCAGCACGTCCAGCGGGGCAAGTACCGGATGCACCGCTTCGATATCACGGCCCAGGACTCCACCGGCCAGTACGGCAGTGTGCAAAACATCCTGGGGGTCTGTGGGAAGGAGAGTCCCGCGGCTGACTTCTCCCACGCGATGGCCCGACCTTCCGATCCGCTGAATGGCGGAGGAAAAAGATAAAGGGGCCTGAAGCAGGACTACCTCGTCGAGTGCTCCGATATCTATTCCCAACTCCAGAGAGTTGGTTGCGACTATGGCGCGCAGTTCTCCAGCCTTGAGCTTCTTTTCCACCTCGGCCCTGATCTCCCGCGATAGAGAGCCATGGTGTGCGTAGGCTACGGGGGCCGGTTCGTTCTCGTTCAGCAGATGTGTGATCTTTTCGCACAGCCTCCTGCTGTTGGCAAAAATGAGGGTTGATCTGTTCTTTGCGACTATTTCTTTTATTTCGTCCACAAAGGGGCGCCAGAAAGAATCACCGTCGCTCCACCCGGCGGGAGCCTCGGGGGAGCGAATCGTAAGCTTGTAGTCCTTCCTTTGAGAGGAGGATACGATGCCGACAGGCCTTGCGGAGTATTCTGGATTGCCGGGATCTCCGACGATCCGGTAGCCGCCGACAAACTCGGCCACCCTCTCGACAGGCCGAACGGTAGCCGAAAGGGCTATGCGCTGGAACTCACCGGAAAGTGGCACCAGCCGCTCAACTCCGGTGATGAGATGCACGCCGCGCTTGCTGTCCACCACAGCGTGGATTTCATCCAGAATGACCGTTCGGATATTTGTAAGGATGGACCGACCGCCCTGGGAGCTCAACATAAGATTAAGGCTCTCCGGCGTTGTGATCAGGATTTCGGGGGGATCGCGCAGCATTCGGCGCCTCTCGGATTGAGGCGTATCTCCGCTCCTTACGGCAATTCCGAGAGGAGGCAACTCTTCTCCCGATTTCTTGAAAGCCGCTCTCAGCTCGGAGAGCGGTTTCACCAGGTTTTTTTTGATATCGTTATTGAGAGCCTTAAGCGGTGAGATGTAGAGCACGCTTGTTCGGCCCAGCGGCCATTTTCCGGCAATCAGCTCGTTTAAAGCCCAAAGGAAGGCGGCCATGGTCTTGCCGCTTCCCGTAGGCGCGCTGATGAGAACATGCTCTCCCGATGCAATTTGAGGCCATGCCAGCATCTGCAGGTCGGTAGGCTTGCCGATTGACTCGGCAAACCAGCTCGCCACCAAAGGGTGAAAATAATTAAGGGCTGGTAAATTCTTCTGCATTTTCAAATGGCTGCTTTTTGGGGAATTGATTTACATCATAAAATATTTACCGCGACTGCGGAAAGCAAGGCTTGGCAACCGTATTGAAACCGGAACCGATGGATAAACAGTAACAGATGCCATCTAGCAGGCTGTTGGAAAAGTATTCCGTAGTGGGAATT
>DBMI01000064.1 GCA_002298165.1 Desulfarculales bacterium UBA702
TTCTGGGCGGGAATCCAGCGGCTTTAAATCCCGAAATCATTGGTCTCACGAAGCAAAGACCCTGGATTCCCGCCCAGAAGCGCTGCGGGAATGACGTTCATCAGAGTTCGTGCCATCCAATTTTGCTTAGCATTTTTCAAAAAATTATTTAGGCAACAGGCCCTCCCGACCTTGCCACCCGCTTCGACCGAAGGTCTCCATACTTTCGTTCACGCCGCTTTCGGCCGCCTGGAACAAATACAGGTTGAAATAACCGCAACCGCAACCAGCAACGCAGCATCACATCACTTGCGTTTAGCCATCGAGCCGACCTTGTTAGTGAAAGTTTGAAAATGATAATCGACCAGCATGGAGGTATGGACGCTGTCGCCGGTACGGTTTGTCGACACCATGTCGATATGGTGAGTCTTGCCGCTTTCGTCGGGGAATGTGATCCTTGTCCCATTGGAAAAGCCGCCTTCGTGAAACCAGATATCCGGGGGAAGCAGCCATGTTTTCCCGAACTTGTCCTCGAATTTGAAAAATTCCAGGGCATCTCGTGGAAATTGAGCGTACAAACATAGCTCTTCGTCGGATACCGCTCTTTTTAGCTGTGCTTCCATCTGATGGCGAAGTTTCGGAAAATCTTCATCGGCTATCTTTTGAACCCCGCCTTCCTCAAATAGTACCTGCTGCCAGTGTTTTCCATCGGTGCGGCCGCTTTCGAGCACTTTTTGAAAGATCCACTCCCTGGGATCATAGAAGGGAAATGGACCATAACGGCCGAGGAGCAGGCGTTTCAGATCATCGGATGGCTTTTCGTAGCGGCCGTGAAGGACGTTGCTCATTGCCGTGGACCAGAGTATCTGGCTTCCAGGAGTTACAATCCAGATGTTGCCAAGCTCTTTTCGAACCTTGATAAGCTCACTGAAGATTTCATGCGCCCGCTCGATGAGACCGGCTTTTTCGGCCTGTTCCAGGGCCAGGCTCGCAGCCCCGCCGGGCAGTTTGTGACGTTTGACTGTCGGGTCGAAGCCACGAAAGGGGCTTTCGAATTTTTCATACATCCGCCGTTCACGGCGTAGCAAATCGGAGGTCTCGAGGATCGGCAGTACCTTTAGCCCCGGCATAGCAATCTGATAGTCGTGGAGGACCTGGATGAAGCTGAGAGCCGGCGCCTGGCTGTAGGTGCCGCCGTAGCCATGATCCGACACCTCGACTATCTTTACACCCTCCTGCACTGCCGCGATCATCCTGGCAAGGTCGTTTCCATCGGTATTGTGGCCGTGGTAAGCCAACGGCAAATCGGGATACCTGTCAACGATCGAACGAACCAGTTCCGCTATCTTGGCGGGAGTTCCGACAGAGGAATGATTTTTAATGCAAAGGATTATTTCGTCACCAATAGTCGAGACGATTTCATCCACTTTTTCAAGATAGAAGTCCACCGTGTGCCCTGCGCCGGTGCTGAAACAAATGCACGGCATGAGGACCTTGCCGGCCCTCTTCACTGCCTCGGCGGCACGGACCAGGTTGGGAATGTGATTGAGGAAGTCGTAGATCCTCCAGATGTCTACATACCTGGAAAAAAGACTGATCGTAAGGTCGATCACGTTATCCGGATAGGGCCTGTAGCCGAAAAGGTTCTTCCCCCGGCAAACAGCCTGAATGGGAGTATTAGGCATGGCATTTCGAACCAGGCGGAGCTTTTCAAACGGATTGATCTGCTTTTTTAAGAGTTCGAGGTGGATGGTTGCGCCGCCCGTGATCTCGAATCCGAAATACCCGGCCGAATCGCGGGAAGGAGCTGCCTTGAGAGTCGTCTGGGGCATGATGCGGCACTTGAAATCGGACTGTGAAACATCTCGTTCATTATTTGTGAGGAAAACTCCCGGCGTATTCTTTACAAAGTTGAGAATTTCCCGGCTGGTCATTCTTGGTGTAATGCGTTCGCGCTCTGCCATTTAATGCTCCGTTGCTCATTGGGACTGTTCACAGCGAAAGGATACTTCTTAGCCTTCCGCGTAAGGATTGTACCCAAAGGCGTTAATCTCGGCCACAAGGCTTGCCAGCTTATCTATCTCCGGCACCTCTTCCTGGTAGTCCAGCAGGTGCTGGTGAGTTTCGATATATGAGGTATCGAAATTCTGATTGACGAAGTCCGGGTCCCTAACGATTTGCTTGTAAAAAGGGATAGTGGTCTTTACTCCGGCGATGACAAAGCTATCAAGTGCTCTGGAAAGCCTGCTCACAGCCTCGATCCATGTGAAGCCGTAGACAGTGAGCTTCACAAGCATGGAATCATAATACCTTGGTATTTCGTAGCCCTGGTAGACAGCACCGTCAAGGCGAATGCCGTGGCCTCCCGGCGACTGGTAGACTTCGACAACCCCGGGGCTTGCCATGAAATTGCTCCTGGGATCCTCCGCATTGATCCTCAACTCGATTGCCGTACCCCGGAATATTATATCCCGCTGAGCTATGGAGAGGGGTTCACCGGCTGCTACCCGGATCTGTTCGCGTACGATATCGATGCCTGTTATCATCTCGGATATCGTGTGCTCGACCTGGATTCGCGTGTTCACTTCAAGGAAGTAGAAGTTATTGTCCCGGTCCAGGAGAAATTCGACGGTGCCGGCGTTCACATATTTGCAGGCGCGGGCTGCCTGAACGGCTGTTTCGCAGATACGCCCGGTGAGATCTTCGGGAAGAGGCGCCGGGGCTATTTCGATCATCTTTTGGTGACGTCTCTGGATGGAGCAGTTCCGAGTCCCAAGATGGATCACGTTGCCGTAGGAATCGGCCAGCACCTGGACCTCGACATGTCGAGGGTTGGAGAGCCCCTTTTCCAGGTAGATCTGGTCGTTTCCAAAGGCCATGAGTGCCTCGGAACGGGCGGCCGGAAGGTTTTTCATCAATTCATCGAGGTTTTTGGTAAAGCGAATGCCGCGGCCGCCTCCCCCGGCGACTGCTTTGACTATTACAGGGAAGCCATTTGTTTCGGCAAAAGAGGCCGCAATCTGCTCGCCTTCACTGCCGGGGGGCAGTATGGCGGTTCCGGGAATCGAGGGAATACCGGCGTCAGACATGATCTGCCGGGCAACCACCTTGCTGCCCATATCACTTATGACTTGAGGGGGAGGGCCAACGAAAGCGAGGCCGGCCTCGGTACACTGTCTGGAAAAAGCGGGATTCTCGGCAAGAAACCCGTAGCCGGGATGGATGGCATCGGCACGGGAGCTTTGGGCCGCCTGGATTATTCGTTCGATATTAAGATAGTCCCGCCTTGGTCCCGAACCGATGCAAATAGCCTCATCCGCCCGCATGATGTGACTGGCCGTCTTATCCGTCTCTTCATAGACAGCAACTGTTTTGATCCCCAGTTCATTGGCGGAGCGCATTATGCGAATGGCGATCTCGCCGCGGTTTGCAACCAGCAGTTTCTTGAACATGGTGCTTCTCGCTTTCAGAAGAAAATACACCCTCAGATCCGTCGGACCTCGGGTGACAGGAATTCAATTCTATTGCGGGGAGCAGAAGGGCGCTAATTTCAGAAGGAGAAAGAGAATATCCCGGCATTGCACCGGGCCGACACTCCCGGCAGGAGTGTGCAAGCGCTTGAGTTATGCACAAAATTCACAATCTTAATATTGCGCGCCCGCCCGCTTTATGACAGTTCGCCTTGTCCTGTTTCTCTGATTCAGGATCTCGCGATTCATCAGCTTGCAATGAAAGGGTTTAATGATGGCATTGGCATCCCACTTGGGCCTGTCCTCATCTTTAAGCAGGTCTTTTATGCTCGGCCAACGCGACGGACTGTAGAACTCACAGGAATGACCCTCATTAAAAAATTCACAATGTTGCTGGCTAACGTACTTCTCGTACTTCTTGCAGTATTTGATTTTCATTTCAGCCCCTCTCCTTTTAAAGAGTTGCACATTGCGACTCCCCATCGCAAATTGCCCCGGGCCGGACACTCGTTTTAGATAAGTAGCGTTTCGATATTTCGCAAGAGTATACCGGCGCAACCCTGTTTCTAGTTTAGCCCAAGAGCAGCGAGTCGGACGAAGAGAATAGAGAAGGAATGTTATTAGAGCACAAATCAGAAGGAGGTCAGGTCGAGATTTTGTCCTCGTGGATCAGAACAAATGAGCTGTCGTACACCGTCAAACTATACGGTATTTTCCCTAATTGTGAAAGTGAAAAATAAATAGCCGCAGTTGCTTGTGCATTCTGATACAATCGACATCCCCGCTACCAAATGCCCATTAAAAACAGTCGATATGCTGTTCCGCAGCCTTTTTCCGCAAAAGCAATAACATCAATCGGCATCCTGGTTCACCCGGTTCTTTTTCTTTGATTCCAGCAGCTAAAAGCGTTATATAAGTCTCCTCCCGCAGGCCAGTAGCTCTAACGGCTAGAGCATCGGACTCCAAATCCGAGGGTTGGGGGTTCGAATCCCTCCTGGCCTGCCAGGAAAATCAATAGGTTACCAAAGGTCAGCGTTGGCCTTTTTCTTTTGGTGCACACCGCACGCACTCAAGCCCATGTTCGACGCGGACATTCTCCCCTGAATATATTACCTGAGCAAAGCACTCGTCGGATTGGCACTGGCTGCTAATCGCGATAACGGGATGCCGCTTAAAGGGATTAAAATCAGTCAGGCAAGCCTCTGAGCGGATACTTCATGCAGAAAAATCTTCAATGCGGCTTAAGCTCCGGCGCTGAGTTCATGCCTGAAGCGCCTCACGGCAAAATGCACGCATTCCTTTCGGTGATCCTGATCAGGTCCGAAAGGTCAGATGAGTCCAGGCATAATCTGAGGAGAATCTTGGGTAAGGTATAAAGTTTATTTTAAGAAAACCACTGTCGCATCCGACTTAATATGCGGGAGATTCAATTTATTGTCCCCTGACCAGAGAGCCGGGAGTAGGGACCTTGCTAGGCACCTTCCTACCCGGCTCTCGTATTTTGATTTGATGTAGCAGGTTATGCGCGAGGCCTTTTCTGATCTTCCTTAATGAAGCTCGATGTAAGACTCTAAGTATATTTGGACGGACAGCCGATTGTTTAATGGTAATGAATAATCCCGGACAGGAGACAAATGTCGATGGCAAATGCGCGAAGTCTTTATGACGCGAAGCTCACCAGTCCCGATGAAGCGGTAAGCGGGATAGAGAGCGGAAGCGCAATTTCTTTCGGGATGGCCGCTGGACAGCCGCCGGCACTTCTGAATGCGATAGCGTCGAGAATCCGCAACGGAGATCTGCGGGATCTTCGTGTCTACTACAAACTTGCAATGAAGCATGCCGCGGACACGATCCTCGCGGACGATGTGCTGCACGCGGTCCACCCCTGTCCGCTATTTATGACCGATGTCGACAGGCGAATCACGGATCGGCAGAGACACTCTGGCAGGAAGATTCTTAGCTACGTTCCGAGTTACTTCTACCAGGTGCCCAGGCTCCTTACGGAATTCATTCCGATAGACGCTTTCGTCATAACCGTGTCGCCGATGGATAATGGGGGATATTTCAGCCTGGGGACAAACAATGACTATGCTTCGTCGGTAATCCGCTCATGCAAGACGAGCATTGTGGAGGTGAACAGGAATATGCCCAGGGTGTTCGGTGAGTCCCTGGTTCATGTCTCGGAGGTGGAGAGGATCATTGAAAATGACGCGCTGCTCCTGGAGGCCGGCACACATCCTGCCGCACCGGAAGACGAGATAATCGGAAAGGCCGTTTCGGAGTTGATCCGTGACGGCGCTACACTCCAGCTTGGTATCGGCGGAATTCCAAATGCAGTCTGCCGATATCTGGTGAATCATAAAGACCTGGGTATCCATACGGAGTTGCTGACCCCGGGCATGGCCGACCTGATCGAATGCGGTGCCGTTAACGGAAGGCGAAAAACTCTTCATAAATGGAAGCACGTATTCACGGTCGCGCTGGGAGACCGTCGACTTTACGAAATCATGCATGATAATCCGTCAATGGAAAGCTATCCGTCATCACACGTTAATCACCCCTCGGTCATTGCTCGGAATGCGAATATGGTATCAGTGAATTCGGCGCTTGAAATCGATCTGTACGGGCAGGTAAGTGCCGAGTCCATGCAATGGCATGAATTCAGCGGGACAGGTGGGGCCCTCGATTTCATGAGAGGTGCCTTTGACTCTCCAGGCGGAATATCTATTTTGGCGCTATATTCAACGGCGCACCACGGCGAGGTTTCCCGGATCGTGCCGCGCATTACCAGTATGGTTACAGATCCCAGGATGGATACCGAGTTCGTGGTGACCGAGTACGGTGTTGCCAATCTCAAGGGTAAATCTACAAGGGAACGGGCTTTGAGCCTAATCAACATAGCTCACCCGAAATTCAGGGACCAACTGATCGAGGAAGCCAAAAAAGCCGTCCTGATATAGGGAGGATTAAACATGCCGTTTGTAAATTGCGTAGTAACCGACAACATTGGTTTTATATGTCTAAATAACCCTACCAAGAAAAATGCCTTGAGCCATGACCTGGTGCAGGAACTCATTGAAGCCCTGAAAGATTTTAAAAACCGCAGAGTCTCGGCGGTTATACTGAGGGCCACAGACGAGTGCTCCGTCTGGTCGGCGGGACACGATATCAAGGAGTTGCCCCAGGCGCACCGCGACCCTCTCGGCTATCAGGACTCCCTGGAAAAGTTGCTTCGGGCCGTCCAGAAATATCCTGGACCGGTTATCGCGATGGTTCACGGAAGCGTCTGGGGAGGCGCCTGCGATCTTGTCATGACGTGCGATATCGTGATCGGGGATGAAACCTCGTCTTTTGCGATCACCCCGGCTAAGCTCGCCCTGCCCTATAACGCTACAGGCATTCTGCACTTCATCAACCGACTGGGTTTAAACATCGCAAAGGAGATGTTCTTCTCGGCCGACCCCATTATGGCGGAAAGAGCGGCGCGCGTAGGTATACTCAACCACTTGGTGGCCTCGGAAAATCTCCTCGAGTTTACCACGAATCTGGCAAAACGCATGGCCACTCGCTCCTCACTTGCCATTTCCGTCATAAAAGAGCAGTTCAACATCCTTGCCGGCGCCCATCCAATGTCTCCCGACGTCTTCGAAAGAATTCAGGGGCTTAGAAGGCAAGTCTACGACAGCCACGACTATGAGGAAGGAGTGCGCTCGTTCCTAGAAAAAAGGGCGCCCATGTTCAAGGGAGAGTGACTTATTTATAATTGAAGGCTTCTATACGATTAAACCAGAACGGGATGGCCGTTGTTATTGCTCAACAGCTATCCCGTTTCAAATCGTTTGGACTTCGGGAATTCTACTTTTTGAGCGGAAAATTATCAGGATTCACCACGAACCACACGTCGTTTTTACCCTGGCCGGTTGTGTCCCCTGACTTCTTGTCGTTTTCGAAATAGTAGAGGGGATAGTCCTTGAAAGTGGTTTGTTTTTTGCCGTCCTCGCGTGAAATTGTTGCAAAATCCTCTTTGGAGAGTCCTTTGGGCGGCGAGACATTCTCGGCATGGAATACCGGCCATTTTTCCAGGCACCCTCCACTGCACGCACTCTTGCCAGGGCTGTCTTTTTTAAACCAGTACAAAGTCTTGCCTGACGAATCGGTGAGGTATTTCCCGACGCCCGGTTTTTCCCGGATCATTACTCCCTCTTTAGCGGCAAGGGCCGAGGTCGAGAAAAGCACGAATATCACTGTTGCAATAACCGCCTTCTTTTTCATAAATCCCATCCTTTTCTTCGGAATGCTTTCATGAAATGAGTAATCGTGTTCATTCTCAACTCGGCCCGAGACCGAGGATGGAGGACAAATAACCCCGGAAACATGAGCACCGGAGAGCCGTGTGTCAAGCGAGAGTGGATTATAGTTCTAATGTACCGGGAATTCCCAGAAACTGGTTGGATTGCTCCCTCCCTGGTCTTCGCCGATGCTTAAAGCGGTCCCCTGGTAACCGAAACTAATGTCGGCAGTTCCAGGTGGCAGAATGATCCTTGCGTGGAACGGCGTTGGGTCAAAGTCGCCTCGGTTGGTTGCAAGAGTCTGGGTTGCGAGGACTTTGCCCTCACTGTCAGTGAAGATGGTTGTCAGTTGAAAATCGCGCAGGATCGAAAAGTTGCCGGTTATATTGGAGTTGAAATTAGCGGCCCCCGAGATATCCATGTCGTGATCCTTCCGGGAGTATTTGAAATCAACGGTCACATCGTCCCCGCGCCATTCCCCTGAATGCTGGCCAGGCACCAGTGCCACCCTGTCGTGGGGGTAGACGGTTCCGCCCCTTGCGAATGGGGACATTGTCTGGCAGGCTGCAGCTATGGATCCGATTGACAATAATGCCAGCCAAAGCAAGAGCTTTGTTTTCATACTTTGGATCTCCATTTTAATTCATCAGTATTACAGCTTTGGTCATAATGTAAGACATTCGGAGATCAGTTCCAGAAAAGAGTGCTGTGCGAACCGATGGCATTGAGGGGGGGCTTTAGACTTGCCCCCACTTCAGTTTGGACCTGAGGGTTTCAAAGTGGTCCACATCGGGCGCTTTAATGAGGCGAAGCGGGTTGGCTGCAGCGGAAATATCCACCTGGTCCGAAATGCCGATCAGGCAGCCCACCTGCCCATCACAGGTCAAGGTGACGTCGGACGCGGGCTCTGAAAGTTTTACTTGAATAGTAACGTGTGATGGGAAAATAATGGGTCTGTTGGTCAGAGTGAAGGGGCAGATCGGAGTTAGAATCACTGCCTGGGCTGCCGGGAACACTATTGGACCCCCTGCGGAGATATTGTATGCGGTCGATCCTGTAGGTGTGGCTATTATGAGGCCATCGCCCCGGTAATGGGTAAGGAAATTACCGTCGATACTGGTTTCCAGGTCGATAATTCGTGCCAGTGCGCCCTTATTTATTACTGCATCATTAAGGACGATATGGCTGAAGGTTTCTCTGCCATCGCGCCTGACGGTGACTCTTAGGCGCATGCGTTCTTCGATTTCATAATCGCCTTCGAGGATTTTAGACATTTCGACGAGACAGGAATCGGCGCTGATTTCAGTTAGAAATCCCAGTCCGCCCAAATTTATCCCTATGATGGGTGTGGGGCGGTTTTCAATAAAACGGGCCACGCTGAGAAAAGTGCCGTCTCCGCCTATTACTACCACCGCTTCGACTTCTTTTGGAATTTCAATTTTCTGATAGTTGCAGCTCACGCCGGAGTCGCCTATGTTTTCACGGCAGAACACGATGACGTTGCGCTTTTCAAACCATTCCTTGAGGCTTTTTGCGAGAGCGGCTGCCTCTGGCCGCACGCGCTTATAAATTATTGCGACGTTGCGCACTTTTGTACCTCCAATGCTCATGGTCGAGGTGAAATCGTCCGATTTCAGGGAAAGAAAAAGTTTGTCAAACCGGCGGGGTTGCTCTAGTGTATATGGCCAGGGGAACATCACCCTGGATGGCCAACACGACCCTCTTTAATTCACCAGGATGATCTGGTTGCAACCCAAAGGTTTGGATGCCGATCATATCCGGATTGAGAAGTAAAAATATTCTGTAAAGAGGCGAAATGAAAGGCGAAGCTCAAAATAATTTTACCCCCCAGACAATTCTCGTCGTGGACGACGAGCCTCAGGTTTGTGAGATTCTCTCTGATTCCCTGATCTCCCATGGGCACAGCGTTGAATGTGCAGCCGACGGCTTCGAAGCAGTCGAAAAGATAAAGAACAGCCGATTCAATCTGGTAATTACCGACATGGACATGCCTCGAATGGACGGCATGGAACTCATCAAATTCATTATCGGTAATCATCCTGACCTGGATATAATAGCCATAACCGGCCACATAATGAAATATAAATATACCGACGTGGTTTCTGCGGGTGCGGCCGACTTTATAACAAAGCCTTTCACTCTTAATGAGTTGGAAGCAAAGCTGAATCGCGTCGTACGAGAGAGGCACCTTCGGGTTGAGTTGGAAAAGCTTGCGGTGCGGGATCCTCTCACAGGGCTTTCTAACCGACGCTGCTTTCAGGACATCGCCCGAAAAGAAGCTATACGCGCGGTCAGGTATCAGCATTCCCTTTTTATGTTTTTCCTCGATGTAGATCATTTCAAAGAATACAATGACCTGAACGGCCATCAGGCTGGCGACGCGCTCCTTGTAGAAACGGCAAAGCTGCTCATAAATTCTATCCGCGATGAAGTTGATGCCGCCTTTCGCTACGGCGGAGACGAATTCGTCTTGCTCTTGCCTCATTTGCCCAATGAGCAGGTTCTCATGGTAGCCGAGCGGATCAGGGAAAAGTATAGCCGGCTCGAACTTTCCCCCACCACGCTCTCCATCGGCGTCGCGCGTTTTCTGGAACGATCCGGAACTATCGAGCAGGACATACAGGACATGATTCTGCGCTCTGACGGAGCACTTTACAGGGCTAAGAAGGATTGCGGGCGCAACAAGGTCGTTATCGACGAATTTTCCTGCTAGAAATCCGTCGACTCTGTGCTTATATTTACTACCGGCTAAAATACCAACCTTTTATCCTCACTGAAGATTTTGAGACCGCTGAGAAACAAGGGGAAAAATAATCTTGACACTCCCCTAAGGGTACTTTATATAGGGCTGACTGCAGGGGTTGGTAATCCTGCGGTAAGCAGCGAAAATCGTTGAACATTGGCAATGGCATCACCCGAAAATCTGTTTTGGTTTCAAAGGTCTGGAGCAGATTAGCTGGTGATTTTTTTTGGTTACCCTGTTAGCGAGGCCACTTTATGTTGTGGCATTAAGTCCGCCCTGAAGTATCGACAGTGAGACATCCACAAGATGGCTGAAAACGTCCCTGCCCAGCGGAGTTTTCAGAAAGTCTCACGGTAGCATCTTCCGCAGATCGGGCGGCGCTAAATTTTGTAATACGCACAGAGGACGATTCCTCGGCACGGGAGGTGACTGCCATGGGCAAACCTGAATTCGGTTTTGGGGTCCATCTGATCTTGGATGGTTACGGGTGCGAGCGAACCGCTCTCGAAGACATCAATCTCATCTATAATTTCCTCGACAACTATCCTTCCCAGATGGAAATGACCAAAATTATGCCGCCCTACGTTTTCCGGTATTCGGGTGCAGTACCCGAGGACTGGGGGGTATCTGGTTTCGTGCTGATTGCTGAGAGCCATATCAGCATTCATACATTTCCGGAAAAGCAGTACCTGAGCATCGATATGTTTTCTTGCAAGCCCTTTGATACAGATGTGGCGGTCGAGACAATCAAGATGTATTTCAAGGTTCAGAAATTCGATATCAAGGTCCTTGATCGTGGCCAGGAGTTTCCGAACACGATAAAGGAATCGGCGCAGGTGGTCCGGATGGACCGCATGCTGAAGCAGAGATCGAGATAGAAGACTGGCTATGAGTGATACAAAAAAGGTGGGGTCCGGGTCCTTAGGGAATCTGGGGCCCCATTGCTCATTTTTGGGATTGAGTTCGTCGGAGAGTGATTTTGAATCTGCTCGTGCCGTACTAATTCCGGCGCCGTATGACGGGACGACAACTTTCAGGGCCGGAACCAGGGAAGGGCCAAGAGCTATTCTTGCAGCCTCGCGGGAACTCGAGTTCTTTGACGAGGAAACTTGCACCGAGGTGTATAGGGCAGGGGTATTTACCCTCGATGAGCTTCCGGTCAATGTTTTTTCTCCAATGGAAATGGTGAGGCAGGTGCGAGAGGCCTGCGAATTCGTGATCGAAAAAGGCAAACTGCCCGTCCTGCTTGGCGGAGAACATTTGTTGTCCGTTGGCATGGTTGAGGCACTCGCCGCCAGATACAGCAACCTCATGATACTGCATCTCGATGCCCATTCCGATCTGAGGGAAGAATACCAGGGAAGCGCGTACAGCAATGCCTGCGCAATGCGTCTTGCGCTCAGGCATGCATCGCTTGTTCAGGTGGGAATCCGGTCGCTCACCAAAGAAGAGTTTTATTTTATAGAGGAACAGCGCATCCCCTGTTTTTTTGCGCACAAGCTGCACGGCAATCCGGAGCTGTGGAAGAGTATTGCGGGAAAGATCGAGGGAAGGGATGTTTATATCACTATAGACCTGGACGCTTTCGATCCGTCGATAATGCCGGCCGTGGGGACCCCGGAGCCCGGCGGTCTTGGCTGGTACGAAACCCTCGGGATGCTCAAAGAGGTTATCAAACGGTCTAATGTGGTTGGTTTCGATATAATGGAGCTTCTTCCCGTACCGCAAAATCCTCCATCCGAGTTCTTTGCCGCAAGACTACTATACAAGCTGCTCTCCTACATTTTCAACGACAAGGCCTGATCCGCTTGTTAATCTGACCTGTTAAAGGTAAAATTGCGATAGCGCACGATTTTTTGATCTTTGAGTGCCGTTAACCCTTGCGAAAGAAAGTGAACGAAAATTGGAAGAGCAATCAGCCAAAGGGATACAAAATTGGCTCCGAATGTGCTTCCGCCGCCTGGCTGGTGTCGAAGACACCGACGATGTCGAAAAAGAGATACAAAAATTAATCGATGAAGGGGAACAGCAAGGGCTGATCTCCGAGGACGAAGGGGAAATGATCCAGGGGATTTTCTCCTTCCGAGACACAATTGCCAGGGAAATCATGGTGCCCCGGACCGACACGGTTTGTTCAGCCTCTGATACCGACATTACCGATATAATCCAGATTATCGTGCAGAGCGGTCATTCCCGGATACCCATCTACCAGGACAACATCGATAATATAATAGGAACCCTGCACGCCAAAGACTTGTTGCCATTCTGGGGAACAAGCGACGTCGAGATCCGCGAAATGGTGCGGCCTCCCTACTTTATACCCGAAACCAAAAAAATCAGCGAAGTCCTGCAGGACCTTCGGGACAACAAATCGCACATGGCTGTGGTTATCGATGAATATGGAGGAACGGCCGGGATACTGACGCTCGAGGATATCATCGAAGAAATAATCGGCGAGGTAATGGACGAATACGATGCCGAGGAGAAGCTTATCATCGAGCACGACGACGGATCGATTACCGTCAGCGCACGCCTGGATATCGAAAAATTGGGCGATTTTCTCGACGTCAACTTTCCGGAAGGGGATTTCGAATCCGTAGGCGGCTTCATTATCAGTCTTCTCGGCAAGGTCCCCGATGTGGGAGAGAAGCTTTCCTTTGATGGACTTGAAATATTGATCGAATCGGCGACCAGTCGAAAGATCGACCGGGTGCGCATCCGAAAGCTCGGACCGGAGGAACAAAGACCTTCCAGTGAACAAGGAAGTCAAGCATAGTCCATCAGGAGAGACTTGCGTTGAGCGCCCATCTCTGACTATCCTAGCCTGGTCCATCCTTGTAAATTAAATTGCGTGAGATTTTCGCGACGACTATCCAAACGCTGCTGTGCGGCCTTGGGTTGGTGTCATCGTTGCGTCACCCGTAGGAAGACTTTGATTGAGAAAAGCCCTGTTTCTTTCAATTGTTAGCGGTCTGCTGCTGACGGCCGGGTTTCCAAAACCGGAGTTGCATTTCCTTGCGTGGATTGCGCTAATACCGCTGCTTTTCGCTATTCGGGGGAAAACCGGCAAGCAGGCTTTTTTCCTGGGATACGTTTGCGGGCTTGCACATTATTCGACCGCACTTCTCTGGATCTGGCATGCGGTCTATTATTACGGTGGTGTAAATTTTATCCTGGCTCTTTTAATCTTGATCTTGCTGGCCGCAATTCTCGCCCCGTTTCATGCCCTTTTTGCGCTGATCGCTCGGAAATGGGAAAATCACCCCGCACTCCTCGTTTTTGTTTTGCCCTTCGTCTGGGTCGCCCTCGAGTTCGGGCTGACATACGCGCCATTTTCAGGGTTTCCATGGACTCTTATGGCCTACACTCAACCCCCGGTAAGCCGGCTGGTGCAGTTTGCCGATATAACCGGGGCCTATGGAGTGAGTTGGCTGGTAGCTTTTGGAAATACGGTAATCTTCGGCCTCATACGGGGTCACTTCAGGAAAACAGGTGCTTCTTTGCTGGCTGTGGGCATTCTTGCAGCAGTCGCTTATGGCTCCTGGCGGTTGGATGTGGTTAAAACTGAACAGTCGGCGGTTCCGCCATTCAAAGTATCAATCATTCAGGGCAATATTGAGCAGAGCCTTAAGTGGGACCCGAGTTTTCTTGATAGGACTTTGAAAATCTACAGGCAGCTCTCGCTTGATGCGGTAAAGGACGATCCTTCAACGGATATGCTATTCTGGCCTGAATCCGCTATGCCTTTCCTGTACGGAATCGACGACAGATACACCCCGTTTGTAAATGACATAATCAGGGATGCCGGCAAACCGGTTCTCATGGGGACCATCGGTATTTCGCGGGCCGGAACGAGCCGCTCGCTGCTGAACCAGGGCTACCTTGTCGATGAGAACCTCAATTTCAGGGGATCTTATGCCAAGCAGCACCTTGTCCCTTTTGGTGAGTATGTCCCTTTTTCGGACCTTCTCTTTTTCGTGCACAAAATCGTTCCGGGCGAGATGCAATACGTCCCTGGCAAGCAGTCAGGCCCGCTCTATCTGAATGGTAACGCAATGGGTGTGCTGGTGTGCTATGAGGTAATCTTTCCTCAGCTTTCGAGGGAGAGAGTCCTCAGGGGGGCCCAGATGCTGATGAACCTGACAAACGACGGCTGGTACGGAAACACTGGTGGGCCCTATCAGCACCTCGATATCTCGCGCTGGAGGGCAATCGAGTTTAGGGTGCCGATTGTGCGAGCGGCAAACACCGGTATCAGCGCGGCCTTCGATGCAACCGGCGCTGAACTTGGCCGTATCGAATGGGACAAAGAGGGCTTCTTGACCTTCGCCGTGCGCCCGATGCGCAGTATTACACTTTATGCCAGGTTCGGTGACATTTTCGCCTGGTTTTGCATTTTCATGACGGTTTCGGCCCTTATATTTTCATATATCCAAGATGCTGGGAGGAATAGAAAATGAACATAGATACCGCTGAACTGCGAAATTCCTTGAAAGAGCTTTCCCAACGATTCCAGACCCTCGGGGGCTATCTTTGACATAAAAGGCAAACAAACCCGTTCTGCCGAACTCGAAAAGCTGATGGAAAAACCCGGTTTTTGGGATAACCCGGAAGCAGGCCGCGATATCCTCAAGGAGCGCTCCGATCTAAACGAAATTATCCAGACCTGGAAATCCCTCGAATCCGAGATGCAGGATAATGAACTCCTCTTTGAAATGGCGGTCGAGGAGCAGGACGAGCAGAACCTGACTGAAGTCCAGTCCCACCTCAGGGGACTTCAGAAAAAATACCGCGAACTTGAACTGCGGCAGATGCTTAGCGATGAAAACGACAATAAGAATGCAATTGTGAGCATCAACGCGGGGGCCGGCGGCACGGAGGCCCAGGACTGGGCGGAAATGCTGCTCAGGATGTACTTGAGATGGTGCGAAAGGAAGAACTTTAAGGTAGACATGGTTGACATGCTCGAAGGCGAGGAAGCCGGAATAAAGAGTGTAACCTTCACGGTCGGGGGATCTTACGCACACGGCATGCTGAAGGCTGAATCGGGTGTTCACCGGCTGGTTCGCATCTCCCCTTTCGATGCCAGTGGGCGCCGTCACACTTCCTTTGCCGCTGTACTCGTTTTTCCGGAGATAGACGAGAAAATCGAGATTGACGTAAAACAGTCGGACCTTCGTGTCGACACCTTCCGTGCAAGCGGATCCGGTGGACAGCACGTAAACAAGACCAGTTCAGCGGTCCGGATTACCCACATTCCCACCGGAATCGTCGTGCAGTGCCAGAATGAAAAGTCTCAGCACAGAAACCGCGATATTGCACTGAAGATACTAAAGGCAAGGCTCTACGAGAGGGAAAGAAGGGCGCAGCAGGCAAAGTTGCAGGAAACGCATGATAACCTGGATGAAATCGCCTGGGGAAACCAGATCCGCTCATACGTCCTGCAGCCTTACCGTCTGATAAAGGACCACAGGACAAACGTAGAGAAGGGTAATGTTGAAGCAGTACTGGACGGCGATCTCGACGACTTCATCGAAGCCTGCCTTCTTGCGTCACTCACGGCCGGAAGTGCCGCATAGCCGCAAAAAACGATACCCCAAAGAAGAACTTTGAATAAGGCGGAATGGCGTATTGCCTATCCGCCTTTTTCGTGAAACAACACGGTATCTGTTATTCCAAATAATCATTGAAAAAAGTATGGCGGAAAGATATGTACCTGCCACTTAATCCCGCTTAAGGAAGAAAAATGGGAATTTTAGAAGCGGTTTTTCTGGGTATCCTGCAGGGCCTGACCGAGTTTTTGCCCATCAGCAGTACAGCGCATCTTACTATTGCCGGAAAGTGGCTGGGGCTGGTTGACCCGAACCATCCGGAGTATTGGACGGCCTTCATTGCCGTTATCCAGCTCGGAACCCTTCTTGCCGTGCTTGTCTATTTTTTTCGCGATGTGGTTGAAATTGTAAGCGCATTCATCGGGGAAAATCTAGTTTCCAGGACCCGACTCAGGAACCAGAGCACCCAGGCAAAACTCGGGTGGTTCGTAATCATTGGCTCTGTTCCTGTTGCCGTTATAGGACTTGCGTTCAAAAAGGCCATCCAGGGCCACCTGACAAAAGACCTCAGCGTTATCGCCGCTATGCTGATCGCCATGGGGATTATTCTGGGGGTCGCCGAACTTACGGGGCGCTTTAAGAAAGACATCGGAAGGATATCACTTTCCGATGCCCTGCTAATAGGGTGTGCCCAGGCATGTGCCCTTATTCCTGGTGCCTCCCGCTCGGGAACGACGATATCGGCCGGGCTTTTTCTGGGAATGACCCGTGAGAGCGCCGCCAGATTCTCGTTTCTGCTGAGCATGCCTGCCGTGTTCGCCAGTGGCCTGCTCGAGTTCAAAGAAAGTCTGGGATATATGGGGTCCCACGATATGGTCCTCCTTTGTACGGCAACGGCCGCCTCGGCGATTAGCGGCATTGCCGCAATAGCCTTCCTGCTGAAATTTCTCCGCACGCATACTACTTTCCTTTTTGTATCTTACCGAATAGCCCTTGGCGCATTTTTGATTTTCCTGGGCAAGTATTTCAATTTGCTCTAGAAATAACGTCTAAACAAAAATAGCATTCCTCTCTTTGTCGCTAGTCAGCCCTCCAGGATGTAACAAAATTGTATTATTGTTGCGCCGAAATACCGGGTGTACCACAAAGTTGTCTTTTTTAGTCCTGTTGACATTCTCTGCCAAATTTGCCGCACTCCGTGAAAACAACTTATAAATCAGTAGGTTAAAGATTCACCCGCTGCGCTGGCGCTGGTTTGGCACGGCCTTTGGACTAAATGATCGAATCGCTTATTAAGTGTATGAAATTTGATCAAAAAAAGAGTGGCAGGGGGGGAGCATCCTTACACTCCAGACGAAGGCGGAGGGAATTTAAAATGACAAAAATAGAAGCAGTAATAAAGCCATTCAGGCTCACTGAGGTACAGGAAGCGCTCACCTCGATCGGGATTTTGGGAATGACCGTTAGCGAAGTGAAGGGTTTCGGAAGGCAAAAAGGGCACGTGGAACTCTACAGGGGGGCCGAGTACACCGTCAATTTCGTACCTAAGCTAATGATAATGACAGTGGTTTCGGACGAACTTGCCGAAAAAGCCGTGGATGCAATCCAAAAGGCTGCCTATACGGGAAAAATCGGGGATGGAAAGATCTTTTTATCAAAAATTGACGATGTAGTGCGGATTCGTACAAAGGAGACCGGTGGGGAGGCACTATAGCCTTTTCGCTGAATATGAAGGAGACCTTGATGGCCTTTTCAATGCGAGATTACGTAAAATTTCTATTTAGGGAAAAGCTGCTCATTTCTTCGGGAATGCTCGCCCTGCTGATTTTCGCCGCTCTGCCGATCTGCAGCGCCTTTGCCGAAGATGCCGCACCCGCGGTGCTCAATTCCGGGGATACTGCATGGGTACTTGCCTCAACCGCGCTGGTCATGCTGATGACCCCCGGACTTGCCTTCTTTTATGCCGGCATGGTTCGTAAGAAAAACGTTCTCAGCACCTGCATGCACTCTTTTGTGGCTCTTGGGGTAATCGGCGTGCAGTGGATGATTTTGGGCTATACCCTCTCGTTCGGAGCCGGCAACAATTTTGTCGGCGACCTCAAGTCTTTCCTGCTCCTCGATATGACCCCGGAAACGCTTAACGGTACCATTCCCGCCTACGTTTACATGTGGTTCCAGGGTATGTTTGCGATCATTACGCCGGCCCTTATCAGCGGGTCAATCGCGGAAAGGATGAAGTTCAGCTCCTATGTTATCTTCCTGATACTTTGGGCAACCCTTGTGTACGATCCCGTGGCCCACTGGGTTTGGGGAAACGGCTGGCTTCAGAAATACGGTGCGCTCGATTTTGCCGGAGGCACTGTCGTACACCTCTTATCAGGTATCTCAGCATTGGTGATGGCGTTGAAACTTGGGAAACGCAAGGGTTACCCATCTGAAGCATTCATACCTCACAATTTGACAATGACCCTTCTCGGAGCCGGGCTTCTGTGGTTTGGCTGGTTCGGATTCAATTCCGGCAGCGCCCTCAAGGCGGACGGAATTGCCGGACTGGCATTTTCCACCACCATGACCGCATCGGCTGCCGCGGCCTTTTCGTGGATGATGATGGAATGGATATTCCATGGTAAACCAAGCGCCCTCGGCATTGCATCCGGACTTGTTGCCGGCCTGGTCGTGATAACCCCTGCCGCGGGCTTTGTAACTCCGTCCTGGGCACTCGTAATGGGCCTCGCAGGCGGGGTAATCTGCTACTATGGCGTGCGCATCAAGCTAAAACTCGGCTTTGACGATTCGCTGGATGTGGTCGGCGTGCACGGCATTGGCGGCTCGTTTGGAGCGATCTGCACGGGCATTTTCGCATCCATAGGTGGTGCTGGCCTCATCTACGGAAACCCCGAGCAGCTCCTGAAGCAAGTTGTCGGAGTTGGGGCAACGGCTATTTACGGACTTATACTTACCTGGATTATCGCAACCGTTCTGGACAAAACTATTGGCCTGCGAGTTGACGAAGAAACCGAAACCCTCGGCCTTGACCGCGAACTTCACGGAGAAGTGGGGTATACCATCTAAAGAGGCTGTTGAAAGTCGAAAACCGAGTGGATCTCTAAAAGCCTATTCCCGGCAAACGGGAATGGGCTTTTTGCGATGCGCGGGAGAGATACCTTGAATGCGGCAGGAGCACTCAGGCGGGGGTTAACAGTATCCTGGAGGATCCGGTTTACTACCGAAGATCTTTTTGTGTAAAAATGAGCAGAGGGTCCTCTACCGGTGGCCATTGGATTTGGCATACCTCGAAAATTGGGTCCCCTGCCGAACAACTCCCAAAGCCGTTACTGTAACATAGGTGATGTTACTTGCCTGGTCCTCGTGTCCGAGTAAGGTGGAGATTGGTGTGTTTACTGGACAGTCGAGGGAAGCATGCTCAGTTGTCAACTGGAGCCCTTGCAGGTTGCCTGAAATTTTGGGTAAAGTGAATTACTGGACTTGGCATTAGCTTGATCCACGCGATCAGATTTACTGGATCTCCGCTGAAGGATCCGCCGGCTCACTATCCGGAACATTGAGCGTTAGACCAGGACGAGGGAGGCATGCCGTGTTTCCCGGAAGAAATTATCGAAAATCAACTCCAGTGGTGTCCATAATTTGCCTGCTGAGCATTCTTCTGCCGGCTGCCTGTGGCGCGGAACCGTTTGGCCATAAAGGCGGGCCGGACATTGAAAACATCACTGAAATTAATGAGCTTCTAAGGCAGCACAGTTATGACCTCGAGATCCTGCTCAGTTGTGGCACCTCAAAAGGGGGGTCTGCGGGCCACGTTGCGCTGGCTATCAGGGATAGTGTTTCGACTGATGAGATGGTCTACTCGGCGAATTTCTATGCCGATCTCGATCCGAAGCACGAAAAGAACCATTACACCGAAAATCTGATCGTCATTGTTCCCAAAAGCGAGTACCTCTTCAGAACATCCTCATCACTGGGGCCCAACGCATCCTTTGGCCTGGATATGGGCGAGATTTACAAACGATCAATTATCGGCATAAGGGTAAGCGGTGTGCAGCAGGAGATAAAAGACGGGCTGCGGGTCTTCTTTAACCGGCTAAATTCCGATTTTCATGCACGCAGGAAGAAAACCGACTACTACAATGCACCTATTGTTTACGGATATAAGGATCTCAACTGTGCAAAGACCCTTGGCCTGGCATTCAAGCATGGTGCAAGGTTCAACGATCTACCGGTTAAGGATACCAGCCGGTTGTCAAAACTTAACCCGGTTAAAATCAGTAAAGCAAACCTGCCGACCGAAATGGCCCTTCAACTGATCACGTGCCTGGCCGCTCGAAATTGCGCCTTCGACGTAGTGCTGTACAAGAAGTGGACCGAATCAACTTACGTTGACACGCTGGATGGTACCGGGAGGATGTTTAAGGACCTGCCTAACCGCTTTCCATCCGTGCTGTCCCTCGACTACCTGGAAAATCAGGGCAGCTATGAGGATTACGATAACCTTTTCGCCATGTACCTGTTGTACTACATGGGCAGATACAGCATTGTTCTTAATGGGGAAACCCGGCGCCTGGAAATTGAGGAGCAAAAGGAGCCGGATAGCTATCTAACAGCAAAGGAAAAGGCACACCATTCGGCCATGACGGACAAAAAGAACGTTTTACGACGCCTCCTCTTCCGAAGCTGGGGCCTGAAGCTAGGGCCGGAAACATCCAACACACACCTATATGAGTATGGCGGGACTGATCAGTAGATTCTATGAAGGGAGAGCGAGGGCGAACTGCGGGTTTCCTTCTGGCAAGGAAGGTGGACCTTGTGACTGCCCTGGCATCGGGAAGGGGCAAACCCTTCCCTTATTTTTTCCCTGTGTTACCACACACATAGCAGTCCTCGTGGATGATACACAGAGCACCTTGGATGACACTGTATCAGAAATTCATCAGATTGCCATTTCCTGACCATCTCCCAGCTTTCCCCCTCGTCACCCCTGATAATGCAATGCGGACCGGGGTTTAGACCCTCCAGCATCCCGCGGATGCCACTAAGCTGTCATCTAAGCCAAACCCCCATAGAAATAAAAAAAGCCCTGAAAAATCAGGGCCTATTGATACGCCTGAAGGGATTCGAACCCCTGACCTACGGATTAGAAGTCCGTTGCTCTATCCAGCTGAGCTACAGGCGCGCACGGTCCTAAATAGTGATCTTTTGCTCCGGATGTCAATACTCTTTCGGCGCTCATACCGCAAATGTTTGCAGGCACAGGCTCGGGAAGTACTCATGCCGACTGGTTTAAACAACGGGAACCACTCTTTTGTTTGCTTTTCGACAGGCAAAGCGGTTAGTTTGCGATTGTAAAAGGATCTCGTGTATATCTATTTTCAAGGTGAAAAACCTCATTGTGAATGCCGCAATCTGCTGGGGAGGTCTTTGGGCATGAACCGTACCACACAGTGGCTTAGTTTGATCGCGGGGCTTGTCATTTTTGGATATGGAGTTATGAAATTGATTGGTGACCAGGACTGGGTGCTCCTGATTCTGGGGATTTTGATAATTGCATTCAGCGCCTCGAAGATCCTTAAGAGCAGGGCGCGTGACCGATCCGAGCCCAGTAGCAGGGGGTAGTGACGGCAGACAACCTACTTGACGCGAGTGAGCAAATAATCTAACTTTCGTCGTCTTGGCGTACCGCCGGTGTAAATCGGAAATCAGCAGGGGAATAGAATTTTGAGGACGGGTCGGAACGTCCGCGGGGATTTCCTTTTGCCCTACACACATCATGGGGAAGGTTTCACTAGATACTATGGAAGACTTAAATGCCGTGACGCGGGAGCGCCTGGAGAAGGCGGTCGAAATTGAGAGCCGGGATGTTGCGCTTTACCCTAACGGCTATTCGGTCCCGCACAGGATAAATGATCTGGTTGGACCGGCCGGGGATAAGACGGGCGAAGAGCTTGAAGCGGAGCAGCAGGTTTATACTGTTGCCGGGCGGGTCCTTGCCATTCGTTCATTCGGCAAATCCACTTTCATGCATCTGTCCGATTCCGATGGAAAGATACAGATCTACCTGCAAAAAAACCTGATAGGCGAACAGAGCTACGAACTCGCCAAAAAGCTCGATATCGGAGACATAATCCGTGTAACGGGAAGGCTTTTCCGGACCAAGACAAACGAGCTGACCGTGCAGGTAAATGAGTTCGTTTTGCTGACCAAGAACCTGCGGCCCCTTCCCGAAAAGTATCACGGCCTCAAGGATATCGAACTGCGATATCGGCAGCGTTATGTGGATCTCATTGTTAATGAGCAGGTGCGGGAGACTTTCCGGAAAAGGGCGGCAATAGTTCAGTCGATCCGTGAGTTGCTCACGGGACGGGGCTTTCTGGAAGTGGAAACGCCAATGATGCAGCCCATTGCCGGCGGCGCTACGGCAAAGCCGTTCAAGACGCATCATAATGCGCTGGATATGGATCTCTTTCTTCGAATAGCTCCCGAGCTTTACCTGAAAAGATTGCTTGTCGGTGGATTCGAGCGTGTATTCGAGTTGAACCGCAATTTCCGTAATGAGGGGATATCGACTCAGCATAATCCCGAATTCACTATGCTCGAATTTTATCAGGCCTACGCCACCTATAAAGACTTGATGGACCTGACAGAGGAGATTTTTGCGAAGGTCGCTCGTGATGTCAATGAAGGGCAGATGCGGCTGGAGTACCAGGGCCAGGTCATCGACCTCTCGCCCTCCTGGGCTCGGTTCACATTGGCCGAGTCGCTTGTAAAGATCGGCGACATTCCCGAGGGGGCAGTCGAGAACTTTGACGAGGCGGTTGCCGTCGCAAGGTCTCTTGGAATCGGAATCGAAAAATTCGAGGGCCACGGCAAGCTGCTTACCAAAATTTTCGACGAAGTTGTCGAACCTCGGCTGATCCAGCCGACCTTCATCTATCAATATCCGCTCGAAGTCTCGCCACTTTCCAGGAAAACAGAAGGTAAACCGGATTTTGTGGACCGCTTCGAGCTTTTTATAGCTGCGCGCGAGATGGCCAACGCTTTCTCGGAACTAAACGATCCGCGGGATCAGCGTGAAAGATTCCTGGGGCAACTGGAAGCGCGCCGGGCCGGAGACGAAGAGGCCCACCAGATGGACGAGGACTATATCCGCGCACTTGAGTACGGGATGCCTCCGGCGGCCGGAGAGGGAATTGGGATTGACCGGCTGGTGATGCTTTTTACCGATTCTCCTTCCATTCGCGACGTGATCCTGTTTCCGCATATGAGACCGGAAAAGAAGACTCAATGAATTTCGGATATGAGTTTTTCATAAGCATTCGTTATCTGCTTGCGAAGCGCAGACAGACGTTTGTATCGCTTATCACCCTCATCTCGGTGGCCGGTGTGGCTGTGGGCGTTACTGCGCTCATCGTCGTGCTGGCGGTCATGAACGGGTTTCACGAGGACCTTCGCAATCGCATTCTAGGGGTCACTTCCCACGTCAATATCGGTAATTATGGTGGTGTGATCTCGAACTATAAGGAAGTGATGAACGAGGTCCAAAAAGATCCGGAAGTGATCGGATCGACACCCTACATTTACGCCCAGGTGATGATAACCTCCGGAAGAAGCGTATCGGGGGCGATTGTTCGTGGGATTGACCCCCTGACAGCATCCAAGGTGATAAAGGTCGAGGAGAGCCTGATCCGGGGCAACCTTGCGGACCTTGTTTCCGAGCAGCAGCAGGAGAGAGGAGGCCCAAGCTATCCTGGGATCATCCTAGGAGTGGAGCTTGCAAATAATCTCGGTATCCACACAACGGGCGAATGGGTGACGATAATATCGCCCGCCGGGCGCCTTACCCCGATGGGGCAGGTGCCGAAAAGCAAGCTGTTCCACGTGGTCGGGATCATGCAATCTGGTATGTATGAATACGACAGTACTCTCGGTTATGTGGACGTTGCCGCGGCGCAGCAATTCCTCGGGATCGGGGATGCGGTTACCGGAATCGAAGTAAAGATCAAAGACATATACGCAGCGCAACAGGTCGCCGAGAATTTAAGGAAGCGCCTTGGCACACCCTATTATGTTCGGGACTGGATTCAGATGAACAGCAGCTTTTTTTCGGCCCTCAAGCTGGAAAAATTCGTCATGTTCGTAATACTGACGCTGATAATCCTTGTTGCGGCCTTCAATATTGTCAGCTCGCTCATAATGCTCGTTATGGAGAAGGGGCGCGATATCGCGATACTTAAAGCGATGGGGGCGACTACCGCAAGCATAAGGAAGATTTTTGTTCTCGAAGGATTTCTAATCGGCATAACGGGAACACTACTTGGTGTAATCGGCGGGTTTTGCTTGTGCGCCTTTGTCCGGCAGTACAAATTGGATCTTCCGCCTGGCGTGTATCATATCTCGCAGCTTCCGGTCAAAATTGAAGCACTTGATTTGCTTGCTATCGTATTCTTCGCAATTCTAATCAGCCTGGTGGCAACGATTTATCCGTCGCGTAAGGCTTCCGGACTCGATCCGGCGGAAGCGTTGCGCTATGAGTGAGAGACAATCGGTAGAGGTCCACACGCTTGGACTCACAAAAATTTTCGGAAACGGCCCGAATGCAATAGAGCTTTTCAAAAATCTCGAACTTGTAATTCGCACTGGGGAGCGGATCTCGATAGTTGGTGCATCCGGGGCAGGAAAATCCACGCTTCTCAATATACTTGGGACACTCGAGAGGCCCACCGGCGGCAAGGTCCTTTACGGCGGCCAGGATGTTTTTTTGTGGGCTGAGCGGGAACTGGCAACTTTTCGCAACAAGAACATCGGCTTCGTGTTCCAATTCCACTACCTGCTTCCGGAATTTAACGCCCTTGAAAACGTTATGATGCCTGGGCTGATTTCCGGCCTGCCCAAAGCAGAGGCCAGGGATAAAGCGCTTGAACTTTTGGAGCGACTCGGACTTTCCGGACGACTGAGCCACAGAATAGGCCAACTTTCCGGAGGCGAGCAACAGCGGGTTGCCGTTGCGAGGGCACTGCTGCTTCGCCCCAGGCTCTTTCTGGCCGACGAGCCGAGCGGGAACCTGGACAGCCGTACCGGGCGAACACTTCATGAATTGCTTGTTTCTTTGAATGAAGAGCTCGGTCTCACCATGGTGATTGTCACTCATAATCAAGAACTTGCGTCCATGATGCACAGAGTTCTTCGCCTCAAGGACGGGCTTTTGCGTGAGGACCGCGGCCCCGCAAATTCCTGCCTACCGACCTCAAACTAGGCCTGGGAGCGCCTATGCCGTTTTTACAAAAATTGTGTTGGGCGGGCGTCCAGAAGGTGGTATTAGAAGGCAGGAATCGGCACAACAGGAAGAGCCGCTGAAGCTATTTGATGGCCGAACGGATTTTTTAAAAGTGTCGGCTGTCAAATTTACCCCTGCAACGATTGTCAGTTTTGTGGACCTCGTAGCGGGGTTCTGGGCAGTTGCCGGTAGTCATCTTTGAAATTGCAGAAGAAATCGGGTGCTGTTTAAAGGGTGGATTCCGGGTTTTAGGCCGGATAGGGGGGCGTTCCGATTTCGGGTTTAGATGTTGTATTCATGCCGGCTCTGACCGTAAGAGATGGTATTGAAACGAAAATAGGAGAAGGGCGGTTTCATCGGAGGGGGCAAAAAATATGGTGGGGTGGAGAAGAGTTGGGGGACTCGTTTGGCTTTTTACTGTCTGTATTCTGGCTGGCTCGTTTCAAGGGTGGGCACAAGATCAGCCGGTCAGGGTAGCCGTTCTGCCTTTCGTGATTCACGCACAGCAGGATGCGGCCAAGGTTCAGAAGTCCCTTGATGAAGTCTTTTCGCGAACGCTCTCGAGTGAGGGGATCAAAATGGTCGATCCCCAGGAAGCCCAGAGATCAGCGGGTGGTGCTGTTCGCTCGGAAGAGCAGGCACGCTCGGTAGGGAATAAACTGGGAGCCGCGTATGTACTTTTTGGCAGCTTCAACCAGGTAGGCAATTCCATAAGCCTCGATGGCAGGCTCGTTGACACTTCCGGCAAAAAGAAGTCGGCGATCCTTTTCGCTGAAGAAAAGGGTTTTGAAAATCTTGCCTCGGCTGTCGGGAAGATAGTTCAGCAGATGAGCGTTCAGGTGCTCTCGAAAGGCGTAATCGCCGATGTTAAAATAAGGGGCAACGATAGAATTGAAGCCGATGCTATAAAGGGAAACGTCAAAAGCAAGAAGGGCGAAATTCTCAGGCCTGCTACAGTGAGCGAGGATATAAGATCCATCTTCAAGATGGGTTATTTCGAGAAAGTTGACGCTGAGGTTACCGACACTCCCACTGGGAAGATCCTCACTTTCGTTGTCCAGGAAAACCCCAGTGTTCAGGAAGTGAAGATAAGCGGCGAAAAGAAGATCAAGGAAAAGGACATCCTTGCCGCCATCGCCACTAAAGCTTACACCGTGCTGCAGCGCAACATAGTCAGCGAGGATGTGCAAAAAATTCAGAAACTCTATCAGCAAAAGGGCTATTACAATGCCCAGGTGAACTCAAAGATCGAGTTTCCGAAGGACCCCCGCAAGGCCGTGGTTTCTTTCGACATAAAAGAAAATGAAAAAGTATATATTAAGAAGATCAACTTTGCGGGTAATAAAAATATGTCCTCGCGCAAGCTTCGCGGGGTAATGCAGACCAAGGTAAAGAGCCTTCTCTCATACTTCACAGATCGCGGAATTCTTCAAAAAGACATTCTCGAGACAGACATCGACCGCCTCACCGCTTTTTATCATGACGAAGGCTACATGGATGCAAAGGTGAGTTCGCCGGATATAGATCTTAGGAAAGACGGCTTTTACATCAGCATCGGCGTTGAAGAAGGGTCCAGGTACAAGGTTACTGCAGTTACAATCAGCGGTGACATGCTCGATAATTATGAAAAGAAGCTGATGACGAAGCTGGAGATAAAACCCAAGAGTTTCTTCAGCCGGGAAAAGGTGCGCAAGGACATTGATAGTGTTACGAAAGCATACATGAACGAAGGCTACGCCAGGGTTGATGTCGATCCCCAGATAAAGCGGAACCCGGAGGATCACACAACTGAAGTGAACTTCCATGTGACCAAGAAAGATATAGTTCATATTGGAAAGATTTTCATTACCGGGAACACCAAGACCCGTGACAATGTAATCCGCCGTGAAATGAGGATAGCGGAAGGTTCTCTTTTCAATGCCAAAAAACTTGAAGAAAGCCTCACCAGGCTCAAGAAGCTCGATTACTTCGAAGACGTGGAAATTACTCCGACCGATACGGATCAGCTGGATATCATGAATCTTCATGTAAAGGTGAAGGAGAAACTGACCGGCTCGATAAGCCTTGGCGGCGGGTATTCCTCGGAAGATGGTCTTTTCACGAGCGGTCAGGTCATGCAGAAGAACCTGTTTGGAAGGGGGCAGACAATAGCCGTCAAGGGCTATCTTGGGCAGTCCGCTCAACGATACATGCTCAGTTTTACCGATCCCTGGGCATTCGGCTATCCGGTTTCGGCTGGAATAGATGTCTACAACTGGTTGAGAGCGTACGATGATTTTACAAAGGATGCCTACGGTTTCCGGCTTCGCAGTGGATTTCCTTTTGGCCAGTACAGCCGGGTCAACCTCTACTATGTTTTCGAACGAGCGCATCTCACTGAGATTTCCACTACTTATCAGGCTCTCTTTCCTGGCCAGGATCTCACTGGATGGGAAATTAAAAGCGCGATTGGTGCCGGAGTCGAACGTGACAGCACAGACCATCCCTTTCTGCCGACAAGAGGTACCTATGCTGGGGCTGTAGGAGAATTTACAAGCAGAGCCATCGGCAGCGACTTCGATTACATAAAGGAGGAAATCCACGCTGGTGTTTATCATCCACTTTGGTGGATATTTATCGGCCATATCCGTGGAGAAATGGGCTTCCTGCAGGAAACAACTTCGACTACCGTGCCAATCTATGAAAAATATTTCCTTGGCGGCATAAATTCACTTCGAGGCTGGCAGTTTGGGCAGGTCGGCCCCAAACAGTATGTTAACGGTATCCCCGTTGTGGTTGGTGGTTACAATTACGCGGTTGCGAATTTCGAGGTTCTTTTCCCGATAATGGAAAAGTATGGCATACGCGGGGTCGTTTTCTTTGACGCAGGCAATGCCTTCGACAAGAATGAATCGATCGACGTATCGAAATTCAGGACCGACGTAGGTGCGGGTGTCCGGTGGAACTCGCCTTTCGGACCGCTCCGCATAGAAATAGGGTACAATCTGGATCGGCAAGTTGGTGATGATCCCTATCAATGGCAATTCTCGGCGGGTGCTTTCTTTTAAGGAGTGTATGACAGATGAAGAAGTTTATTGGTGCAGTTGCGTTGGCGACAGGTATTCTTTTCGGCTCAAGTGTTTTTGCGGCGGACCTGAAGATAGGCTATGTTGATATAAACGGCGTGGCCTTGCAGTCCACCTGGGGGAAAAGGGTTGTCGAGCAGCTTAAAAAAGAGCAGGAAAAGCTTTCCGGCGATTTTGAGCTGAAAGCAAAGACCTTCAAGACTGCCAAGGAAGAATACGATAAGAAAAAAGACGTAATGGACGATAAGACCAAGACCAAAAAGCAGGCTGAACTCCAGACCATGGCCGCGGAACTTGAGAAGCTTGCAAGCGAGTCGAGCCAGCAATACAACAAGCAGGCCCAGGAAGTTAAGGCTCCATTGTTCCAGAAGATAACCGAAATACTTTCGAAGATCGGCAAGGATGACAAGTACGATTTCATCTTTGAGAAAGGCAGCTTGCCCTACGCAAGTGATAAAAACGATCTTACCAAAAGGGTTGCAGCCGAGTTGGACAAAACAAGCCCTAAATGATCGGATGGTAGCTCGCGCGGAATAAAGCCTGTAAAGATGGCGGGAGATAATACAGCCCGCCATCTTTCTTCAGGTTTATAACCTGCCCTGGCAGCCCAGCAATGGGCCTAATCGACGGATTTGTGCCGGCCGGGTCCACACACGAGGCAATTCCATGTGTCTGCCGGGATGTGAGGCACAGGTGCGATTTTTTTAATGGAATGCGAATTGAGCAATATCGCCAGCCACTCCTATACCCTCCGTGAACTCGCCGATATTGCGGGCGCGCAAATTAGAGGCAACCCTGAACTGAGAGTGACGGGAATTGGCCCTCTCGATAGTGCATCATCAGAACAGCTCAGCTTTGTTGCAGATCGACGGCTGCAACACCTTGTTGCCGGATGCAAGGCCGCCGCGTTTATTGTACCTGATGACTTTGAAGACCCCGCTCTAAACCTTCTCATCGCCAAAAATCCTTATCTTGCCCTGGCCAAGATAGCTGCTCTTTTCATGCGAGTTAGTCGAGGTGAGCCTGAAATACATTCCACCGCCATAATAGCTGCGGGAGCCCGATTAGAAGGCGAGATAGCCGTTGGTCCTTATGCCTTTATAGGTGAAGACTGCGTCATCGGTCCTCGCACGAGAATAGGCGCTGGATGCTACATAGGGCAGGGGGTTTGCATAGGTGAGGATTGCGTAATTTACCCTCGGGCTGTGATCCTTGATAGGTGCATACTCGGGAATCGTGTAACGATAAACAGCGGTGCGGTTATCGGCACCGACGGGTTCGGCTTTGCACAGGATGAGCTTGGCCGTCATTACAAAATTCCTCAGACGGGAATCGTTCAGATCGACGATGATGTCGAAATTGGTGCGAACTCGACTATAGACCGGGCGACTTTCGGCAGGACATGGATAAAGCGCGGAGCGAAGTTAGACAACCTGGTGATGATTGCCCACAACGTCATCATCGGGGAAGATAGCGCATTTGCTGCACAGGTTGGAATTTCCGGGAGCAGTGTCGTAGGTAACCGTGTGCTCATGGGAGGCCAAGTGGGTGTGGCCGGGCACTTGAAGATAGGCGACGGTGCAAGGTTCAGCGCTCAGGCCGGGATACTCGGCAATGTCGAAGCCGGGCAGGTTGTGGGGGGATCGCCGGCTGTTCCGCACAATGAATGGTTGAAAAATGTTGCCAATGTTCGACGTCTTCCCAAACTTAAGGACGAATTGAAGCGTCTCCGGGAGAAGGTTCGAGAAATCGAGGAGGAACTGAAAAAGCGATGATGGACATAAACGAGATTAAGAGCATCCTTCCGCACCGCTACCCGTTTCTGCTCGTTGACCGTATTATCGAAATTGCCGGCGACGAGATTGTGGGGATAAAGAATGTTACAGCAAACGAGCCATTCTTCGAAGGCCATTTTCCCGACCGGCCCATAATGCCGGGAGTACTCATAATTGAAGCGATGGCTCAAACTGGCGGGATTCTCGCCTATACGATCGCGCCTCAATATAAAGGCAGATCCATTCTTTTCATCGGAATCGACAAGGTCCGCTTTCGCAGGCAAGTTGTCCCCGGTGATCAGCTCATCCTCAAACTGAAGGTTCTAAAGCAAAGGGGTGGTCTGTTCAAAATGAAGGCAGAGGCCTTCGTTGACGATCAACTTGCAACCGAGGCCGAATTGATGGCAACAATCGACATTGATCATTCGGTGGCGGCCCAATAGATTGATTCTGGCCCTTGGCTTTGAGAATATCCACATTACCTCGGAAGCAGATTGGAGACAAACTGAATGAAGATTCACCCAACCGCCATAATTTCCCCTGGGGCCGATCTGGCGGAGGATGCCGAAATAGAAGCTTACAGCGTTATAGGACCAAAAGTCACGATTGGTTCGGGAACGGTTGTAGGGCCGCACGTAGTAATCGAGGGAAGGACCACAATAGGAAAAAGGAACAGGATATATCCGTTTGTAACCATAGGATTTCCTCCCCAGGACATAACCTATCGGGATGAGGACACTCAGGTCGTTATCGGAGACGACAATATAATCCGCGAAAACTGCACCATACATCGAGGATCGAACCGAGCGGCCGGGATAACAAGTGTAGGCGACTCAAACTACCTGATGTCCTACGTTCATATCGCTCATGATTGCCGCATAGGCAACAAGATCATTATGGCCAATTCAGCAACCCTTGGGGGCCATGTCGAGGTTGGCGATTGCGCTATACTGGGAGGACTTGTAGCTATTCATCAACTAGTAAGGATCGGCGAGTACAGTTGTCTTGGGGGGAGGGCCGGTGTGCGGATGGATGTTCCTCCATACATGCTTGCAACCGGGACCGAGGGGGCAAAACTTTTCGGACCTAATATAATCGGTTTGAAGCGGAATGGTTTTTCACAGGAAACCATAAACGCTTTGAAAAAATGCTACCGCATAATCTTCCGTTCAGGGCTAACCATAAAAGATGCACTTGAAAAGGCGCGCAATGAAGTCGAATCATTTTACGAGACTGAAAGACTGATCGATTTCGTTGAACACAGCTCGAAAAGAGGGATCACCAGATAATGTCGGTTGGCGCGCTGGGAGGGTCGGGAGAAGACAGGCTCAACCGTGTTGGCCTTATTGCGGGAGGGGGGCAGTTCCCACTGCTTTTTGCTCATGCCGCGCGCAAAGCATCGGTAAACGTGCTGGCAGTGGGGTTCGAGGGCGAGACTGACCAGGCCCTCGCAAAATATGTTGACGAGTTTCATCTGCTGAAGCTGGGGCAACTCAATAAACTCATAGGAGCCTTCAGAAAAGCCGGTATCACGAATGTTGCCATGGCCGGCGCCATCAATAAGACAAGGCTCTACGCCCGCCTTCGCCCGGACTGGCGGGCGGTTCGATTTCTAAACAAACTTAGAAATAAAAAAGACGACTCCCTTCTGAGGGCTCTGGCCGAAGAACTTGAAACCGAAGGCATATACGTTCAGCCCTCGACTATTTTCCTCCCGGACCTGTTATCTCCTGAAGGAACTCTGACCCGCAGAAAACCCAATCGGCGTGAACAGGCGGATATAGCCTTCGGGTGGTCGCTCGCCAAGGCAATCGGCAGACTGGATATCGGCCAGTGCCTTGTTGTGAAGAACCAGGCCGTGCTGGCGGTCGAGGGTATAGATGGCACAGATGCCACTATTCTGCGCGGTGGCAGATTGTGCCGCGAGGGTGCGGTTGTCGTAAAGGTGAGCAAGCCGACTCAGGACCTCAGGTTCGATGTTCCCGCCGTGGGTTTCGATACAATCGAGTCTATGAAGAGGGTGAATGGCCGTGTGCTGGTGGTCGAGGCCGGCAGGACTCTCATGTTCGATCGCGATAAGATGATCGACGCAGCCGATGATGCCGGGATTTCCATTGTCGTACAGAGGGACGGCGTTTTGCCCGCGGAAACTCTGGACAAAGATGCATTGAGCGCCCTCAATGACGGAACAGCCTTTAAATACATTCCGCCGAACTTAGCCGAGCCCAAGGCCGGTCCCATACTGCCGCCTCTATTGATCCGTTCTCCGCGAAATGATGCAGTTAAAGTTGGAGTTATCGGGGTCGGCTATCTGGGGCGATTTCACGCGCAGAAATATGCAAGGCTCCCGGAAGCCGATCTAGTAGCTGTGGTGGATCTCGATCCGGCCCGCGGCCGCAGGGTGGCGACGGAAGTCGGGGCCAAGGCGATGAACGATTACAGAGAGTTGATTGGCAAAGTCGATGCCGTGAGCATTGTCACCCCCACGAACGAGCACTTTGGAATCGCACGCCAATTTTTGACCGCCGGGATCCATGTTTTGTTGGAAAAGCCGATGACGAGGAGCATCAAGGAAGCTGACGAACTGATATCGACTGCCGAACAATATGGCACGATACTTCAAATCGGACACCTCGAACGCTTTAATTCCGCTTTTACCGCAATTCGCCCACGACTTAAGAGTCCAATGTTCGTCGAAGCCCACAGGCTGGCGATGTTCAGTGAGCGCGGACTTGAAGTGGATGTAATCCTTGATCTCATGATTCATGATATTGACATAGTTCTCCACATTATGGGCTCACCCTTCAAGGAAGTCTACGCGTCGGGCATTTCGGTATTGACCCGGCTTCCCGACATAGCATCCGCCCGGATGGTATTCGAGAACGGGGCGGTGGCAAACCTTACTGCGAGCCGGATTTCCACCAAGAGCATGCGGAAGCTCCGTATTTTCCAGGAAAACTGTTATTTTTCAGCCGACTATGCCAAAAAGCGATCCTATGCGGTTTATAAGGAGGCTGAGTCAGGCGAGGATGGTTTTCCGGAGCTGTCGATGGAAGAATTCGAAATAATCGAGAAAGATTCTCTCGAAGAAGAGATATGTTCTTTCCTAAATTCCGTGCGGACCGGTAAAAAGCCCGAAGTGGATGGCAGGGAAGGACGCCGCGCTTTGGACGTCGCCCTGGGAATATCACGGCAGATCGAGGAGCAGATGCGCGGGAAATGGATTCCAGCACCAAAAGACTACACATTTTCATAAGCGCCGGAGAGGCATCCGGAGATCTCCACGGTTCCAATCTGGTTCGTGCCCTGAACTCCGCCATGCCACAGGCGCGCATCTCCTGCCTTGGTGGCCCCATGCTCGAGAAGGCCGGAGCATCGGTAGTCGTCAATAATAGTGACATATCCGTTACTGGCGGGATTGCCGAGATATTTTCCCATCTGCGCGCGATATACGCATCTTTGCGGAAAATCCGCTCCCATTTTATTTCAGATCCACCTGATCTGGTAGTTCTGATCGATTTTCCTGACTATAACTTTCTGCTCGCGAGATTGGCAAAAAAAGCCGGTGCCCTCATTTTCTACTACATTAGCCCTCAAATTTGGGCCTGGCGCGAGTCTCGGGTGAAGACCCTGAAGCGGCTCGTCGACCGGATGGCCGTCATTCTGCCGTTTGAAAAATCTTTCTACCAGTCCCGATGCATGAATGTTGATTATGTCGGACACCCCCTGGTTGACGTTCTATGCGGCGGCCCCGATCCAATGGACTCCGGACTAAAGTACAGGGAAGGGATCAAAGGCCCGCTGATAGGTATATTGCCCGGAAGCCGCCGGAGTGAGATAAAGCTGCTATTGGACATGCTGCTGGATTCCGCGGCCATCATCAAGACTGAATTTCCCGAAGCCGGATTCATAATTCCCGCTGCGCCTTCTCTGGATGCCAAGGCGATAGAACTGCACGCACTGAAGCGTCATGTGCCGGTGCGGATTGTATCGGGAGACACCTATGGCGTGATCGCCGCCTGCGACCTGCTCCTTACATCATCGGGTACGGTCACTCTTGAAGCGGCGATAATCGGTACGCCAATGATCATCACTTACCGACTGTCGCGGATCAGCGCCGAGATAGGTATTCGACTCCTTCGCGACAGGAAGCAGTTTTTCGGGCTGCCGAACGTAATCGCCGGGAGGCAGGTTGCCCCCGAGTTCATACACGATGATGCGAAGGCCGAACTTTTGGCGGCACAGGCTATTCTGCACCTCAAGAACCCGGATCTGCTCGATTCCCAACGGCGGGAATTTCGAAAAATCCGCGAGCAGCTGGGTGAGCCGGGCATATCGGAGCGTGTTGCGCGTCTGGTGCTCGAAACAGTAAGGGAAGGGCGATGATTGCACGGGCGGCGGCTTGCCTGATATATTTTGCAATCTCCTTCTGCATCTGGCCCGTTGCATTGTTTTACTATTTTTGCAGGGTGCATACCGACGGAAAATACAAGAATAATTACCGCCAGCGGCTTGGACTCGATTCACCAGGACAGCTCGGCGGAAATTCTTCCAGGATATGGATTCACGCTCTTTCAGTGGGTGAAACTCTTTCCGCTGTTCCCCTGGTCCAAGAATTAAAGAGCCGCTGTCCAGAAATCGAAATCGTTTTTTCCACTGCAACAGAGACGGGTATGAAGATTGCTCGTGAGCGATTGTCTGGCCATGTTGACCTCTTTTTCCATATGCCCCATGATTTCCCATGGGTTATGCGCTCCCTTTTGCGTCGCATCCGGCCGGCGATTTTCGTCCTTGTCGAAACGGACTTATGGCCCATTCTGCTAAGTGCCTTAAAAAGGAAAAGGGTGTTCACGACCCTCGTGAACGGCAGGATCTCTCCCCAATCTCATGTGAAGTATTTAAAATTCCGTGGGCTGACGAGCTTGCTTTTTAACTCCTTTGACCTTGTTTTTACGCAGACAGAGCAGGACGTAGTTCGTTTCCTATCGCTCGGACTTCCTTTGGAGAAAGTCGCTGCAGTGGGAAACCTCAAGTACGAGTCGTCGCTACCAGAGGTCCGCGAGGACGGGGCAAACTCGCTGCGAAAGCAAATCGGCCTGGGAGCGGGCAGACCGGTGTGGGTAGCTGGCAGCACCCACGAGGGTGAAGACGAGATCGTGCTCAGAGTTCACCGTGAGCTGCTTTCGAATTTCCCTGGACTCCTGCTGATAATAGCTCCAAGGAAAATTGAACGCCGTGCTGATATTGAGGCACTTTGTGCTTCATCCGGCTTTTCCTGGGGTGTTAGATCAAAAGGTGAGAGCACCCGAAGAAAGCAAGTCTATATTCTCGATACCATGGGTGAGCTTGCCCGTTTTTATGCCTTGGGCCATGCGGCTTTCATTGGGGGCAGTATCGTTCCTTTTGGGGGGCACAATCCTCTCGAAGCCGTTGCTCGGAAAACCCCGGCATGTTGGGGACCTCACATGTTCAACTTTGATGAAATAGAAAAAGCCTTGCTTGAATCGGGCTCCTGCCGCCGAATTTCGTGCGAGAAGGAAATAGCCGATTTTGTGAGGAAAGCTTTGTCAATCAAAGACCGCGGAGAGTCTGGAGTCGCGCCGGTATCCGGTCCTGGAAGAATTGTGGCCGGCCGGATTGCTTCCACTTTGCTCGATAAAATCTCGCCAACCTGATTGAGGGAAATATGTGCCGAATTATCTCTGTTTTTAGCTTCGTTGGGGTACTGCTCATTTTCACCTGTCTCTTATCTGCTTCGGTTTTCAACGAGGGGATGATCGACAAGGATTTGCGCTACGAAGGGTTTAGCGTAAGCGAGGATGGCTACATTACCGGAACCATCATCAATACGTCGATGAAAGCCCGGCCAGCGGTAAGGCTCGACATGTGGATCACGAATGTTGCGGAAACCAGGATATTCTGGAGAAAATCGCTTACGCTGGGAGATTTAGCCCCTGGAGGGCGCTTCGAAATCAAGGAAAACAGTAACGGCTCCGTTGACCCCACCATGAGACTTCAATTCATGTTCAGGCTTCCAAACAAGGATAATTTCAGAAACTGATCCTCTGGATTTACGGTATTTCGGCGGATGACGAAATATCGTTTGTTGTCTGGCAAGATCCGAAACAGCAAAGTCGCAGCTTATCGGGGATGCGCTCGTATACCCAGGGCTGCCTCTCCGCAATGATATATTTCGACAGGGATGAAAAGTTGTCGATCCGCTTGAAATAATTGTTTATTTCTTCTGCTAATCCTTCCGGCAAAGCCCCGCGAAATCATTTAGGACGTGCTGTCATCATTTCCTTTTCCCTCTGGAATGAAAGTTGCTCTCAAGGATAGGAAAAGAGGAGATGATGGAATGTTGGCATGGGTTCAGATAGGCTTGGGACTGTTGATCGGAGGGGCGGGGTTTCACTCCATCGGCGAGAATCCGCTCCAGGGCAGTTGCGCTCTTTTCCTCGCAGGGTTCCTTATCATGTCGGGCTTTGAGAAAAGGCTTGCCGCAAGACTGGGTGAACCCGTAACAGAATCGGACCATGAGTCAGCCGGATCGGGCTGTTGAAGGAGGCCAATATGCCTGAAGCCAGGTTTCCTGAATCGCATATTTACCTGCCGGAACTCGAGATGGTGGTGTTTGCGGCAATTGTAGGGCAAAACGCCATTGGCTGCTCGATTTCCAGCAAGACTCTTTCGAAACTTTTTGGGAGGAATCGACAGCCACTCGATTGCTTCAAGCAAAATCGCCCCGTAATCGAGAAGCTGGCCGAGAAATTCATTTTGCAGAGGCGCTTTGAAGGCGGCCTGGTAGTTATCCGGGACTGCGATATCCAGTCCTAAGGCAGATTTGCTGCGATAAGGCGGCCTGTGTGAGCCTTAAAAGCTTAGGGGAGGAATCGGGCAGGATTTATTCAGGAGAGGCGGGGTTTGGGCCGGAAAGTGGATGTGAATGCCTGAAAAAGGTCCAGCCCCCCGGTTGTACCGGGGGGCTGGATTTAATTCCGAAATCCGGTTGTGCCGGATTTCAAAAATGTTTTTGCGTTATTTCTTTTTACCGGTTGCAGGCGTTACCGCAGGTGCCGCCGGTTTTTGACCCTGTGCAGGGGTGAAGTTGTTCAGGTCGTGTGCGGTATTGTGGCACATGCTGCATTTCGGGAACTTCTGGAGCATTTTNNTGCTTGTCATGGCACTGGTTACAAGCGGCCTGCGCCTTATGCTTGTCTTTGTGGCAATCGACACAATTGACGTTTTTGTGCTTGGTTTCCGTTGCCGCGAGCTGAGTCATTGCAGCCTTGTGGCATGCACCGCAGTCTTTGTTGGCCGTGGTGGGACCGTACTTGACCTCTTTAGGCATGTGAGCCTTGTGACAGTTCTTGCAGCTCTCCTTGGGCATATCGGGAGTGTGCGGCTTATGGCACTTTACGCAATCCGGAACCTTGCGATGGACATCGTGGCAGTTCGAGCATGCCCTTGCAGTATGCCTGCTTGGGAAGTCCTTCAACTGCTTGATTTGTTCCTTGTGGCACGACAGACAAGGATCGGTAAGCTGTCCCTGGAGAACGATATTAAAAGGTGTATGCGGATTCTTATGGCAATTTAGGCAATCCTTGAGCTTGTAATGATCCTTCCCCTCGTGGCAGGTATCACACTTGGGTATGTTATTCTTTGAGGTGGGACGGTGTCCTGTGTGGCAGTCCATACAGCCCACGTCGTCCTTATGCTTACCTCCGGATGCCATTATTTCTGTCGACTCGGATGTGTGACACTTGATACAGTCATCCTTGCCCAACGCCGGCTTTTGCTCAGTCAAGACTCCCGACGGGACCATAAGAAGACCCCCGAAAACGACCACTAAAAATAAGGCAATCCACACCCCCCTCGAACCTTTCATAATACCTCCTTGCTTGCACAATGGAACAATTCCACGCGCTATCAACATTTTAATAAAATTATGGGGTTATAAATGTG
>DBMI01000069.1 GCA_002298165.1 Desulfarculales bacterium UBA702
CCCATGTGTCCGGTCCAAACACCGCCAAGGGAGGGGGGTTTTCCTTCAATTTCGGTCCATTTTTTCCATTCGGGATTTGGGCAACAGCCCCAAGACCGTGCCACCTCACGGGACGCTCGCCCAGGCCTTGTTATTGTACGGCCGCTTCTTTTTCCGCCTTCTCTATCCAGTAGGGGTGTACAAGATCCTCAAAAACCGAGAGGGCTGACTCGGTGCCCTGCCCCATTGCGGTTACGATCTGCTTGAAGCCGCCTTCCACATCACCCGCGGAATAGATGCCGGGTATTTTCGTGTGGTGATGAGCATCGTGCTTTAGAAATCCGTCCGGGGTAAGTTCGAGGCCGAGTTTTTTTGCCAGGTCCACCGAAGGTTCATACCCGATTGCGATAAAAACTCCGTCAACCGCCATTGATGAAACGGCGCCGGTTTTATTGTTCCTCAGAACTACCTCGTTCACCCTCTCTTTTCCCTTAATCTCGACCACCTCCGTGTCGTACAGCACCGGAATATTGTTATTTTCGATATTCTTTACGAGGTGTTCCTGGGCCCTCAGCGTATCCCTTCGATGAACCAGGGCTACTTCAACATCGATATTGCTGAGATAAATTGCCTCGGTTGCCGCGCTGTTGCCGCCACCGACCACCACCACTTTTTTGCCTTTGAAGAGCATGCCGTCGCAGGTCGCGCAGTAGCTTACGCCCCTGCCCATAAAAAGGGCCTCCCCGGGGACGTTTAGCATCTTGTACTTGGCGCCGGTGGCCAAAATCACCGCCTTGGTGAGAAACTTCCTCCTGCTCGTAATCACCTCGATCATCCCGTCGGGGCGAATGTCCACCACCTCTTCGCCCTGGAATATCTGAACGTATTCGAGCGCGTGGCTCACAAGGATATCCACGAGCGTTTTGCCCGGGACGCGAGTGAATCCGGGATAGTTTTCCACGATTGGAGTCAACGCAACCTGCCCGCCGAGAGGTCCTCGCTCTATTACCGCAGTCTTAAGGCCGCTTCGCACGGCGTATATTCCGGCCGCAAGCCCCGCTGGCCCGCCCCCGACTATTACTACGTCGTTCTCGATCATCTCAGCATCGGTTTCCGGAATAAAGATCGTTTGCTGCTCCAGCTTTTCCAGAGACAACACGAAAAGTTCCTCGGTCTGGGCGCCATAGGCGATAAGCACCTCATTAGCAAACGTCTGAGGCACGCTGAAAGCCGAATAGCGGCTCGCAATTTCGGGATTGGACTGGATATCGATCAATTGGACGGAAACAAGCTCAGGCCTTTCAACCGCCGCCTTAACCGCATTTATTGCCTGATCGGGGCAGTAGGGGCATGTCGGACTTACAAAGACCTTTACCTCTCTTTTTGAATCCAGCCTCTTCATTATCTTTTCGGAATGGGGACTCAGGTTGCCGGTCCGGTAGCCCAATAGCAGGATGATCCCGACCAGAGTTCTGCCTTCCTCGCCAAAGGGCACGCCCATGTATCTGATCGAGTAGCGCTCGGGATCAAAAAGCAGGGTCGGAGTGGTTGTTACGTCCCATTTTTTGGCTTCGGGCGAGTCGAGGCTGAATTCCCTGACCTCGATCTTTCCGGAGATCCTGTTGAAGGCGTGCAGCAAATCCCTTGCCGCCTGATTGAGCACGTCATTTTCACCATTTTTTGTGAACAGATAAATTGATACCTTATTCGGCAGTGAGTCGAACGCTGCCCTCAGGTTAGCCTCGATATCCCTTCCCAGAAAGGGTTCCTGCTGCTCGTCTTTTTTCAGCTCAGCCATATGTTTTTCGCCTTAAGTGAATGAAATACAAAAGAAACTCCCAGCCAGGAGACTAAGATAAGAAAGCACCACCTGAATTGCCAGAAGCAGAGCTGATTTTTGCAGCCGGAGCGGCAAACAGGTTCACTGCCGGGATGCTGGAAATTTATTGGATGGAACGCTGCGGATCGAGGTTGGGAGGCCTGATCATGAAAAAGATTGGGCAAAGTTTCTGGGATTGTTGCCCAAACCCGCTGCTAATTTTTAAAACGGGATATCAGAGCTATCTTTCGAAGTTGTTCCGCAAGAAAATGAATCACAATGCCCTTTGCTCGACCATCGTCGAGAAGTCTTCGCCTTCTGCAGAACGAAAAATTCACAAAATGGGCATGTCCTTCAGCATCGAAGACCTTTCGCTCTGATCGCAATTGACCTCCTTTGCTTCACTGCTAATTCCGAAAGAGCCTCNNCCTCTTGCGCTACCGCGCCCGGAAATAATTCCGGGCTACCCGCTCAAAATCGAAAGAGTTGACGAACGAAAGGGTCCAAGACAAAGTAGCACCACCAGCAGATTAGCCCGGTGATAATGAGTAAGCACAATCGATTTTTCTTTACAACCCGAACGACTGAACCTAACAGGCTATAGGTCAATCCATTAGTAAAAATGACAGCCATTACCCCGAAATAAACCCGTGGCTGGCACTCTGGGATATACATCAAGAGAATTGACGTGGGCCAGAGAAGAATACATGCGCGCTCGAAGGCGTTGTGAATAGGAGGTGCGAAATTCACATGCGAGTTTTTTAGGATCACGTTTAGAGTCATTAGCAATGATGCAATCAATGCGCCAGCAGTAAAATATTTTAAAAGAACTCTTTTCATTTTATCTCCACTGACGATACTCTTTCAGGAAGTCATGCTTCTGGCGGAAATCCAGTGTCTTTGCTTCGTGAGACCAAATGATTACGGGATTTAAAGCCGCTGGATTCCCGCCCAGAAGCACTGCGGGAATGACGAGTTTCGAGGCTGAGATCCCGATTAATAATGCAGCGGGTTTAACCAACAGCCTCAGGAGACCACGCTATAGCGATGAGTGATCGAACAATATCGCCACCCCCGCAGGGATTCTGGGCGGGAATGACGTTAATGCTATCCAATTTTGATTGCCAGTTTCTTAAAGCCAATTTGGGGCAACCCTCTGAAGCTGTGCGCCTTTATCGTGACTCAACCGCGGGTGGCCCGGAATCGTTTCCGGGCGCGGTAGCGCAAGAGGCTCAGTCAAGTGGTACAATCTCGATTCCGACTGACCTTCTCATGAGATACCATCTTGCCGAACCGTACGCCCATTCCTCGGCTTTTTTGACCAGTCCATTTTTACTGGATTGTTGTGCATATAATCGAGCTTCTCTTTTGCCTTGGCGCCGGAAAAGACATTAAAGTCATAGAATCTTGGTTGCCAGATTGGTTCATCAAGGTCGATCTCGGCAACATATGAAGGTATGTGGTCTCTCATGAATACCTTCAATTGAATTGACGACCTTCTCTTCCACTCCTGAATAAAATGGCTGAGCATATCTTTTTGTTTGAAATGCAGCAGTGCATGCACATGATCGGGCATTATTACAAAACCTATACAGTCTCCTTCTATCTTTCGAAGTTGTTCCGCAAGAAAGTGAATCACAATGCCCTTTGCTCGATCATCGTCGAGAAGTCTTCG
>DBMI01000050.1 GCA_002298165.1 Desulfarculales bacterium UBA702
GGGACGAGTCCTGAACTTATCAATGCATGCTCCTGTTGTTCTGGGTATGACCCCTGAATTGAACGCGCAAGACGGCGAAAACCCGTTGAAGCCGGGGTGGTTGCAAGATGCCGGCCAAAGTTGGACTTTGGAAAAAAAGAAGATGATAGGAGAAACCTGAGTGGTTGGCGTGATTATGCCCTGATGATGCAGAGGTGTAGAGCCCGGATTTCAGCTTCGTGTCAACCGTGAAACGGGTAACATCTTTAGGTTTGGTGTCGGCCGGAGGGGTGTTAAGCGAGGCCACATTGGAATTCCTCCTGTCCCAGGCAGGAAAATCCAATGTTCCTGTGCCGGTTGCGCCATTTTTAAGTAATCGACAGTGACAAACCAAGTTCTCTTAAGGGTTTGTCAATTGTTCCGCCGGTCTGGCCAAGGCAGTCCAGCCGTTGAAGGATGAGAATCTTCTTGTGTCCGGCAGCAGGCAGAGTTTCAATTTCCCCGAATGCTATTCCGGTGTCCAGAAAGGACCAGATTTGCCCAGCTTTTTTAATGATAGCAGCAATTCACCTGCGTATTCCTTCACTTTCGCAAGGTAGTCCGGCTCCAGACGTTTTTTCATAAGAGGACCGCTGAATACGAGTGCCCAATCAGACAAGGGCATAATCGAATCAGTTGAGACGGGGTCATAATGAGGCCAATTCCTGACGTGTTCTTCCGACCGGAAGAGGTTCATGCGGGCTCAAGCCTTACCCCAGGTTACTTCCCCCGTCAAAACCCTGGCTAAGGGGATATTCATGTGCCCCACTGTCGTGGGCGGATCAATTTCGAGGATATCCTCGTCACGCATGCGGACATGGATAGTTTGCCCACAATCCAGGCATTGAGTGTCGATTCGCAGTTCGGTGCCGGGGAAAAGCCAGCGCACGGCCAGCACTTCAATTCCTCATTGGCCGTACCATTTTTGTTCCCCATTGATAGTCACACGATAATTGGTCGGTACATTAGAAAACGGAGCCCAGGATTCGATGTAGTCTGTATCTTTAACAAACCAGCAGGCAATGGAGGATTCGGCTGCCTGATGCTGCACCTGCCTGGCTTCTTCGGGTTGCAGGCCAAGAATTGCCGCAAGTTCGGTATAATGCGGCGCCCTCCCGGTCCTCACAAAATGTTCCACAACAGAGGTGTAAGCGCGTTGCACCAGGGTGGATTCCTGCATAATATCGTTGCCTCCAATTGTGACGTGTTAGTCCAGGACTCAATGTAAGGAGATGCGAATATCCGTTGGTTCGTTATAGGGGCAAAAATAAGAATATATGAGGATCAGGTCAATTAGGAGTGGTCACTCGATGCAGATTTAAACTTGGATGTCTAAATTGGGCAAATTGGGGTAAAGCCAAGCCAAACCGGCTAAACTTCTCGCGAGTTTTCAAAATGGATGGCTTACATGGGCCTTAGAAACTCATATTCGGTATTGAAAATTGACCATCTAACAATCGGCGAGCTATCACCATGCCAAATTGACACCCACATCAATGGGTCGAGGACCGAGCGTTGAACTCAGCTCTCCCCTCGGAAATCTTCGATCTTTGTAGACTGAACCGGCGAGCGATACGTCTCCTGAAAACAAAGCCGATTTTTATCTTTTTACCCGCCAATGCCGGTTTAAAGGAGCGAATCATGAAGAATTTAATCAAGGCCTTCTCGATAGTGGTTATTGTAGCTGCTGCGCTGATCCTGGTTGCATCCCCCGGATATTCATTCCAAGGCCGCGGCGGCCCTGGTGGCCCAGGAGGTGGTGGTCACGGCGGTGGTGGTCACGTCGGCCCTGGCGGTCCCGGCGGTGGTGGTCACGTCGGCCCTGGGGGGCACGGCGGTGGAGGGCACGGCGGCTCCGGATATTATGGACGTTACGGACATCATGGGGGGCATGGGTATTACGGAGGCCATCGCGGGGGCCATCGGTATTACGGGTGGGGCGCCGGGTGGGGGCTATACTACGGGGGATTTTATGGTTACCCCTACTACGGCTATCCTTATTATGCTGATTACCCCACTTATTACTATCGGCCATATTATAGGCCCTACACTGTTGTTTACCGGGAAACTGAAGTCAGAACGCGTCCCCGGCCAGCGCCGGTCCGAAGGGCTCCCGCGCCTATTCCGGACCGCAACTAATTCGGTTCGGCGCCCATTGGCATCGATACGAAACAATGCATGGGCTGCCCTGACTTCATCCCAGTCCAAAGATGCACCGATTCGATGCGGAAGATAAATTGAAAACGACGGAAAAGATCAGGCTGTGCCGTTTGGCGGCATTAAGAGGCAGGAAGCGTTTTTGGGGCGCATCCTCGCTTGCGGCGGGTATAGCGACAGGGATTTGCCTGAGCCTTGCGGTCGGTCCTTTCAGTCCTCACCGGGTAGCCGCTTCGGAAAATGCCGCGCAAGTCTCGGAGCCGGACAGTTCGCTGTCTGCGCTTCAAGCCGCGGTAATCCGACCGGTGCGACCTGTCGTTGCGCCTCACCCCAAATGCGCGAATTTCAATGGTGAGAATAAATCCAGAAACGCCCAGAAAATGGCGGATTGGGTCGCCGATTCGCGTGATAATCGGGGCATGCCATTTGCCATCGTAGACAAAACGGACGCCAAAGTCTTCGTATTCGATGCTTGGGGGCGACTTCGCGGTGCAGCCCCGGTCCTGCTGGGCCTCGCAAAGGGCGATTACAACGTCCCAGGTATCGGTAGCCGGAAAATCTCGGAAATTCGCCCTGATGAGCGCACCACACCGGCCGGCCGCTTCGTTGCCTCGATTGGGCTCAACGCTAAAAAGATAGATGTCCTCTGGGTGGACTACAAAAATGCCGTTTCCCTGCATCGCGTGGTAACGAATAATCCTCAGGAGCGGCGCCTGGAGCGCCTGGCCTCTACAACTTCGCTTGACAAGCGCATATCCTATGGATGCATCAATGTTCCGGCGATTTTTTTCGATACTGTTGTGAAGCCGGCTTTCAAGGGAACGTACGGGATTGTTTACGTGCTGCCTGAAACGCGGCCGATCAGTGAAATTTTTATGGCATACTATGACGTCGAGTTGCGCTGGGGGAAGGGAAGAAATGCCGGAACTTACGAGCATCCAAAGCCCTGGCCTCCGACAGCTGGTCTCAGGTCCGAAGCCCCGTAAGGACCCATGCTCAAGCCCCTCCTGATAATTTTGCAGGATCTATTTCGATTTATTTATTCCTCGACCGTTTAAATCCTTATCCCCTTTAGGGGCTTTCCTCTTGTTTTTTCCCTTTTCCAGGCCAAGGTGCCTTCATATTCCGGCCCGAATATGACCTGTCCAGTCCCATTGCATTTGGGACCAGGGAGGACTCTGCGATATTCCACTGTGGCTTGATCAATGGAACCTATCTTGGTTATAAATATGCCACGTGGCAAATAGTTCCGCGGCAAATGATGGCTTTTAAAGAAATGGTTAAATTTATACTCGCAATTGCATTCATCGAAACAGATACAGAACCAGACATTTAAGCGCTTTACCAGAGGATGAGGAACGTTGAAAAACTGGAAGTGTTCATGCTGTAATTATTTCACTGAATCCGAGCGCTGCCCTTCCTGCAAATATGCAAACTGCAGGGGGTGCCACTTGCTTCAGTTTATGCATACGCCACCCGTTGTGTGCCCGTCATGTATGCAGGAATGCGAATTCACGGATATCGGCGACGATCCCGAAATTATTGCTGAACACGCTCGCGCGCGCAAGGCAATCCCCAGTAATTAGGCCCACGCCCAATTCAGCACGGCCGGGTCACGCATTCTTACGCATCGGGCCTTCGGTCGCGCAAAATGAATCTTCGCCTGCGAGCGTCCTCGATCAGTGGGGATCCATCTCGGCCATCAGGATCCTTCCTCAAAGTCTAGACACGCCAGGATCTCTCCTGCCGGACCGGCAAGCAGACTGCTGCCCCCCAGTTCGTGATGCTCCGCATATACCGGTCCAGGATCCTGAATCAACAAAAATGAGTTAATACTAATATCCCTGCCATCCGATAATCCGTATCATACTACGAACATTGTTGCATGCTGTCTCGGGAAGTTGTAGGCTTTTGCGAGCCGGCATTGGTTTGAGGTAAATGAGGGATGTGCTTTTCGGGGCTGCACCGGACAGGGAGATCATGAGACGGGATTCAAGAAGTTGGTTTCGAGTCTACATTATCTGCACCACTCTATTCTTTATCTCTCCAATTGCTTTTGCCGCGCCCGCTCCCATTGATGGCAAACTCTATTCAGAGCTTGTAAAATTTACCCCCGAACGGGAAATCGTTGAAGTGGATGGCGTGCCCTGCCTAAAAGTGTATATCCCAAAGGGGAAGTCACTCAGCTATTTCTGTCGCTTCGTCAAATACTTTGATCGCAATTTCTTCTTCTATCGCCAGCAGATCGCTCTTATAAACCGCCTTGAACCCATGGCCATAGTTGATGGCGAGGACAGCCTGAGCACCAATGTGAAGTTTGTTTATGTCCCGCTCAATTTTTCAATACGCCCGAAGATACTTCCCGAACGCATCGAATCCGTTGCCCGCTCGCCGCAGTTCATTCTGGTTGACATCGGCCAGCAGTGCCTCGGGCTGTATGAATACGGCAAACTGGTTCACTTGTTTCCCATTTCATCCGGTAAGAACGGAACACCGGCGAAAAAATTTGTCATACAGTCCAAAGAGCAGGATCACTTCTCGACAAAATACGATAATGCCTGGATGCCATACTCTCTTAGGCTCTATGGGAATTATTTCCTGCATGGCGGCATTCTTCCGAGTTATGCCGCTTCCCATGGATGCGTCCGGCTTATCTATGAAAACGCCGTTTTCGTTTACGAGTGGGCAAAAGTCGGGACTCCCGGCGAAGTAATCAATCGGACAGCTTCAAAGCAGAAAGAAATAGCTCAGAATAAGGACAAAGCAGCTTTGAGACAAAAAGAAGCAGCCCTGATTAAGGCGAGAGTTCCGGATGAGGATGAGCCTGATATCAAGACAATATTTTAATCAGGTAATTTAACCTTCCGCACAATGAATCCACTACCAGCCTGATTAGTTTTCACCAAACTCCCTAACGAGCTTTTTTGAGGGGTTTTTGCTCGCCGCTTCATCACCGGCCCTATGCACATTCGGTCGTATCGGGAGGGGCAGGGCAAGTACGTCAGGGTTCCCTGGGCGGATTCACTGCCTTAAGCTTCCCTGGTGCAACCTGGTGATGAGCTGGCTCTATGGTGCAGAATGCGGTATTCCTGCTGCCGCATTTTGCAACAACGTGAGGCAAAAAGCACCTTGGGTCTAAGTTGTCGTTTTTACAGAAGATATATGGAATTTCATACGCCTTGGTGCATAATGCAGCAATCCTGGATCCAGCAAAAAAATTCTTTGAAATGTCGTACTAAGATGCATGCGCTGAAGTCCAACAAAAACCGCCACTTGCAAATCGACACGTAAACAGTTAATTTTGGCCTGAATCCTGCTCTTACCTCACCATAAAACTTTGACTAAAACGGCCGTATAAGAATTCGCGCGATTTTTAAAATGAGAAAGGGGGACCCCCATGGACGAAAAAGGCCGCAAGGAAACGGGACCGGTGGTTTTTTCTATGCCCAATACTCAGTGCATCTGGAGCAAATCCGGCGTGATCGAGTCCACTGAGTGCGATAACGCTTTCGATTGCCTTGGATGCTCCATTGAAAAGACCGCCCTGGCGGTACTCGAAAAGGAGTGCAGGGCCAGCGGAAAGGCAGGGGCGTGTACGGGCAGCATGATGAGCATCATGCCTCAGGGCAAATGCCGACACATGCTAAGCGGACGTCTCTCCTACTGCCTCTGCTCTCACGACAGTTGCGCGAACTGCCCGGTCGAACAAATGATAGAAGATTCCGGCATAGCTCCGACAAAAGTCAAATCGGAACATGCCGATGCACAGGGATACGAAATTGCGAAGAACTACTACTACCACCGCGCACACACTTGGGCACGGGTCGAGTACGGTGGTGTGGTAAGGATTGGGTTGGATGATTTTGCGCTACGGCTGCTCGGTCAGCAAGACTCGATCGAAGCGCCCCTCCCGGGCTCGAAAGTCAACCAGGGGGGACCGGCGGTAATTTTGAAGCGGGAAGAAAATAAAGCCGCGGTTATTTGCCCCGTGGATGGGATAGTGCTGGAAGTGAACCAGAAAGTGCTTGAAAAGGCGAGCCTCGCCAATGCCTCGCCCTACGAGGACGGATGGCTCATGCTGATTCAGCCCACCAATTTAAAAGACAATCTTAAGAACCTGTTCTTCGACGCGGAAGGAAAGTCCTGGATCGAAGACTCGGCGATGACGCTGAATGCGTTGCTGGCCTCGGAAGGTGCCTTCTCGCTGGTCGCGGCGGGCACCGAGACCGCCAGTGACGTCCTAAAGGATGCGCCGGAAATCGGCTGGAAAAAACTGGTCGAGGAATTCCTGGAATAGAATACTTAACCGAATAGGATATTTCACCGCAGAGGACGCGGAGAGCTCAGAGAAATCCTTAGGAAATATATATTCAGCTTGATATGGGGTGGGGACGAAAAACGTACCCACCCTTTTTTCATCTATTCTTATATCCATTATTTATCTCAGCGGCCTCAGCGATCTCTGCGGTGAGAAAAGACTTTCCCACCACCCCACCAGCGCCGCTTTACCTTTCCTTCGTGTACTCGCCCGGTTTCAGCGGGTTTTGTCTGTAGCTTTCCCGGATTAGTTCATCGAGATAGGTCTGGTAGTTGTCCACGGCGGCCCTGGGCAGCACGAAAAGCGACTGGCCGGTTCGGTCGGCAATGAGGCGGAACCCGTAGTCAAAATCAGCCGAGATGCGCTGGCAGATAGCGGTAGCGGTATTATCCTCCTGGAGGGCAAGCGAGATGATCGCATTGACTGCCTCCTCCTCGAAGCGAACCTTGAAGCCGTGCTTTTCGTAAAAATCGGCCTCGAACATCCTTACCTGATTATAGAGCGCAAGGACTTCTTCGAGAATCTTTTCTACCTCAATGCCGGAAGTCACGTGATGCTCCACGACCAGATCGGTCCGCCCCGGCGAAAAGACCATCGGGAATTCCTCGGCGAATTTCTTTCTCACCTGGTATACACGGGCGCGAGCCGCCTCTTTTTCTTCCCGAAGCAGATTCTCGTAGGCCTCCATTCGCTCGGAAATGCTCTCACCCTCCAGCAGCCCCAAAAGTTCCGACTCGGGGCTTTCTACCATCGTCCCGGTGATTGCCAGATGACGTATCTTTGAAGAGGGTAATTTCTTCTCGAAGGGGAGCACGACCTTTTCAAGAACACTCACCAGTCCCCTCGCACCGGTTTTTTCCGGGAATGCCTTTTCGGCGAGAAGCCGCAGGGCGGCATCCTCGAACCTGATGTCTATCCCGTAGCTTCGGAAATCTTCCTTCTTTCCCAGAATGATCGGGTTTTTGGGGTTTTTGAGAATCAGGTACAGGTCGTCTATGTCAAGCGGCTCAAGGACTGCCACTACCGGGATCCGGCCTACGAACTCACTTTCGAATCCGTAACTTATGAGGTCCTCGGCCTTTACGTGTTGCAGGAATTTATAGTCGTTCTCGCGGCTGTGGATCTGCGCGCCAAAACCGATTTCCTGCTTCTGCAGCCTTCTTTTGACTATCTCCGCAAGGCCGTTGAAAGCACCGCTCATTATGAAGAGGATGTTTTTCGTATTTACCGTGCGTTTCTCGCGCTTGCCTGTCTTGCGGTACTGCTCGATGGCCTGGATCTGTGAGACAGGGTCATGAGCGACTTTGAGATCAACCTCTGTTTCCTCCATCGGCTTGAGCAGGGCCCTTTGCACGCCGGTGCGGGATACATCCGGGCCGATGAGGTGCTGAGAAGAAGCGATTTTGTCTATTTCATCGATGTAAATTATCCCGTGTTCAGCAAGCTCTATGTCATCGTTTGCCTGGATCACCAGTTCGCGTACCAGATCCTCGACGTCGCCGCCGACATAGCCGGTTTCGCTAAACTTCGTGGCATCTCCTTTGACGAAGGGCACGCCGAGCTTCTGCGCTATGAGCTTTACGAGATAGGTCTTGCCGACCCCCGTCGGGCCGATCAAAAGGATGTTGTTCTTGATCCTTCCAACCATCGGTTCGCCACCAAAACGTGCCTGGCGCTTCAGGTATTTTATACGGTTGTAATGTGTGCAGATCTTTGTGGCCAGAATTGCCTTCGGATCCTCCTGGCGTATCACGTACTGGTTCAGGTAATCCTCCAACTCCTCGGGTTTCATGTCGAACCTGATATTCTGTATGCCTTCGGACCTGGCAGGTTCCTGTTGACCTTCCGGCGGTTGGGCTGACGCCGCCATCGGGGAGATCACCTTAATCCGATAGCCATATTTTTTCGAAAGGTAGTCGCTAAGCTCCTTTTCGAGGGCTTCCTGGTCGGGAAATTTTGGGGGTTCGTCCTGCATCAGTAATTCCTTCCGTTCTAATAAGAATTCGCCATTGATTCGCAACTCATGAAATTAAGTACAGTTCCCCCGATTAGCAATAAGAGCGTGGAACTCTCGGAATTTATGCAAAAATCCTTCCAAACCACCACGCCTGGCGCGGTCGTACAGTTCTGGCGCGATCTCCCGACCCAACGGAACGTTTCCAATTCCATATAAGGAATCGAGAGGCCGAAACCGTATTAGTTTCATGCCGATCTTTCTATCCGTTGAAGGCATTTGCGGTAAATTCCTCCTCCTGCTGGATCAACCCAAACTGCGAACCACAAAAACCCGCAGGCCCTCCTCCCTCATCCGCCTCCGTCCTCCGACTGGATAACAGCCGGCTTTGTGCATATCTTTTTTACAGATGAAATCCTGTTTTTTAATGGCGAATTTATCCCCAGCCAATTTACATCGGAGGGTCCATTTAATGATTCCAATTTTGCTTGACCACAATGCACTTAAAAATCTGCCGGTACCGAATGACAAGGCGATATCAAGAGTGTTCCAGGTTTTTCAGACAATTGTTGGGCAAAAAACGATCCCGTATTTCCGAAATAATCGAGGTGTGAACCTGGTTCAACTCGCCAATATCCGGCAAAGTCTGTTTTTCCGTCGGGTGGAGGACGAGGAGAACAGGATAGGGTTTCCCACCCTGCTTGTGCGAACGCAACATAACTGGACGATCCTGCTACATGAAAAATTTTTCGACTACCTTGCTTTTGTCCTGCCCATAAGGCAGGGCCTCGATCTAATCGGAGGAAGACTCACCGAAGAGCGAAAGATGATGGCTTTTTCGGAATTTTTCCTAAGACACCATTTCGAGCACATCCTTTTCCCGGACAGGAGCGAAGCCGAGGTGATCCGCTCCGATATCGAGTATGCCAAAGGACTGTCCGAGAGTGATCCCAAAGCCTATGCCGCGCTTCACGCGGCGCTTGGCGAATCGACAAACGGCCTCAAAGGCGAACGCTATCTCGAACTCCTGGACAGTAAGGACCACGATGCCCGGTGCGATTTCAAAATGGGTCGAGTGCTTGCCGCCGCTGCCCGAAGCATGGCGTCTCTTCCCGGGGGATTTCTGCCCGATATATTCCGCGATTTAGATACTGATATAAAAACAATGGTCCTGAACCGGTGCTACCGTGAGGGCCTCGATGAGCGCCTTCCCCTGGTTAGAAAGGCCGCAAGCCTTCGAAAAGTGCTGAGGCTTTTTGCCATAACAATCGGTAAAGATCCGGACCAGGCAATCGAACTGTTCAGGGAATTCAAGAACAGGTGGGGACTCGAGACTCTTTTCAACGAACTCGACATGCCTGAACATTTCATCGCTGACAAAAGTGTTCCACGGTTATTCGAGGTTTTCAGCAGGAATCTTGAGGAATTCATCGAGCCTTCCGACGTTGCCGGGAATGAGCCTTCCTCGATAAGCAGGCAGGGCAGGCCCGAGAGTATCGCTCAGCAACCCAAGAGCCTCAAGGAGCGGATAGACGAAGCCAGGAGCGACCCCGATGTCCCGCGTTCGGTTGTCGAACTGATTGAGAAAAACAAAATGAATGCGGCGGGGCAAAGCGGTGCCAAGTATACCGAGCTAATCGAAACCCTCCTTGCGATCCCCTGGGGCAAAATAAAGCGCATCTGGGTATCGCCGGAAGAATTCGAGGACGGTCTCAATCGCTCCCACTATGGACTAAAGAAACCAAAGGAGATCATTTGCGATTTCTTCGCAAACCTCATCTGGCGATACCAGCACTTCAGGGAATCGGAAAAGAAGACGTGGACCAGGACGGGGAGCGCTCTGCTCTTCGTTGGGCCTCCAGGCGTGGGCAAAACCTCGATGGCTATATCGATAGCGCGAAACCTGGGCATACCCTACCATAAGCTCTCGCTCGGTGGGATGAAGGACGAGGCGGATATACGGGGCTACGGCTTTACCTATGAAGGCTCAAAACCAGGCCCGATCATCCAGGGTCTCATAAAAATGGGGGTAATGAACGGCATGTTCATTATGGATGAGGCCGACAAGACCGAGAAGATCGCAATTGCGACCCTGCTCGAAATTCTGGACCCCGAACAGAACCACCTGTTTCATGACAAGTATACGCAGAGCACCGTGGACATAAATTTGTCCAATTGTCACTTCGTTTTGACTGCAAACAGCATCGAAAACGTCCCTTCGGCCGTCATAAACCGTTGCGAAGTCATTTTCCTGGACAGGTACAGCGTGGAAGAAAAGATATCGATTGCACGGGATTTTCTCCTCAACCGGATTCGGGACCGCTACCTGATTGCCGCCGATGAAGTCTATTTCGATCCTGAGGAAGAAAGCGAAGTCCTTCGCCACCTTATCAGAAATTATACCTTCGAGGCCGGTGTACGCGATCTGGAGCGCATAATACGAACCCTTTTCCTGCGGGTACAGCGAAAGGAGATAATGGGGGAGGGCAAGCGCGACGTCAAACTCACCCTGACGAAGGTCAAAAAATACCTTGAGGAACCCTTGAAGCCTCGCCTCATAAACGAAGACGACCGGGTTGGAGAGATGATGGCCCTAGGGGTAAATATGGAGCTTGGGATTGGCTCGCTCATACCTATTCAAGTCACCCCGATCTCACAGGGAGCCGGTGCCCAGCGCAGCTATATGAGTATGGTTCATACGACCGGCAACATAGAAAGGGTAATGGACGAGAGCCGAAAGGTTGCTTCTACGGCCATCCTGCACCGATCGCAGGAACTGGACATTGACGCCGCGCGAATGACAATCCCGTTTCACCTGCACTTTATGGGCGGGTCAACCAAAAAGGATGGGCCTTCGGCGGGAGGCGCCATTGCCCTCGCGCTTGCTTCGCTGTTCAAAAACCGCAGAATACGGCGCGACGTGGCTATGACCGGCGAAGTGGATACCCAGGGTAGAATTACCAGCATCGGTGGAGTAGGGGTAAAACTCGAGACCGCTTATGCGGCGGGTTCCAAGACTTTGATCATACCACGTGAAAACCTTTACGGAAACGACGGCATGGAAAGGCTCCCCGAAGCTCTGAGGCAAGAGCTTCAAATACTTACTTATCGGGAGTGGAAGTCGAATCATGAACCTTTCGACTACACGCGTCACGTCCTGCAGGTAATAGCGGTCGATGACATAGTGCAGGCCGCGGATGTTGCTTTTATCGACGAGGATGAGATCGAGTCGCTTTACGAGGGATTCGATAAACACGCCGAAGCTGCCGCCGAGGAATTGAGAAAGAATGAGGCAATGCCCTTTAAAAGATTACGCATGATTTACCTCGATAATCCTGAAGAAGCCGATTCGGGGATAGTGGAGTCGGGTTTCTGCGACCAGGACTACGGCTGCACTATCCTGGTGAGAAGTGACTCGCGGGACGACATAATCGAGAAACTGCCACACGCGGGGCCGAAGCTGAGGATAATGGATTTTGATCCTTCCAGTCAAAGCCTGCTCGATTTGATAAACGAGGCCAGGAAAGAGTACACCCGATCGGGTAAGCCGCCTCTGCGAATGTCGGTGATCGCCCCTTTGAGTTTCCTCAGGAGAGAAGGACTTAGATCTAGCGATTTTCCGATTGACGAGTCGTTTGTCGGCATAAGGTTTTTTGCCAATTGCTGCACGGTTGAAAACCTTCAGATACACGACTGCCGAAAGAGGGTCGCGAGGGCCTATCTATACCTGGCCAAGCTAAATGACCAACTCCTGCGTGAGTGTCCGTTCCTGGTTGAAAAAGACGGGATATACAGTACCTCGGTTGCGTTCATTCCGGAAAAATATAGACTGGACGTCCGGCGCGCCGAGGAAATCCTCGACCTGGGCATCTCGGGATGGCTCAAAATCATGGAAGGAGAACAGAAAGAAATCGAACCGGAAATCAAGCGGGCGAGTAAAGCCTGATGGAAGAGGCATACCGCGACAAATGGGCAGGCTGGAAAGCCTGCC
>DBMI01000020.1 GCA_002298165.1 Desulfarculales bacterium UBA702
CGGAGTGGAGTGTTGGGGTTCGCTTTTTCTTTATTCTTCGGTGGTTTATAAAATTTGCCGCGACCGGCTGAAAAGCAAACCCTGAATGATAAAAAAACCGGCGGTCCATTTACGGGCCGCCGGTTTCATTCGAGATATGGAAAGCGCTCGCCGGGATGGTGAGCGCTTTTGTTTTACTTGAGCAGAGGCACGATCAACAGGGCCACGATNNGGGCCGGCGGTGTCCTTGTAGGGGTCGCCTACGGTGTCGCCCGTTACAGCCGCTTTGTGGGCATCTGAACCTTTTCCGCCGTACATGCCGTCTTCGATGAACTTCTTGGCGTTATCCCATGCGCCGCCGCCGCTGGTCATGGCAATTGCCTGGAAAAGACCCGTGATAATTGATCCTATCAGCACGCCGCCGAGCGCTTCCTTGCCAATCAGGAACCCGACCACGATGGGGGCCACAACCGGGATAAGGGCTGGAAGCATCATCTCTTTAATTGCGGACTTAGTGACGATGTCGACACACTTTCCGTATTCCGGCTTCTGGGTATAGTCCATGATGCCCGGGAATTCACGGAACTGTCGGCGAACTTCCTCGACAACCCCGCCAGCCGCCTTACCTACTGCTTCCATCAGCAGCGAGCCGAAAAAGTAGGGCAGCAGACCGCCGATGAAAAGGCCGACTATGACCTTCGGGTTGGAAAGGTCGAAAAGGACCTGGCCCGGGAAGGAGCGGGAGTACTCGGCGAAGAGCACCAGGGCGGCAAGAGCTGCCGAACCAATTGCGTATCCCTTGGTCACGGCTTTGGTGGTGTTACCTACCGCATCAAGCGGATCGGTTATTGCCCGCACGCTCTCGGGAAGTTCCGCCATTTCAGCAATACCGCCGGCGTTATCGGTGATCGGGCCGTAGGAGTCAATGGCAACGACGATGCCGGTCATGGAAAGCATCGCAACGGCGGAAAGAGCGATAGCGAAAAGACCGCCGCCGGGGTTGCCGGAAAATCCGCCTCCAAGCTGGTAGGACCACATGATCGCGCCGCAGATGACCAGGGCGGGGGCAGCCGTGGACTTCATACTGACCGCGAGGCCGGATATGACGTTGGTGCCGTGGCCGGTCACGCTCGCCGCGGCAATGTGTTTAACAGGGTTGAAGCTTTTGGAGGTGAAGTACTCGGTAATCATAACGATTATGCCGGTAAGCGCGAGACCGATAAGGGCAATCGTGAAGACGCCCATCGGTGTAAAATCGGGCTTCACGCCGGGCAGCGTGAGGAACCACCGGGAAGCAAAATAGAATGCCACGGCGGCCAGAATACCGGAAACCGCGAGACCCTTATAAAGAGCACCCATGATATATTGGCTCTTGCCAAGGCGGACGAAATAAGTGCCGACAATCGAGGCAATTATCGAAATGCCCCCGATAAGTAAGGGGAATTCGATCCAGGCGCTGTCTGCTCCGAAAACCGTCTTGGCCAGCAGCATTGCCGCGACAAGCGTAACGGTGTAGGTTTCATAAAGGTCGGCAGCCATACCGGCGCAGTCGCCTACATTGTCCCCCACGTTATCGGCGATTACCGCCGCATTTCTCGGATCGTCTTCCGGAATTCCCGCCTCGACTTTCCCGACCAGGTCCGCACCTACGTCTGCAGCCTTGGTGTAGATGCCGCCGGCGATACGGGCAAACACGCTCATCAGCGAGCAGCCGAAACCCAGACCCACCAGTGCGTGGAAAACATCATCGACAGGGGCATAAGCCCTGGCGATTAAATAGTATCCCGTGATGCCCAGAAGTCCGAGGCCAACCACCATGATACCGGTAACCGAACCACCCTTGAAGGCAACCGTCAGGGCAGCCTGCAGGCCGCGTTTTGCCGCTTCGGTGGTGCGCACGTTGGCTTTGACGGATACCATCATGCCGATGTATCCGGCAACGGCCGAACCGACCGTACCGAAAATGAACCCGATGGCCGTCCAGACTCCGAGGTAGGTGAGCAAAGCCGCCAATACCACTGCCACCACTGCAACAGTCTTGTATTCCCTTCGAAGGAATGCCGTAGCCCCTTCGCGAATGGCTTCCGAGATCTCCTGCATTTTCTCGTCACCGGGACTTTGCTTGCTGACCCACGCGGCGGTAACCAGCGCATAGGCCACTCCCAGAGCGCCGCATGCGAGGGCAAAAAGAGAGATTACACTTGCGTTCATTTAGTCCTCCTCAATTTTGTTTTTGATGAGATTTGCCCGGGAGACGGGTCAGCCACCCGGTTTAGCTCTAATAGAACTGCCTGCCAACAAACCTGTTCGATAAAATTGCTTCTAAAAAGGGTGCCCGGATCAATAAATCCGGTTCCGGATCAACAGAACGGTCTTTCTGGCGCGGGCCTTTTCCGTGTTGCTCCGATCAGGGTACTTGAAACATGCTCGCATTTGTCGGGTGATTAGCTGAATGCAGGGAGCGAAGATGAGCGGATTATCGGGTTTGGACTTACGTTGACATTCCTTCTCAAAAACCTTCACAGAGTTGACGGTTGCCAAAAAGACCATAGAATACGAAGACTTCCCACGCGCACGTCAAGCTACTGTAAGCACACTCATTTTGTCAAGCTAAAAAGCAGTTGAGAGCTGCAGGCGGCTGATGTAGATAGCCGATCAGGTTTTAGCCTCAGTCGAGGAATTCATTATTGGTCATTAATGGATGGACTCATTATCGGTTACGGGCGGGAAAGCTTTTTGGGAGATGATTTTGAGCTTTTCTTTTTTGATTCCGGCAACTTCCACCAGCAGGAACTGTATCCAGACCCCGCAAAAAAAACTCACCATGCTTTCATTGCTCACGAAGACTTCCTCGCTAAGCCTTTCATCTTCGATTGCCTCGGCGGCGCGGTTCATCACGTCGCTCCGGAGCCGTCCCTCTCCCAGGCACTGGAGGGCTTTGTTATAGAGCTTTTCAATATCGCGGTTCTGAGAAATAATACATGCCGCCTTGTCGCACGCCTGGATAAGGTTGAGTTTAGTCATAATGGAAGCCGGTCCTTTGAATTTTTACCGAGGTTATTGAATATCATCCAATCGGGTTTAAGTTGATCTGGTTAACGGTAACATTTTTGATCGTAGTGGAAAACAACCCGAATGAATTACAGGCCCGTGCGCCCTCTTTTTTGTTGACACTGGGTCGGGCTCCGGCTTTACTATAAAATTTCCCAAGGCTAAGGTGCACCTTCAGAAAAGGAGTTTCAATGCTAATCCTTCATAAATACAATTCGGCACGTCGCCTCTTTAGCTTGATTGCCATTTTGTCAATGGTCAGTTTCCTTCCGATAAACAGCGCCTTTGCCGGTGCCAACGGTCCCGCCGGTTTCGCGGATCTCGCCGAGAGCGTTAAGGACATCGTCGTGAATATATCGACGACACAGGTGCTGAAAGAAAATCCAATGCAGCCCTTCGTGGGTCCCAATTCGCCTTTTCGCGAATTTTTCGGAGATGATTTTTTTAAAAAATTCTTCAATGATCATCCCCAGTCCCAGATGAAGACGCACGCTCTTGGATCCGGGTTTATTATCGACCAGGATGGGTCGATACTTACCAATAACCATGTCGTCGAGAAGGCATCCGAGATTAAAATAAAGACGGCGGCGGGCAAGGAATACGACGCAAAAGTCGTTGGCCGCGATCCAAAGACCGACATCGCACTGATAAAGATCACTACCGACGCCAAGCTGCCCAAGGCAGCCAAGCTGGGCAATTCCGATGCAATCAGGGTTGGCGACTGGGTAATTGCGGTTGGCAATCCATTCGGACTCGGAAATACGGTTACTGCTGGTATAATCAGCGCCAAGGGCCGCATCATTGGCGCCGGCCCCTATGATGATTTTCTCCAAACCGATGCCGCGATCAATCCCGGTAACTCGGGCGGACCGCTTTTCAACATGGACGGGGAAGTTGTCGGAATCAATACCGCTATCGTCGCCCAGGGCCAGGGTATCGGATTTGCCACCCCTATCAGTATAGCCAAGGAAATTCTCGCTCAGCTCAAGACCGGCAAGGTAGTGCGCGGATGGCTCGGGATAATGATCCAGGATATTACGCCGGATCTGGCCGAATCATTTGGAATTTCCGAAACGACCGGAGTTATCATTGCCGACGTGATGCCTGACAGCCCAGCCGAGAAGGCAGGAATCAAAAGAGGTGATATAGTCAAGTCCCTTAACGGAAAGCCCATTGAAAACGCTCACATGCTCTCCCGCCTGGTTGCCGCGCTTGGTCCCGAGACGACGGCTACACTTGAGATCATACGCGATGGAAAGCCGCAGTCGATCAAGGTGACCATAGGGACAATGCCCGAGGAAGCCGGCGAGAAGAAAAAAGGCGGCGAAAAAGGTGAGAGCGCCTGGGGTATCACAGCCCAGAACGTAACCCCGGAACTTGCCCAAAAGTACGGTCTTGATGATAATGAGACGGGCGTCGTGATTACGGAACTCAAGCCGGGTACTCCGGCATCGGAGGCGAGATTGCGCCCGGGAGATGTAATAAAGGAAGTAAATCGCCAAAAAGTTCACAACCTTCGGGAATACAGGCAGGTGCTGCAGAAGATGAAGAAGGAAGAGACCCTGCTCCTTCTTGTAAAGCGCGGAGGCAACACCTTCTACATCGCAATCAAGCCTTCCAGGGAGTAGGGACTTTGATTGCCGAAACCGGGCGGAAGGGGCGGTGCTAACAATGGAAGCGGACGGCCAGCAGGTGTGCTTCATAATTACGGTACCGCCCGAGCAACTTCGGAAAGAGAAAGAGAAGGCTCGGGAGCTTCGCAAATCTCAGTGGTGGAAGCGTCAGACGGCAAAGGGCATATGCCACTACTGCCGCCGGCGCTTTCCGCCCGCCGAGCTGACATTGGACCACGTGATTCCGCTTATTCGCGGCGGCAAGTCGGTGAAGGGCAATACTGTCCCGGCATGCCGCGACTGCAATTCAAAAAAGAAATACCTGCTGCCGCTGGAATGGGACCAATATCTCCAATCCGCCGCAAAGGAGACGTTTACCGGGACGGATGATCCCGTGCAATCACCCGAAGGGGAAGAAAATGGAACAGTGTAAAGACTGCGAATTGGCCCTGTATTGCTATTCCGATTCGAGTTCATGGATTTTCAGGACAAAGCAGGAAATGGAAGAAAAACAGGCGGCTATATCGAGTTGCCCCGTTCATGAAGAAGTCGAACTAAAGCGCTCCGCGGCAAGAAAAGCAACCGCGTGGGGTTGTCGATAGATGGGTGACGGGGGAAGCGTTTCCCCCGTTATTTGAGCCGATTTGGGAAAAGATGCGAGGCGAGCGGACTCTTCGCGCATTTTTGTAGTGTTAATCAGGTAATCGATATAACCTTTTCAGCTACCTGCATCGAAGTAACGATATCCAGCATATTGGTGACTTCACCCACCCTTTTCTTATCGCGCAATTTGAAAGTTTCGAGACAGCGGCCGCAAACGAGTATATCGACTCCTTCTCCCGCCAATTCCTGGAGTTCCGAAAGGACCTCAGATCCTTCCACCGCCAGTTTGACTCCGCCATTTAAAAGAGCGAGCCTCCACAGGTCATCTCCCATCTCTTTAAGTGTCCTTATGAAATTGGCAACGATATTGCGCCCGAGTTCATCATCTCCCTTTCCCGCGCAATCACTTGAGAGGATCACGAAAGTCCTCATGTGGGATTGATCAGCTCTGACGCAACTATCAACTTCGGCGCAATTTGCTGTTGTTTCGCACTTTTTTCCCATATTAAATCTCCTTTTGGCATTCTTCTCCGAGCAACAACAATCAATCACCTAGCCAGGGATTGTTTCGAGATCATGTAAGGGACTTCCCATTCTAATCGTAATGTGAGAATATGATGCCTGAAATATCGAGTCAAACGAATCATTTTGAAAATGTAAATCGAAAAAAGCGATAGGAACGGCATGGAGATTCGGCAATTAAAGTCTTTTAGAACCGTTGCAAATTTCCTGAGCTTCAATAAAGCTGCAGAACAGCTGAATTACGCTCAATCCAGCGTTTCCGCTCAGATCCAGGCCCTTGAGGAGGATCTGGGCGTGCAGCTTTTTGACCGCCTCGGAAAAAGGATCCAACTGACCGATACAGGCATGCTGCTGCTTCAATACGCAAACAAGATTCTGGACTTGGTCGACGAGACACAGTCTACGGTTACCGGGGACCTGGAGCCGGTAGGCTCGCTTACCATAAGAATTCCGGAATCATTCGGAGTCCACCGGCTGCCGCCTGTTCTCAAGGCATTTCACTCCAGGTTTCCAAACGTTCACCTGAATTTCATAACATGCGCTCACGAAGGGCTTGGCAAGGACCTTCGCAAGGGCGTTACCGATTTAGCTTTCCTGCTTTCCGAAGGGATCAGCGCGCCGGATCTTGACGTGGAGACCCTTGGATTCGAATCCGTAGTGCTCGTTTCTGGCCCCGACCATCCACTTTCCGCAAAACGGAGTGTCCACACACGTGATCTCGCCGGAGCTACGATCCTGTTTAGCAGGGTGGATTGCAGTTATCGGAAGAGTTTCGAACAAATCCTGAAAGATGAAGAAGTAGACAGGTTCAACAAATTCGAATTCAACAGTGTTGAGGTTATTAAGCACAGTGTTATGGCCGGATTAGGAATCAGCATCTTGCCGGAAATTGCAGTAGCCGAGGAAGTCCGTCAAAAAAGACTTGTCATCCTGCCCTGGTCCGAGGGCGCAATTGAAGTTGCGGTGCTGATGATTTGGTTTCGTGACAGATGGATATCGCCAACGCTCAGTGCTTTTATGGAAGTGACCAGGAATGTCATCAGACAGCCGTGACGTCCAAGAGCGTTGAGCCTTAAGCACTCGTAACTTTTAGAGCCTGGAAAATGGCTAAGCCGCGCTGCCCAGTATATCTTTGGCTATGATCAGCCTTTGTATTTGGTTTGTCCCCTCGTAAATTGAGGTGACTCGTACATCCCTTGCGTATCGTTCAAGGGGATATTCTTTCATATAGCCTTTCCCGCCAAGCATCTGGAGCGCGTTGTGGCAGGCTCTTTCCGCTGCTTCGGTCGCGTAGTATTTAGCCATGGATGCCTGCCTGGCGTATGGCCGGCCTTCTTCCTTGCAGTAGGCCGCATTCATAAGAAGAAGTCTGGACGCCTCCAGTTCAGTATAGGATTCAGCAATCATCCACTGAATTGCCTGAAAATTCGTCACGGGCTGATCGAACTGTTTTCTCGCCAATGAGTATTTTGTGGCAAAATCCATTGCCGAAAGGCCGATGCCCAGGGCCAAAGAACCTATGCCGATTCGGCCACCCGCCAGTTCCCCCACCGCCGTACGGTAGCCCTCATTGATTTTTCCAATCAGCGCACCGGCAGGTATTCTGCAGTCCGCGAAGGTGAGAGTGTTGGTGGAAGATGCAACCTGCCCCATCTTCTTCTCGCCTTTCCCGATTGAAAATCCATTAGTGCCGTTTTCAACCAGAAAAGTACTGATGCCCCGGCCTTTCCTTGCGGACGGGTCTGTAACGGCCCAAATTACGAAAACCCCGGCATAATCCCCACTGCTGATAAAGGCTTTACTGCCGTTTAAAACCCACTCTTCTCCATCTTGGACCGCCGAACAGTTCATGCCCGCCGGGTCCGAACCCGCTTCCGACTCAGTAAGCCCAAAGCCAGCCGCATGATATTCTCCCGAGCAAATCTTCGGGATATATTTGTTCTTCTGTTCCTCGGAGCCAATCGATTGAATTACTTCGCAAACCATGTTGTTTAAGGACATCGTCAAAGCGGTTGACGCACACGCCCTTGCGATTTCGGTTATTGCAGCACTGAAGGTGACAACCCCGGCTTCCGATCCGCCGTAACGACTGCTGACATTAATTCCCATGAGGCCGAGTTGCGCCATGCTTCTCAGATTCTTTAAGAAGTTTTCGCGCTCCATCCCTGAATCCAGCCGGGCAGCTATGGGAGCAAGTTCAGAGGCGGCAAACTTACTTGCAGTTTCCTGTATTCTTTTCTGAGTTGCATTCAAATCCAGGTGCATGTCATTTCTCCTGTCAATGTCTTAGAGTTCGATCAACATCCCATCACGGGCGCACTGGAATTTCGATTCCCTAACCTTTGCCAGCATCTGTTCGCTCATGTGTGTAAGTACGACTCGTTTTGCACCAACCTCCCCCAGTTTTTGCGCAAGTGTCACATAATCGAGGTGATAGCTGATTTGCTTATCAAAGAAGTACGATTCGGCGATAATCAGGTCGGAGTCTGCGCATATCAACTCAAGCGCATCTGTCCACTCGGTGTCGCCGGTGTAAATTATTACCCTCCCTCCGCACTCGATTCTTAGATGGATATGAGGATCTTGCGGCAGATGAGCCGCCGGGAAAGCCGTTACCCGCAAATTGCCGATAGAAGTGTTGATGCCGGGCTGCAGCTCTTCGATATGCAACCCAAACCGCATTGGCATCGCTGAAGAACCTGGAAAAGTCGCTTCCATTATTTCGGTCAATCTTTTTTCCAGGCCGGGGGGCCCGGCAATGGCAAGATCTCGGCTTCTCTTTTTCATCAATTGGGCATCCAATAGGAAGTAAGGCAGACCCCCAAAATGATCGCCGTGAAAGTTTGTCACCAATACTGTCTCGATACCGTTTGGGTTTATTGAATTTTGCCTTATTGAAATCAGCGATGAAGAGCCGCAGTCGATCAAAAATGGGGAATTGCCGGATTCTACCAGTATGCAGCTCTGAAACCTCCCTCCGCTGCCGAATGCATCTCCACAACCGATAAAGGTCAATTTAACGTTGCACATTGCTGCCTCCATTCGGGTCTACCTTTCATTAACGTGGGGGAACCTTGCGCCCTGGGGATAAAGGATCCATCGAGGATAATGAATATAAAAAGCAGTATATCGAGTCAAACGATTTAATTCGAATGGACCAATCGATATTATCGATGAATGTTGCTGGTGAGCTACATAGCCGAAGATGAACAGGTGTGTGCCTGGATGAAGGATATTCTTCTTTGCTCAGCGGGTTGATGGGGGAGCCAAAATGAACAGTGGCAAAGCCCTGATGGCTCTGCCGGATAGTATTTATTCCCGGAATTTAGTGACCTGGAATCTTTTTTAAAACACCCAGGTTAACATATGCCAGCCCGGGGAGCGTTGGATCGGATAGCAGAGCATATATTGAGAAACGGCATGTCACCAGAGACCGGCCGCCCGAAAATGTTTCAGGTAGCTAAGTGGCAAGAGCAAATCGATTTCAAATTGGCCAGGATATTATCTCTCGGAACCAGCATAAATACGGAACCCACCCCGAAGAGTATGCAACTGAGGTTTCTTTCTTTCGTATATTTATGAACAGCCTTCTGGACGCCGGTTTGAAAATAATCATGACCAACCAGTATGCCGCCCGGTTTTAATTTTGGATGCCATGCGGAGAGGTCGCGATATGCACCGTCCACGGTATGATCGCCATCGATGAAGATCAAATCGAAATTCTCATCGGGAAAATCTCGTGCTGTCTCCACACTATCTTTTCGAATCGGAATAATAAAATTTTCAAGGCCCGAATCGCTGATGTTATTTAGAAATTTTTCATATATTTTCCCCTGAGAAATTATTTTCATTAGGGGATGGTCGAAGCGAGCACTCCAATCTCCCCATGTATCCACGCAATATATCCTGGTGCTGTAATTTTGGGACGCATAAAGGGCTTTGGCAAACAGAAGCGCGGAAAGACCCATGAAACTCCCGATTTCCAGAATCTTTGACTTCTGCGGCATACCTTCCAGTAAAGCGATCAGTGTAAAAATGTCTTCAACGAGAAGGTAGCCTGCAACCCCGTCTATCTCGATAAGGCATTCCTCGGCGTCTATAATCTCGAGATTGCCTACGGCCGGCGTCATCCATTGATCTCTATTCACTCTCATATTCCATACTCCTCGCCCGCTTTGAGGCTGTCCTTGTCAGGCCCTCTAGGCTGGCAGGGATGAAATGACGGGCACATTGTCTTCCAAAGAGTCTACAGAGCGCGATTCTTACGGCCTCGGCGCTCTTGAAAGAATTTTTTGAGCATCTGAGCGGATTCGTCTGCCCGGACGTCTCCGCGGACATCTATTCTGTGGTTGAAAGCGGATACATTTGCCAGGTCAACAACACTGCCGGCTGAACCAGACCTTGGATCTCCGGCGCCGAATACCAGTCTTCTTATTCTTGCATTAAGCATCGCGCCCAGACACATCGCGCAGGGTTCCAGGGTAACATACAGGACTGTTTCCGGCAGTCTGTAATTTTGGAGCAGCGCGGAGGCCGCACGGATGGCGAGAATTTCGGCGTGTGCTGTAGGATCACTTGCCCGAACCGGCTGGTTGTGCGTCCTTGCGAGAACCTGTCCCGCCGAGTCTACCAGCACAGCCCCGACGGGCACCTCTTCAAGTTCGAATGCCCTTTGTGCCTCTTCTAACGCCAGGCCCATATAGAAGCTGTCACTATCCAAAAAATCCCTCAATTCGCAGGTTTATGGGTAGGATTTGCAAATACCATGGATTTATTGTATAGAGAAGCCCTTTTCCTTCAATCGCTATTGGCTAATCATTCCGATGTTCTTACAATTTTTATAACCTGTCGGAATTCTGGCGTTTGGCGCTCGTTATGTGCATTTGCGCTAAAGATAGCAGGTTTAAGGAGCACCGGAATGGAAAAGAGGAAAAACCCCGAAAACTTTCCGCGATGCGGTGCCATTGGTCCGGAGGAAAAAGAGGTGGGGCGTGGGTTTCCAAGGAAACATGCATGCCCCGATTGCCGGTTTTGCCAGATCTGCAGCGATTCCAGGTGCAATGCCTGCCGAAACGAAAGCGGATCGAAGACAGATTGCTCGAAAAAAATGAGCATCAGCGAACAGATTCGTCTATATAATGAGATCAACGCCAAGGACCCGCTACTCGGAAAAAAACACAAATGATTACCGGAAAGCTCCCCCCAATTAAGCAATCCTTTCTGGCCATTGCGGCCTTTATAGCGTTATCGGTACTGCTGCCCGCTCCGGCGTTCGCCGAGACTGGTGAAAAAGCATCCCGTCAGGATTTTGCGCCGGCCCACCAGGTGGGAAAGCGGCCCGCTGCACAGCCTGCAAAGGCTTCTTCCGAGCAGTGGAAGATGCAGATATGGGAAATCCTGCCGTACGATGCTCCGGTAGGCCCGCCCCGCCCCGATCCAGTGAGAATTGGTTATCAGCGCAGCGGGTGGAAGCCCTTCTTTGTTGACTCATGTTTCGAGATAAACGAATCGGGAAGGCTGGTGATCGAGCGCCTGCATTCACTTCAGGATGAAGCAATCGATCCCGCGCCATACCAGTTCGATCGGCTCCAGACCGCATTCGAGAAGCTCGACAGGGCACGAGCCGCTTTGCGAGCCCTGCGACTCGATATCAGCGACACTGCCTCTGACGCCCTGCTTTCCAGGCCTCCTCAGGCGGAACCTTCTCCAGGGGTGGCGAGCGCAGGGGAAGCCTCGGGGCCCTCGCCCCCTCCAGCGCAAATGCAGGTCTCGATTCCCGAGCAACTCCGGCTCTACCGGGAAGCATTCAGGGCTGCCGCCGAATTCGATATTGCCCTTGCAGCGGCCTTCTCTCGCTTTGCCAACGAGATGAACCCGTTCTCAGGCGAAGAGCAGTCTCAGGCCCTTTGTGGCATGCTTTCGATGGCGCAGATTCTGAAAGACCTCGAGCCGCAATCACGACATTATCGGGCCCTCATAGCGGATTACGCCCGTTACAGGGAACTTGCCGCCAAAAACCATCAGCAGCCTTTTAGCGCTTCTGCTTCCCTGCGCCCCGGAGAATCCGGCAATCACGTGCGCGAACTTCAGAAAAGGCTCCAGCAGGAGGGTTTATATTCAGGGTCCATCACTGGTTTCTACGACGCGGAGACGCAGAGGGGGGTCAGGGAATTCCAGTCGATGCATCTTGTCGAACCCGACGGAGTGGTCGGGCAGCGTACGCGGGAGTGGTTGAACGTTCCATTCCGCGACAAAGCGGATATGATCGCATATGCCATGAATTACATGCGGCAAAGCCAGAGCCGAAGATTGAACCGGTACATTCGGATAAATATTCCTCAGTTCCTGCTTGAATACTACAGAGATGGAAAGATCGAGGCCACCCACAGAGTGGTGGTCGGCCGAGCCTCCGGAAAGAAAGTGAAGTTCAGGGGCAGGATGATCGGTGAAAATCAAACGCCGACCCTGGTCAGCACAATCGAGCAGATTATCCTCAACCCTCGCTGGTATGTTTCGGACCGGATTCAGCTTGAACTCAACTCCGAGGCTAAATCCGATCCCGAGTGGTTTACCCGGCATGGATACGTGGCGTGGGGACAGAACCGTATTTTTCAGCGTCCCGGCCCTAAAAACGCGCTGGGACGGGTTAAATTCGAATTCCCCAATGTTTACGCCGTCTATCTTCACGATACTCCGCAGAAGAGCCTTTTCGAGAGGGCGCGCAGGGACTTCTCGCATGGGTGCATTCGTGTTGACAAGGCGCTCAGGCTCGCTGAACTTCTTCTTAGCGAAGACAACAGCCCTTACGCCCAGAAAATGGAGACGGTCCTCAAAGGTGATAAGCAGACCTTCGTTAGACTCACACAACCAATTCCCATTCTGATCGAATATATTCCGGTATCGACAAACGACAACGGGCGGGCGCTGTTTTTGGGCGATCCGTATGGAATTCTAAAAGAGGGTGGAAACCGGAAAACGTGAAATAGTTCATTGAACAATTTTGAAATACTCCAAAAAACTATTAAATTTTCACCTGTTATCTCTACAGCAAGAACTTATCCTGTTTGCATTATACATTTTTGTTGAATTGCCAACAAAAAGGCTAAGCGTATATAGAACATCAATTACTCACTGCATATCCTACCAAAATCATTTGTGATTTTTCATGTTGTCTAAGCAAATTATGCATATTTGTATTTCAACTTAATTCACTTGTTATTTCAACTGGTTAGCGCTATTGATGGGTTTAAAGCGCAATTGAACCGAAAAAATATTTGACATGTCGATAGCATCTTTGGTAGTAAGGCCCATCTCCTAGAAGAGTTTGGTTTAGCCGTTGTGGCTGAGGGGGGGTAAACTCTTTGAGTAACATCTGGAGGGGGTTCTTTATGGGGAGGCACTACTCCGCGAAGGCATTAAACTATGCCTTGGTAGTCTCGACGGCAGTTATCGTTTCTGCATTAACTTATGTTCAGCAATCTCAAGCGCTTACCGCATCATACGGCGCACCTTACCACGGACGTCTTGAAAACGGCGTCATCTTTCCGAATCAGTTTCCCGGTTATCATTTGCGCGATGAAAACAGGAGCTACACCACGCCGGAGGTAGTCGGCGCACTACTCGATGCAATCGAGGCCGTGCGCACCGAGTTTCCGGACACCTGTGATCTGTTCCTGGGCGATTTTTCAATTGGGGGCGGGGGCTCGGCCATTCACCACAGGTCCCACCAGAACGGCCGGGACGTTGACGTAGGAATGTACCATAAGGGCAACGTCCCGCTCGACACGTTTGTCGCCATGAATGAGGGCAACCTCGATGCACCGAAAACATGGTGCCTCATTGAAAATATAATTCGTTCCCAGCGGGTCCAGTACATATTTCTGGACCGCCGGATACAAAGGGTGCTCTATGATTATGCCGTGACTCGCGGCTATGATCAGAGTTATCTCGACCGCGTTTTCGGAAACGTCAGGGGATCTCTTATCCAGCACGTGCGAAACCACTACGATCACATGCACATCCGCTTCTTCACCCCTTGGTCGACGCTTGCGGCGCACATTGGAGATGGCGAGAGCGAAAAGGCGATGGTTGTTGACATCGCTCAGCAGTCCTACATGCCGACCAAGGTAAATTATTACGTGAATGGGTCGGAGCCGGGCCTGGATGCCATCGCGCAAAGCTTCGGGGCAACCAGGCGCGACGTTTGCCGTTGGAACCGGCTTAGTCCCAATGCCGTTCCGGTTCCAGGAAGTTGCCTGGTTTTTTACAAGAGGAGCTTTGAGAGCGAACCGGTTCTTCTGGCCAGATCCCTTCAGCCTGGCTACATAGCTGAGGCGCCCAGAATCAGGGTAGCTTCGGCGAGAACCGAATCGCCCGATGATTTGAAAATAGCCGATATGGTTGGCAGGGAAGATGAGCAGCAATTCGATGAGGAAAAAGTCGAACAACCAGAACCTGCCGCTCCCCGGAAGAATGTCCAGACAGTGCTCTACAGGGTCCGCAAGGGCGATACCCTTGCTGTCATAGCAAAGCGGAGCAAGGCGGATGTGAACCTCATCTGCAAACTCAATGGAATCAGCAGGACAACAAGGCTCGTGCCCGGTCGCTCGCTCAAGATGGGAACGAGAATGATGGTAGCGGATTCAGGGCAGACTGCAATCGATGCCCCGAAGAAGTCTTCCTCTTCCTCACCGATATGCTTTTCTTCAGATCCCAAAAAACCCAATGGCACTGCGGCGTTCTACACGGTGGGCAAGGGCGATACCCTGCAAAAGATTTCCAGGAAATCGGGGATATCCCTCGATGTGCTGTGTCAGCTTAATGGTATGAGAAGAAATGCCGGTCTAAAGCCTGGGCAGAAAATAAAGCTTACGCAGGCCAATCTGCGAATGCGACCTGCTTTGGGGCACGCTGCTTGTCCGATCAACTATCCTCCGGGCAAGGGGCCTGCGGTAAAGGAAAATCCTTCCCGCCAGGGAGATGGTGCTCAGGAAGCAAAGGCTCCGGTGAAGGCTGTTCCGAATGTTGAGAAGGCTTCTGCCTCAAAGGCATCGAAGAAGACGGCCAAGTCACAATCAGACAAGACTGCCGCTGCTAAATCGGCCTCCAAAACTGGTGGAAAAGTCGTCGCAGCGTCTAAAAACGGCGTAAAAGTTCCGGCTGCAGCCAAAAAGAGCGGCTCAAAGAAAGCTGTCGAAGCAAAATCGGAAAAGCCCGCTCAGAAGGGGAATACCGCCGCTGCGAAGCAAAAGGGCGCACCCGGAATGCTTGCCCAGAACAAGGTGAGGTAGCCAGGGAACAATCAAAAACCCGGCACGCCTCGATTTTTCTTTTCATTTGCTCCAAATTCAGTTATACGTAAGAACTTTAGATGCGGGCACTGTTAAAAGTGCCCGTTCTTTTTTACCAAAGCGGGCCAAGCTGGAAATGCCCGCTCCGCGAAATTGTGTGTTCCGGTAAGCCCGCCGGCCGACAGACCTTCCAGGTTACCGAGGTAGCACAAAAAAAAGCCTGCAATACAGGTTCGTAGGAGCGGCCTTGACCGCGAATTGTTAGTCGGGCAGTGTGAAGCCGCTCTGCCGGCACAATGGCGCTCCGTTTAATTGCCGTGGTGATTATATTTCAGGTCAATGAGTGAGCGGAAATCATGCAGTCATGTCTAACGGAGCACGAGAAGAAGACGTCACAATCAGAACTGGTGAGAAGCATTGAGAGAAGCAGCGGAAAGAACAATCGCGACCACTGACGCAAAGTGTCCCAGCACACCCTTTATATTGGTAAAAGACGAAAAAGCACGGCGCAACAGGCGCCTGGAGCAAAGCATGTCCAGCAGTGATGTACGAGAAAGAGTTCGAAATATCGGGATCAGCGCTCACATAGATTCGGGAAAAACGACCCTTACCGAACGCATCCTGTTCTACACGGACCGCATTCACGCCATCCACGATGTAAAGGGCAAGGACGGTGTCGGGGCGACCATGGACTTCATGGAGCTTGAGAAAGAACGCGGGATTACGATCCAGTCCGCGGCGACCTACTGCACCTGGGAGGACCATCCGGTTAACATTATCGACACTCCAGGCCATGTCGACTTCACTATAGAAGTCGAGCGCGCCCTTAGAGTGCTTGATGGAGCCGTGCTGGTTCTGTGCGCTGTTGGAGGTGTCCAGTCGCAATCCGTGACGGTCGACCGTCAGATGGTGCGCTACGGCGTACCTCGGATAGCATTTGTAAACAAGTGCGACAGGACGGGCGCCGACCCAATCAGGGTGGCGCGCCAGCTCAAGGAGAAGCTCAATCATAATCCGGTTTTGCTTCAGATACCCATGGGCCTTGAAAGTGATTTCCGCGGGATCATCGACCTTGTTTCAATGAAGGCCCTCACCTTCAACGGCGATTTCGGGGAGGAAATTACCGAGAGTGAGATACCGGCTGAATTTGCTGAACTTGCACGCGAGAAGCGTGAAGAGATGCTTGATACGATTTCTCTTTTTTCGGATGATCTCACCGAAGCCATCCTGGGTGAGGATAGTATAACAGAGGAAATGATTTACGACGCGATCCGAAAAGGCACCCTCTCACTCCAGCTCACCCCGGTGCTCCTTGGATCCGCCTATAAGAATAAAGGCGTTCAGCCGCTGCTGGATGCCGTCGTCAGATACCTGCCTTCGCCTCTTAACATCAAAAACGAGGCGTTGGACCTCGATCGCGAAGAAGAACGCATCGTACTGGGCAGTGCTCCTGATCTGCCTCTCGTGATGCTCGCCTTCAAGCTCGAAGTTGGCCGCTACGGGCAGTTGACATATGTTCGTCTCTACCAGGGGACGCTAAACCGTGGCGACACCATTTCGAATACCCGTACCGGAAAACGTGTGAAGGTCGGGCGTCTTGTAAGAATGCACGCGGACGAGATGGAAGAAATTGAATCCGCTTCCGCGGGCGACATAGTTGCCCTGTTCGGCATCGATTGCGCCTCCGGCGACACGTTTACCGACGAGCGGGTGCGCTACGCAATGACTTCGATGCACGTTCCCGAACCTGTTATATCCCTTGCCGTAAAGCCCAGGGATAAAAAAGCCGAGATGAACCTCAGCAAGGCCCTGACTCGTTTTACCAAGGAAGATCCAACCTTCAAGGTCTACCTCGACGAGGAGACCTCCGAGACGGTAATTTGCGGCATGGGCGAGCTTCACCTCGATGTGTACGTCGAGCGCATGCGCCGCGAATACAATGCCGACGTGGAAACCGGAATGCCGAAGGTTGCATACCGGGAGTCCCCCACGCGCAAAGCCGATTTTAACTATACTCACAAGAAACAGACCGGCGGCTCTGGCCAGTTCGGCCGAGTGGCGGGATTCATGGAATCGCTGACCGAGGGTGAGTTCGAATTCGTAAACAAGATAACCGGCGGCGCGATACCGACCGAATACATCCCGTCTTGCGAAAAGGGCTTCCGTGCATGCCTTGCCAAAGGGGCGCTCGCGGGGTTTCCCGTAGTTGGGGTAAAAGTTACCATCAATGATGGTGCCTCCCACTCGGTTGATTCATCGGACATTGCTTTCCAGCAGGCGGCAATCGGAGCCTTCCGCGAGGCCTACCAGCGCTCGAGCCCCATCCTGCTCGAACCCCTCATGCGAGTGGTGGTCGAAACGCCAACCGAATTTCAGGGCCCGGTGCTTGCAAGCCTGAACCAGAGGCGCGGAATAATCCTGAGCACCTCTGAAGACGGCGTCTTCTCGAACATCGAATCAGAGGTACCCCTTTCGGAGATGTTCGGCTACTCGACGGTTCTGCGCTCCTCAACACAGGGCAAAGCCGAATTCACCATGGAATTCGCCCGCTACAGCCCTGTACCCAAGTCAATCGCAGAGGAAATCATAAAGAAAGAGCGCGAGAAGCAAAAGTAGCCGAGGCCGATTGCGGGTGAGAGTGAGTAAGTTGCGTTTTGGCGGATTCTGATACCTGGTAACCGGCAACTGGTAACCGGCAACAGCAACCGGCAACAGCAACCGGCAACAGGCAACCGGCAACAGGCAACTGGGTAACCGGCAACAGTGTTGACAAACCCGGAGGGCTTTGATAAACAGGTCACTTCCGATTATTCCCCGGTAGCTCAACGGCAGAGCGGGTGGCTGTTAACCACTAGGTTGATGGTTCGAGTCCGTCCCGGGGAGCTTTTGAACATGAAGGCCAGGACAAAATCCTGGCCTTTATTGTCGAAGCACGAAGGCCTATGTATAAAACGATTCCTGATCGAGAGGTGAGCTTGCCCTGAGCGAAGCGAAGGGAGTCCGTCCGGGGAGTTTTTGAACATGAAGGCCAGGACAACACCCTGGCCTTTTCAATTCAGTCGATCTCGACCAATGACTAGGGTTTTCTCGAATGTGGCACGTCTACATCTGTGATAGGAACGGCCAGCTTTATACAGGTATTACAACAGACCTGCCCCACCGCATTAGACAGCATGGAGCCGTGCTCCTCTATTCCGAGCCACACCCCGACAAATTCTCCGCTGCAAGTCGAGAAAAAGAGATCAAAAGCTGGCGGCGCGAAAAGAAACTCGCTCTGATCGAGAGGTGAGCTTGCCCTGAGCAAAGCGAAGGGAGTCCGTCCCGGGGAGCCAGTAAAATCAAGAGGTTAACCAGGTTGGTTAACCTCTTTTCTTTGCCACGCTGAAAGGACTTTATCTTGGAAGCAATCCGACCAGGAAGGTAGAATTGCCAAAGTACGACAACCGGCTATCCACCTTGGAGGCATTCAAGGACCAGGGACTTACTCAGAGGGCAATGGTGGATCGACTCAACCAAATCGGGGTGAAGACCTTCGCAGGTAAGGAATGGAAGTTGATGACCCTGCAGAGGGTGCTGAAGAGGTTGCGTTTGTGATCATCCTTTTGCCGATCCGGTACTGTGCTGTGGACGGGGGGGTAGGGGCATCCGGCGATCAGGAACTATGCGGCACCAAGCAGGTTATTGGATGCGGTGGGTTTTTCAACGCACCCGCAAAATCGGAGTTACTGGTGAGGGTTGATCGGAACAAAATTCGGAAAGATGCCAATCGCCCAAAGAAATCGCACGACGATTCCGCCTATGATAAGGATATACCCGATTCTATACAGTATCGCATATCCCCTGGTCATGCGACTCGGTCCCCATGAGATGAAAACTCCTCGGCGAAACAGAGAAACTTTCGCAAAGAGAAGACAGATAAATCCCGCAAACATGAAGAGACTCGATGCTCCATGAGCATTGGGGATTATGAATACCATCAGTAGACTGAATATGATCAGTACCATTATGGGATCGACATCTATCGCCCATAGGTGCTGCTTTCCTTCTTTGTCTTTGCGCCTAATCCACCACGACATGTTCACCTCCTGCCCAAATATCAGGTAGCGCAATAGCAGCAAAGCACAGTCCTTATGTTCAGGGTGACTGACCAAAGAACTTGACTCAATTTAACGCATCAAGAGAATCATGTCGAATTCTCTTTAATTCCCGAATCGGGCAATAACGAGCATGATCGCCTTATTAAATCGCGGGTGGCACGGACAGTTTGTCTGTCCGTGTCCGTAGGACAAGCAACTGTCTTGAATGTCAAGGCAACTAAGCTGTTTTCAGCTCCCAGACTCGATTTTTTCTGACCATTGCATTGAGAATGGTCAGAAGCTTTCTCATGCACGCGGTCAGGGCGAGTTTTTTCGATTTACCTGCTTTTAGCAATCTTTGGTAGAAGGAGTTAATTATGGGGTTATGGCTGGAAGCAACAAGCGCTGCCATGTAGAGAGC
>DBMI01000105.1:0-143 GCA_002298165.1 Desulfarculales bacterium UBA702
CATTTTTCAACGCACCTGCCGCAAGCAATGCATTTATCAATGTCGACGTAGCGCGGATGCCGGCGAAGCGAAACCGTAAAGTTGCCGGCCTCGCCCTCAACCCGTTCGAGTTCCGTCAAAGTCATCAGTTGAATGTTCAAGTG
>DBMI01000105.1:182-8359 GCA_002298165.1 Desulfarculales bacterium UBA702
CTCTCGACCAGGTAGACGTAATAGCCGGAGTTTGCGAGATCCAGCGATGCCTGAATGCCCGCTATCCCGCCGCCCACAACCATTACCGCGCCGACTTTTTCCTCGAAATCCATCATCTATCTGCCGTTTCCACGGGTCCCTGGCAGCACGAGCGAATCGGCCACAAGTTCCCATATGTATTTTACATCCACCTGCAGGTCATATTCTTTCCGGAGGCTTTTCATGATCTGGTCGCGGCAATTGTGGCACGAGGTCACGACCAGGCTCGCCCCGGAATTTTTAATCTGGCGTGCCTTAAACCGGCCGCAGAATACGCGCTCCTCCTTGAACGGCATCGCCCAGGCGCCCCCGCCAGCCCCACAGCAATGGTCCTCGGCCCGGTTGGGGTACAGATCGACATAATTGGACGCGCATTTCCTGATAATCGCACGCGGCTCCTCGAAATACCCCTGGCCGAAGGTCTTCAGCGATTTACGCCCGTAGTGGCATGGATCGACATAGGTGGTAGTCTTGCGATGGCGCGACATATCTATCTTGATGCGTCCCTCATTTATGTAATCCGTGAGCAGTTCGAAGATACCGGTCACCTTGAAATTTTTGAGATCGTTTTTGAACCAGCGCTGCAACCCGTACCGGGTTGCGAAATATGAATGCCCTCAATCGGGTAGTAGAAGCGTCTTACACTTCAGCCTGTACATGTTCTGGACGATACGTCCCACAGAGCTTCGAAGCGAATCCTCATCACCGGTGAAAAAGGCCCAGTTTACACCCTCCCAGCCCTCGGACGGAAAAGTCCAGGACTCCCCGGCCGCGTGAAAGATCTTCCACCAGTGTTTCATGTCGTCAGGCTCCGCGAACGGTTCCTTGGAATTAACAGAAACGAGCAGATTCGAACCCATCCTGTCGATAGGCGGCTCGAAGCCCTTGAACCCCTCATCGACCATCTCCGACGACATTTCCTCGATCAGTGCCACGAAGTCCTCTTTGGGAATTCCGAGATTGTTACCCCTTTCGAGGCACATCATCACGCCCTTGTGGAGCGGGCCTGGGACCCTTGCCCTTTCGCGAAGCCCCCTTATGCGGCTAATCAGGGAAACGATTTCGACGTTCTGCGGGCAGGCCCTTTCGCACTTTGCGCACAAGGTGCACTTCCACGGCCATTGAGATGACAGCAGGTCTTCTTCGAGCCCCAGGACAGCCATGCGCACGATCTTTCGCGGATCGAGCCCGTCAACGCCCGAAATAGGACAGGCGCTGGCGCAACTTCCACATGTCATGCAAACCTCTCCCCAGGAAGGCTCTGCCAGAAGCCTTTTCGAAGGAGATCCGATGCGGCGCACGTTCTGTTCCATAAGCCCCATCTCGCGGCTCATCAGAGGTGCACCTGGAACATGCTTTAGTTTAAGAGTCGAGCGGTCGATGCCGAATTCGTGGCAGATTCTCGTAAAATCGGACTCGTTGAGCAGGTATCGCTTCCCGGACACGCTGCGCGCCGGCAGCCTTCCGCTGCTGATCCAGTTCCGGATAGTATTCCGGTGGACACCAAGCTGCTCGGCAAGCTGCCCGATGCGAATGACAATCATTGCCTCTCCTCGATTTGGCCCAGCAACCATTCGCAGGCTTTTGGAACGGCGGCGGCAACAGGTGCTGAAAGCCCCTCGTAAACCTCTTCCGGCATTTTTCCCGCCTGCACGGCAAGTACCCTGATCCGCACTCCCGCACCTTGCCGCAATTCACTCAAAAGATTTAGTGATGGAAACTGGTGGGGAGAAAAATCACTAACCTTTTCACTTGAAATCGCATCAACGTCCAGTTCGAAGATCTCACCCGCGGGATAAGGAGAGTTAAGGACTGTATCGACAATGAATATGAGTCTGGGTCCCCCTGGCATGAGCACCATGTCGAATAGGAATTCCCTGATGCTCGTCCCTGCGTCAATTACGGCCACATCGGCGGGAAGCTCGTAATTTCCCGGCAAATAACCGACAACCGCGGGCCCGAAGCCATCATCTCCGATAAGGGTATTGCCGCACCCGAAAATAACCACGGGCTTGTTTAAAGCGTCTCCAAAGGCGCTCATAAGTAGTCTCGAAAAGGGGTAAAATGTTCCCCGGCAATAGAAAGGGGCACTTTCATGGAATCTTCGGAAAAAGACCCTGTCCACGAGATGTCTCCTGCCAGGTTCGGCCATCCGCCGGAGAAAAAGGGCCTTGTGCACAGGTCGCCTGATTGTGCACGTTGTGCAATTTGATTGACTTGTGTATTCCGCCAAAACAGAAGAGTCAACATTTTTCTTCTGGGACCGGAAGATTGTGAAAAAACGCTCGATTTCCCATGTTCCGCAAAGGTACTAAGTAATAAAGAGTGACAATAAATAAGTGGGGAAACTATTCATGGCTGTTTATCGGGCAAAATATTTTGTTTCACGCTGGAAGTACATACCAAAAGCGTTTCATTTCGCAGCATGCATAGGTGGGAGAGGACCGGCTACTCGGGGTCGAAAATTGCAATGGATTGGAATTCAGGGCAGGGTTCAAAGCCGGGAGACATTGCCAACCGCGTAGGATGGACAAAGGTTTGGGTCTGTTGCCCAAATAGTTTTTCTAAAAATGCTAAGCAAAATTGGATGACGCGAGTTTGATGAACGTCATTCCCGCCCAGAAGCTCTGCGGGAATGACGATGTTCGAAGCTGAGATCCCGGTAGATCATGCAGCGGGCTTGGGCCACAGCCCCGTTTTCCGTGCCGACCGTGTGGTTCCGAGTAGCAATCGGGGGCACTTAAAGCTCGTGTCTACACTACATTTTCTCGAGCTTGCCACTATGTTCAACCAACCATCGCCGGGCAACAGCCCTTTCCTGAATAGAGGCAATACGGCAACTTCCGGGAAAGGTCCGCCGGGACGGCAAACCTGCATCACTCGCGGGTTAGTGATTTATAATATTCGTCCTCGACAGCATCCGCGTTGTCGCTGTTGTACGCAATCAGGGCTTTCAAATGAGTGAAGGAATCCAGATCCATTTCCCTGAACTCGATTGCAATCCCTGCATCCGTGTGGCGGACCGCCATGCCTTTAAGCTTTATCGAAAGTTCTGATCCGGCAAGACCCAGGGAGACCTCAATCGGCCCGCTGAGATCAACCGGGGATGCAGTATTGAGAAACATGCCCTTCATACTGAGGTTATCAGTTGTTCCGCTGATCGTAATACCGCTCGATGTCACAAATACTTCAGCATTGAAATGAACGCGTATGAATTTTCGCTTCTCCATCTGGCTCTCCGTCAAACATGGATTCGGTCAAGGCATTGCCCTGACCGATTTTCGCGGATTGTTACCGTTCGATCAGCATCAACCTCTTTATGAAGCCCGGAAATTCCGAGAATTACGGCATCGTGCCTCCTCCGCGGCCCATTCACCGTAAATGGGGCTCGGAAATTACTCTTTCATTCCCACGTAACGAGCAAGGGTAAAAAGGAAGTCCGCCAGGCGATTGAGGTAAGAATGGGCCTCGGGACTGTCCAGTTCTCCGGCTTCTTTCAAGGCCATCGTCCTGCGCTCGGCCCTGCGGATTATCGTCCTGGCAAGGTCTACGGCGGCACTGGGAGGGTTTTCGCCGGGAAGTATGAACTTGCGGGGAACAGGGGCCTCCTGTTGGAGTTTTGCTATCCAGTTCTCGAGTCTTTGCGCACGCTCGACCCCAATATTGTACTTATCTGCCATTTCCGAGCCCGGCTCCACTGAGAGCTGCGCGCCCAGAATCAGCAGGTCTTCCTGAACAGCTTCAATCATCTCACGCACCGCCTGGATTTTCGACAGCGCCTTTGCAAGCCCCAGCGCGGAACTTGCCTCATCCAGTGTCCCGTAGGCCTCGGGGCGAAGGCTTGCCTTGGAAACCCGCGTGCCGGAAAGAAGGCTTGTAGTCCCCTGGTCACCTTTTTTCGAAAAGACGAATGCTTCGTTCATCAAATCTCCTCGTGAAGCGCAATTAGCGAAATTCAGTCCTGCCCGCCTGCCGATGCGTTCAGAAAATACTTGAATTTTTGCTGTTTTCCAATCGCACAGTAAACTTCATAGCTGATGGTTCCGCAGGTCCCGGCGATTTCATCGGCCGTGATCCGCTCCTCACCCTGGCGGCCCATGAGCACGACTTCATCATTTTCACGTGCCTGTGGGATATCAGTCATATCGAGCGTGATGAGGTTCATTGAAACACGTCCCACCAGAGGCGCGCTCTTTCCGCGTACCAGCGCCCGCCCCTTGTTCGAAAGCATCCTGAAGTATCCGTCATCATAGCCGACGGGAACAGTTGCAATTCTGCTTTCACGCTGGGTGATAAATGTCCTGCCATAGCCTATCGGATGCCCGGCGGCGACTTCTTTTAGCTGGATGATCTTGGATTTGAAAGACATTACGGGCTGAAGGCCTATCCCCTCGGAGGTGCCGCCGGACGGATGAGACCCGTATAGCATTATACCGGGTCTGACCAGATGGTAATGGGCTCTCGGAAGGTCGATCACCCCAGCCGAATTGGAGATATGCGTGTAGGAAAACGGCAGACCTTGCCTCGACAATGTTTCAATGGCCTCGGTGAACCGCCCTATCTGAAAGTCACAGAAAGTTTTGTCGGCTTCGTCAGCTTCGGCAAAATGAGAAAGTATCCCTTCGACTACAACCCCCGGCATCTGTTTGAGTTTTTCGGCAAAGGCCGCTAGATTCCCGCATGGAACGCCAAGCCTCCCCATCCCGGTATCCAGTTTCACGTGCACGCGGGCCGGCATATTGAGCTTCAGGGCGGCTTCGCTCATCATTCCGGCCTGGTCCAGGCGAAATATGGCCGGGCGGACTCCAAGCCGCACAGATTCTTCCACATCCTCCGGATCGATTCCAAGGAGGACAAGCACGGGAAGCTCGATCCCTTTCTGGCGAAGCTCCAGCGCCTCGTGGAATTTTCCGACGGCGAGAAAACCGGCGCCGCACTTTTCCAGCTCCCTTGCCACGGGGACCATTCCGTGCCCGTAGGCATCGGACTTTACCACCCCTATAATGCGTGATCCCGGCGCGAGCCGGCCCGCGAGGTAGAAATTATTTCGCAGGGCTGCAAGATCGATCTCGACCCAGTTTAGCGGCATTGGCGACCTCACGGAGAAAAACAAAAAAGACCGGACGATTTGTTTCGAGGAAAAGAAATTTGCCGGATACGGCGTTTCCTGCTTACCTTGCCGGCACAAAGCGTTATACTTACTCCCACTTTAACTCACGTTCCCGCTTTGCACCTTCCCTGAAACATGTTAGGCGATTCGGGTTGCAATGAAAAGAAAAAGATCAAAAGGATTCTTATGTTGCAAAGTTACCTCATAACGGTGGTTGGACTGATTTGCTTCATGGAAGGAATTCCCTACCTGGCTTCTCCCGATCAGGTCAGAAAATGGATGCAGTGGGTATGCTCAGCCAACTCCCGTCACCTCCGGATGCTCGGAGGAGTGCTCATGCTGCTCGGCCTTGTTCTCGTCTACGTGGGACGCAGGAATGGCGGATGATCTCGATATTTGCTTCAGGACAGAAGACTACGATTTCGAACTTCCTTCTGAACTGATAGCCCAGGCACCGGCATCCCGCAGAGAGCACTCGCGCCTCCTGGTTCTTGACCGCGATCGAAACTCAATGGAACATAACCGGTTCGACCGGATCGTGAATTTTTTCAATCCGGGCGACCTGCTCGTCGTAAACGATACCCGAGTGGTTCGTGCACGGCTGATCGGCCGCAAAGACAGCGGCGGAAGGGTCGAACTCCTGGTCCTGGATCCATTTAAGCCCATGGAAACCGCCCACGCTGAAGGCTACCTCTGCCTGGTTAAGGCGTCCAAGGGTGTAAAATCCGGCCGTTCGATACACTTCAAAGATGGCACACGCGCGGAAGTCCTCGAAACAACAGGGACGGGTATGGCAGCGGTGAGATTTCACGCCGAGGTTGCCGAAAAGCCCGACGCCTTATCTCGGAATTGCCAAATATTCGATATGCTTGATAGAATAGGGCAGGTCCCACTTCCCCCCTATATCGAACGAAAGCCCGGGCCCTGCGCGGTGGACGATTTATCTTGCTACCAGACCCAATTTGCGCGAAAACCCGGTGCGGTCGCCGCTCCAACCGCCGGACTCCATTTTTCGGCGGATCTTCTTGAAGCGCTCGAAGCCGCGGGGGTCGAGATCGCGGCCCTTACGCTCCATGTCGGCTACGGTACTTTCTCTCCGATACGCTGCGCGGATATCCGCGACCATCGGATGCACTCCGAGTACTTCGAACTGAGCCCGGATACGGCGGAGGCCGTTATGCGGGCCAGGCGGGAAGGAAGGCGGGTGGTCGCAGTCGGTACGACCGTGGTCCGAACCCTTGAATGGGTGATGGCGAGCACGGGAAAGGTGAGCGCCCTGTCAGGATTCTGTAATCATTACATTTATCCGGGCTACCGGTTCGAAGTGGTTGACCGGATGGTTACAAATTTCCACCTCCCCGCGTCGAGCCTCATCCTGTTAGTCTCGGCCTTCGCGGGTCGCGGGAAAATTCTGAATGCTTACGCCGAAGCCATCCGCCAAAAATACCGCTTCTTCAGCTACGGCGATGCGATGTTGATTTTATAGCCGAAGTTTTAATGAAAGATGGGAACAAAGGCGCACGATTTGGCGCCATACCCCAGACTTTATAATGACTGCGCCATAACAGTTGTTGAAATTACTGCTGTATCGGAGCCCTCTTGCGCTTCGCGCCCGGATATGAATCCGGGCTACCCTCTTTGTTTTATGGATCTGGTGTCGGGGCTAATCCGACAAAACTGGTAATAACCCGTACCCCGCACACTCGCAACCTGTAACCCGCAAGGTGCCTCATATGGATTTCAAGGTTTTGGCAAAAGATCCATCATCCAGTGCTCGCGCGGGCAGGTTTGTTACGGCTCACGGAGCTGTGGATACCCCCATTTTCATGCCGGTGGGGACAGCAGGGTCGGTCAAGAGCATATCGCCGGATGAGTTGGAGTCCCTTGGCGCGGAGATAATTCTCGGAAATACGTATCATCTATACCTTCGCCCGGGTGATGAAAGGATCGCGGGCCTGGGGGGCCTGCACAAGTTCATGGGCTGGAATGGGCCGATTCTTACCGACAGCGGCGGATTCCAGGTTTTCAGCCTGGCGAGAATCAACCAGATCGAGGAAGAGGGAGTTCGATTCCAATCACACATCGACGGCTCCCATCGCTTTATCACGCCCGAGATTTCCATTAAAATTCAGGAAAACCTCGGCTCCGACATTATGATGTGCTTTGACGAATGCACGCCCTATCCGGTATCCCGCGAGTACGCGCTGGAGTCCATGGAGCGCACAGTGCGCTGGTCGAAGAGATCAAGGGAGGCGCGGAGCCAATCAGGCGGTGCACTTTTCGGAATCGTCCAGGGAAGCGTTTTTCTGGATCTTCGGGAGCGTTGCCTTGAGATGCTCGAAGAGATTGGCTTCGATGGGTATGCCATAGGCAGCTTATCCGTCGGAGAATCAAAAGAGGAGATGCTCTCGGTATTGCGCTCCGTTGCCCCAATGCTTCCAGAAACCCGCCCCCGCTATGTCATGGGCGTCGGAACGCCTGAGGATCTTGTGGAAGGCGTGCGGGCCGGGGTCGATATGTTCGACTGCGTTATGCCGACCCGGAATGCCAGGAACGGAATGCTCTTTACATCAAGGGGGGCGGTTCGCATAAAAAACAGCGCCTATGCCGATGATCCCGCACCCATCGATCCCGATTGCGGATGCTACACCTGCCGCCGCTTCTCACGCGCTTATCTTCGCCACCTTTTTGTCTGCGGCGAGCTTCTTTCATACCGGCTTAATACCCTGCATAACCTTCATTACTACCTGGACCTGATGGCCCGGATGCGCTCGGCAATTATCGCCGGCACCTTCAGTGAGTGGAGTAAGGATTTCTACGAACTCCGGAGCATCAACGGAGGGGGTGAGGATCCGGAATAGTAGCTCGTCCGAATTCTGCTCCGGCTGTATTGCTCCAACCAATTGGCCTTGACACTGCCTGCGAAGGGGTGTTAAGCTGAGAAATTGTCGGGACGTGGCGCAGCCTGGTTAGCGCGCTTGCTTGGGGTGCAAGAGGCCGGAGGTTCAATTCCTCTCGTCCCGACCAT
>DBMI01000112.1 GCA_002298165.1 Desulfarculales bacterium UBA702
GAGGGTTACCAGAGCGGCGGGGTTGATTTCAAGCCGCTTCTGGTCAAAGTAAAACAAGCCAATCCCGACTTGATCTACATGATATCGTATGTAATGGACGCATCGCTTCTCATGAATCAGGCAATGGAACTCAAACTCACCCCGAAGATTTTCGTGGGCGGCGGGGCCGGCTTCACTCTTCCCGAATTTATCCAGAATACCGGAAAAGCGGGTGAGAGCGTATTTTCAGCAACTCTCTGGTACCAGACACTGCCATATCCGGGGGCGATGGACTACTACAATAAGTTCGTCAAAAAATACAACATCGACACGGAATATCACGGAGCTGAAGGCTATGCTTCGGCCTACGTAATAGCCGATGCCCTCAAAAGGGCAAAATCCTCCTCACCTGAAGACGTTCGCATGGCCATGACACAAACGGATATGATGACGGTATTCGGGCCTGTAAAGTTCGTCTCCTACGGAAAGATGACGCAGCAGAACAAGCTCCCAACTTACGTGGTTCAATGGATAGACGGAAAGCTGGAAATGGTATGGCCCAAGGATATTGCAACGAAGCCCTACATTTATCCCGTTGAGTGGGAAAAGTTCTGGAAATAAGCAGGTGATCCGATGGGCAGGCCGAGCCTGCCCATCGGATCAAGCAGTTAGTCCCGGTTCTGAGGCAAGGGAGATCAGTTAATGGAAATGTTTATCCAGATGCTTGTTGCTGGAATTCTCATCGGCGGCATCTACGCACTTATCGGGCTGGGGATGACACTCATCATGGGCGTGATGCGCATCATCAACCTGGCGCACGGCCAATTGATGATGGTCGCCATGTACATTACATACGTCCTGTACTTTTATTTGGGCATCGATCCTTATTTCGCTCTACTGGTGGCTATGCCCGCCCTTTTCCTTCTGGGTGTCGCTATTCAGAAATACTTCCTTAACCCGCTGCTGAAAATAGATTCGATTATTCCGCAAAACCAGATACTAATGACTGTCGGCGTCGGTATCGTGCTGACCGAGACTATACGGTTCATCTTTCGCTCCGATTACAAATCGGTTAAGACCTCCTACAGCTCGGCGACCTTCATGATAGGCAACATTTCCTGGAACGTACCGATGTTCGTGGCATTTGGCCTGGCTGTGGCGCTGACCGCGGGACTTTTCATCTTCCTTTTGAAAACCGATGCGGGAAAGTCCGTTCGGGCGACGGCCCAGAACAAGGACGCCGCGATGATAATGGGAATCAATGCGGACTGGATTACTCAGCTTACCTATGGCCTCGGCGCCGCAATGGCAGCGGCGGGAGGCACTTTGCTTCTGCCCATTTACTACCTGTTCCCGGACGTTGGGAGCCAGTTTACGCTAAAAGCGTTCATCATAACGGTCCTTGGCGGAATGGGCAGTACGGTCGGGGCTATTGTGGGAGGCATTGTGCTCGGGATTGCCGAAACGCTTGGGGCCACATATATATCCATGGATTTAAAGGACGCTTTCGGGATGGTGATCTTTGTAGTGGTGCTCGTCTTTATGCCGGGCGGCCTCAAAGAACTCACCAAGGTGTAACAGGGGAATACGATGGCAAAATACTCGAAATTCGCCGCGGTGGGGTTGCTGCTCGCTTTTCCGCTATTGGTCAGCTCCGACTACTACCGCCATATCATGATTCTGGCTCTTATGTGGGTGGTTATCGGCTCCTCATGGAACCTGCTGGCCGGCTATACTGGCCAGATTTCGTTCGGCCATGCGATTTTTTTCGGAGTGGGTGCATACTCGGCCGGGCTTTGCACAACCAAGCTCGGGATCTCGGCCTGGTGGGGAATGCTGATTGGCGGCCCGATGGCAATGCTTTTCGGATTTGTTCTGGGCGCAATCTGTTTTCGTCTGAGAGGGACCTACTTTAATCTGGCAACACTAGCTCTGGCCGAGATTTTGCGCCTGGTGGCCAAATCGTGGGTGAGTTTAACCGAAGGAATGATGGGAATTCTCACGATTCAGACCTTCCGGTCAAAGGTCCCTTACTATTATCTGGCCTTCGGAATTGCCGCCCTTTGCGTATTTGCAATCTGGGCGATCATCAGGTCCAAGTGGGGCTACTACTTCGTGGCTATCCGCGAGGATCAGGACGCCGCCGAACACCTTGGCATAAGTGCTTTCCGCTACAAGAGCATATCGCTTCTGGTCAGCTCATTTTTTACCGGTGTTGCCGGAGCGTTCTATATGAACTACATGGGGTTCATAGACCCCGACGTGGTATTCTCGCTCTACTACATTTCGATAATGGCAATCCTGGTTGCAATCATCGGAGGCGCCGGAATGATTTGGGGACCTCCGGTCGGCGCCTTCATAATGGTTTTGCTCCAGGAACTCTTCCGCAGCGCTTTCTTCGGCTATTTGCCGAAATGGATCAGCGAGGCTCACGCAATGGCCTTCGGAATACTTGTAATCGTTGTAATCCGATTCATGGCCAACGGAGTAGTCGGCGACTGGGTAAAACTCTCCGGCCTCTTTACCAGGCAGAAAGCGCCTATACCTTCAGTCACAAGTGGGAATTAGAACATGCATTTTTTCGAAGTGCGCCGCCTCACAAAGGCTTTCGGCGGCCTGATCGCCGTGAACGATTTGACCTTCCAGGTCGAGGAAGGCGAGATCTATGGGCTGATCGGGCCCAACGGTTCGGGCAAGACCACCGTTTTCAACCTTATAACCGGGTTCTATCCGATAACTTCCGGTGCCGTTCTGTTCCGTGGCAAGCAGTTGAATGGAATACCCACCTGGAAGGTCTGCAAGGAAGGGGTTGGACGAACGTTCCAGATAGTAAAGCCTCTTCGCCGCATGACGGTGCTTGAAAACGTGATGACATCCGCCTTCTGCAGGACGTCCAACACCCATGTCGCCAGGGATAAGGCACTCGAAGTGCTTCATTTCTGCGAGATGGATAAAAAGATCGACTTTCCGGCAAAGGGTCTCACCATCGGAGACCGCAAACGGATGGAAATAGCCCGTGCGCTGGCAACTGCCCCCAAACTGCTGCTACTCGATGAGACGATGGCCGGCCTGACCCCCCAGGAGCAGTACGAAGGCGTGGAACTCATCAAGAAAATTCGAAAGTCCGGAATCACGATCATCATTGTCGAGCACATCATGCACGTGATCATGAACCTGTGCGATCGAATCCTTTGCATCAACTATGGCCAGGAAATCGTCAAGGGCTCTCCAAGCGAAGTAGCAAACAACCAGGCCGTTATAGAAGCATATCTCGGAAAGGAATAGGAATGCTGCGGGTCGAAAATGTCAATGCCGGCTATGGAGACGTACAGGTACTCTGGGATGTCTCGTTCCACGTCGGCCTCAACGAATTCGTTGTATTGGTGGGGGCAAACGGGGCCGGGAAGAGCACCATAATGCGAACCATATCGAGCATGGTGCCGCTTAGCAGCGGTGCGATCTGGTTCGAAAACCAACGCCTCGACCAGGTTACCGCCCACAAAATCGTCGAGCACGGTATTGCTCACGTGCCCGAGGCACGCCAGCTTTTTCCCGAAATGACGGTGGTTGAAAATCTCGAACTGGGGTCTCTTAAAGGTGAGGCTAAAAAGCAGCGTAAACAGACGATCGAATGGGTATTCGAGCTGTTTCCACGCCTCAAGGAACGCAAAAAACAGCTTGCAGGGACCATGTCCGGTGGCGAACAGCAGATGCTTGCTATCGCCCGTGGGCTCATGTCCAAGCCCAGGCTGATAATGTTTGACGAGCCGTCACTGGGTCTTTCCCCCCTGCTCACTCAAGAGATCTTCCGCCTGGCAACAAGGATTCACAGCGAGGGCCTTACAATTCTCATGGTCGAGCAGAACGTAAAACAGACGCTTGCAATCTGCGACAGGGCCTACGTACTCGAAAATGGCAGGACAGTGCTGGAAGGAAAAGGAAAGGAACTCCTCGAAAACGAACAGGTAAAGAAGGCCTTCCTCGGGATTTGATTCAAGCCTGTTATGCATCATCAAACAGGCAGGGCTGTGATCGGAGGGTTTGCGAACGACCGCACCCCGTGCCGAACCAAGTCCCTGCCTGTTTGATTCTGATTGTTTCCGACTTAAATAAGCTGTCTCGATAAAGGCGCCTGGGCCTTTAGGTAGTGAGGGAAAATCGAATGCTGGTCCAGCCGGCGTTTAGTGCCTGCAATCAAAGCCGGAACGCGGAGCGCGGCGAAGTATAATTCTATTGTAGATAAATCCGCGGGTATCAGGAATACGTACTTTGCTCTCCTGCAGCTCATATACATGACTCCCGGTAAGTCGTCTCCAAAGGATAACGGCCCCCGAGAGGATTTTTTCAATCAGATCTTCAAGAACTTCCGGCATTCTCTTCCTCCTATAACTGGTATAAGAAGAAGATAACCATCCCCAATGGATAAGGAATGCATGCCGAGAATTTTTCTCCCTATGGTCGCAATCCGGCTTTGGCTAATACCAATTCGCGTTCAAGATGATGTAGTCCAGGCCCTTGTGCCCGTCCGGATTTTCCAACGCCCACAAGGGGCTATGCTACTTTTTTGAATGTGCTTCTCGTACAATCTTGAACGCGAATTGGTATAAGAGGGCAATCGTCGGTAGCGGAAAAAAAAGAAGGAAAGCCAGGGGCGGGGGTCCTGGCTTTCCGGGGCGATAGAGATACGGGGTCTGGAACTAAAGATCTTGAAGGAGGGACTGTTAGTTATCGCACCCTACCAGATTCACTTCAAATTAAAATCAGGTCTATACAGTATTTTTAGCTACGCTATACAGTAGTTTTTCCATAGATTGACTACATAGTTGACGGGTGCCTTGTACTGCAAGAGGCAGCTCAAATTTCAAACAGGGATACACGCTAGAAATGAAAAAATCTGGAATCCGCTATCTTGCACTTTTTGCCTTTCTTGCCGCTGCTAACCTTTCAGGATGTGCATCTATCCAGTCCACTAAACCCGACGTTAAAATGGCCGAGGCAAAGATGGTTGAAGCTGCCGATGCTCTCGACTACGTAAACCGTCAGTCTTCCGATTTTTATTCCCAGCTCGGATCACTAATGCAGGAAATCAAACGGTTTTGCGCAAAACCCGGGTGGCTGGAATTCGAACAAATAATCCTTGAGTACCCTTCCTTGAAGGACCCGGACAACCGGGTAGAGTTGTCACCACCATTGGAGAAGCAGTTCTCGCAATGGGGGCGCAAGTGGAAATCTTCCTGGGAGCAAACGATGCTCGAATACCGCTACCTGGTCGATAAGTGCATCATTATCGAGGCCAAAAGACTGGCCGTGCGTGAAAGATTGATTGCCATACAGGCAAAGTACATCCAAGCCGCGATGCTCGAATTTTCCGCCGGCAGGGAAAAGCAGGGAAAAGAAATCTATGCCCTGGTGGAGCTGCTCGACAAAACCGGCGCTGAACTTCAATCGTACCAAACTGACGATCTGGGACTATACAGGTGAGGTAAGGCCATCAGGGTGGGCACAGCGCTCTATCGTGCCCACCGGCAGCTTTGCGTATACGGGCAATGGCGGTGGGCATGGTAAAGCGTTATGCCCACGCTTTCCAAGAGATGCTGGATTCCCGCTAGAAGCATTCGGGAATGACGAGTTAGGTTCGGATTTGCTGGAGTTCCTTCACGGTAAGTTGACGGCCATGGGATTTTATCCGGGTGCGGGGCACAAGAGTCTTAGATAAGGCGCAGTAATTTCGCTCTTCCGAGCCGTTTTACCCCTCGAACAAACCCTCTCGTCTACCCGGCTACAGCCAACTTTGAGCCTACCTGATTAGCCCACTCCATTATTAACTACACTCTCCGCCGCTTTTTGCCGATCTTCCCTGACATAGCAGCATAATGTTGCGCTGAACTTAGCTGTGGCTGGCCGGCGGTATGGATAATACTTAAAATAAGAGCTTCGGTTTTGGCCGTGTAGAGTGATCAACCAGTTCGATCATCACCCTCACCCGAGGAGCAGGCTTTCTATTTTGGGGAATTGCGTAAAATTCCGAGCTAAGGAGAATACTCCATGTATGCGGGTACATTCCCGATCATAACAGCCGAAGAAGCGGCCTCTCATGTACAAGACGGCGCGATGGTCGCGCTGAGCGGTTTTGCCAATGCGGGCACTGCCAAGGCCGTCCCCAGGGCAATTGCCAAACGGGCTAGAGAGATCCACGCCGCGGGAAAACCTTTTCAGATTCGCCTCGTCTCGGGTTCATCGAGCGGAAACGACATCGACGAGGTACTTGCCCAGGCGGATGCAGTTTCCTGGAGAGCGCCCTTCCAGTCGGCCCCTACACTTCGTAACCAGATAAATTCGCAGCAGGTTCAGTATATAGACATGCACCTGTCGCACGCCCCCCAAACCCTTCTTGCGGGGTTTTTCGGCAAGCTCGATCTTGGAATCATCGAAGCAAGCGAAGTTACCCGCGATGGCAGGGTTTACCTGACGAGTTCGGTCGGTGCCTCACCAACCTACCTCAGGTATGCCGACAGGGTTGTTATCGAAATAAACCGTTACCATTCCCGCCGGTTGCCGGAAATGGCCGATATAGTCCTGCTGGATCCTCCGCCGCGCGTTAATCCTATTCCGATCCATGACCCGCTCACAAGGATCGGCTATCCCTATGCCATGGTCGATCCAAAGAAAATCATCGGCATAGTCGAAACCAATGAACCCGACCAGATCGAGCGATTCTCCCCCGAGGACTGGCGCAGCAAACGGATTGCAGATTTTGTGGTGCGGTTCTTATTTGGCGAGATGATAACGGGTCATATTCCACGCGAGTTTCTTCCCCTTCAGGCCGGGGTCGGAAATCTGGCCAACTCGGTAATGGCGGCCCTGGGGTCAAACCCTTATACACCGCGCTTTCAAATGTACACGGTCACTCTGCAGGACTCGCTCGTGGATCTCATGGAAAACGAAAAGCTGATAGCGGCAAGCGCTTGCAGCCTCACCCTGACGGCCGACGTTCTGAAGCGGGTCTGTTCAAACATGGATTTTTTCGGCCCGCGCATCGTCCTTCGCCCTCAGGAGGTCTCAAATGATGCGGGGGTTGTGCGCCGCCTCGGAGTAATTGCCATCAATCCGGCGATCGAGGTCGATATCTACGGCAACGTCAACTCCTCCCATCTTTTTGGAACCGATATCATGAACGGCATTGGAGGAAGCGGAGAGTTCACGCGCAACTCCTATCTCTCGATAATTATGTTGCCATCCGTTGTGCTGGGCGGCAGGGTTTCGAGCATCGTCCCCATGTCCCCGCACATCGACAGCAATGAGCATTCCGTACAGGTGGTCGTGACGGAACAGGGGCTTGCGGATCTTCGCGGGGTCGGCCCGATGCAGCGCGCAAAGAGAATAATCGATAATTGCGCGCATCCCGCCTACCGTGACTACCTGAATCGATATGTGCGGGAATCAAAAATGGGACATATCAGGCACGATCTGCGGAAAGCATACGAGCTTCACCGTAATTTCATAGAACACGGGCGGATGCTGCCGGACCTCAAGCTGACGGAAATAGACGAGCGAATCTAATTGAGTGGGGAAAGACATGTCGATCATCCAGGCTTATCCGAAAATAAGCGTCGAAGAAGCTGTATCACATATATTCCATGGAGCCACCGTGGCTTTCAGCGGCTTCACGAATGCGGGGGCCGCCAAGATCATCCCGAGGGCGATTGCGGAGCGTGCCAGGGCGATGCACGAGCGCGGTTCGCCTTTCAAGATCCGCGTTCTTACGGGTGCTTCAAGCGGTGACAGTATCGATGAACCGCTCGCAGCCGAGAATGCCATGTCGTATCGCGCTCCTTACCAGAGCGGCTCCAGGCTGAGGGAGCAGATAAATGGCCAGGAAGTCGAGTACGTCGATATGCACCTGTCTCACCTCCCCCAGACGGTTCTAGCGGGGTTTCACGGGAACATCGACTTCGCGGTTATCGAGGCAACCGAGATCACGCGGGACGGAAGGGTCTATCTTACCTCGTCGATAGGGGCGTCCCCGGCATACCTCAAGTACGCGGATCACGTGATAATCGAAATCAATCATTATCACTCGAAGCGGCTGCGCGAGATGAACGACATACTAATCCTGCCTCCTCCACCGCACCGTTTCCCGATCCCGCTCCACGATCCGCTGACCAAGCTCGGGTATCCCTACGCAGCGGTTGACCCTAACAAAGTGATAGCGATAATCGAAAACGACGAGCCTGACCATATTCCGGAATTCTCACCGCACGATGCACGGGCGGACAAAATAGCAGAGCACGTGGTAAGATTTTTACTGGACGAAATGCTTGCCGGACGGATTCCACCGGACTTCCTGCCGCTCCAGTCAGGGGTCGGAAATGTTGGAAACGGGGTCATGGCAGCACTGGCAAAGAACCCATATGTCCCGCCGTTCAAAATGTTCACGGAGGTCTTTCAAGATTCGCTGGTGGAACTGATGGAATCGGGAAGGCTTACCGCAGCCAGCACCACGAGCCTTACGGTAACTCACGAGGTATTACAGCGCATCTACAACAATATGGATTTCTTCGCTCCACGGGTGGTGCTCAGACCCCAGGAACTATCGAACCACCCGGGCGTAATTCGAAGGCTTGGAGTTATCTCCATAAATACGGCTCTCGAAATCGATATATACGGTAATGTGAATTCGTCCCACGTATTCGGGACCAATATAATGAACGGGATCGGAGGAAGCGCGGAATTCACCAGAAATGCCTATATTTCAATCTTCGTGTGCCCCTCTATTGCCAAGGACGGCAGAATCTCATCCATTGTCCCCATGTGCCCCCACATTGACAACAATGAACATTCGGTCCAGATCGTCGCAACTGACCAGGGGCTGGCCGACCTGCGCGGGCTCGGGCCGATGCAAAGGGCCAAGAAAATAATCGATAACTGCGCTCACCCCGCATACCGCGACTACCTGTGGAAGTATGTCGAAAATTCCAGAAAAGGACATATCAGGCACGACCTGGACAAAGCCTATGAACTTCACCTGAACCTCATGGAAACCGGCTCGATGCTTCCGGATCTTGACCTTGCGCAGATTGCTGCAAGTTAGCCGGGATTCTTATTCACCGCGGAGAACGCAGAGGACGCTGAGAAAAGATCGAGAAAGATAAAAAATGGAGATAGAAATCCTGTGAGGACTGACCTCCTCACGGACTTTATCTCCTTTTTTTTCTATCTTATCTTTTTCCGCGTACTCTGCGATTTCCGCGGTGAATATTTCCTACTGTGCTTTTTCGGTGGGATATCCGGCGTCGTTCCAGCCTTTTATCCCGCCCGGGCACCTGTAGACATCCCTGTAGCCCAGCTTTAAGGCCCACATTGCACCGTTATGGCTTCGCCCGCACTTGGTAAACCCACAGTAAAAAACCAGCGGCTTATCCTTATCCGGACCGAGAATTTTTTCGAATTCGGCGGCTTTTTGGGGATCGAGCTGATTGACCTCTTCAACAGGGAAGTCGAAATTGACGGCTCCCGGAATGTGCTGCTTCTGGAAACTATCTGCAAAGGGCATGGTGTCAACCACGAGGACAGGACCGCCCTTGTCGAGCATGGTCTTGAGTTCTTCCGTGGTGAGAATCTTGTACCCGCCCTTCTGCACTTCCCTCTGGAAGTTTACCGCCAGCTTTTCATTGTCCAGCTCGCTTTTGCCCCATTCAAACGCGAGCGCAGGTCCGATCAGAAAAAATGCCGGCAAAAATATCGTCATAAGTGCAACGGTGAACCATTTCCATTTCTTCACATTTCGCTCCTGTCGGGAATAGTGTTCAGCAAAGTGCTCCTGGTACGCACTCGCCTGCAAATGAACAGGATCACAACACTTGCGGCAAGTGCGGCATCACGGAAAAAAGCAGCCTGAAGGCTTCCGCGCTGAGCCATTTCGTCAACGCTGAAACATCCGCAGTCTACATCGAGGCCGGAAATCATTGCGTAAACCAGCACGCCCATGAAGAGTGCAAGCAGGCCAAAGGTCAGCCCGAAACCAAAAGCGAAGTCGAACAGAAGGCCCAGCCCGGCAATGAGTTCGACGACTGGAATTCCCAGGGCCGCGGGACCGATAAGCGGATCGGACAAAATTTCGTACCCGGCAATAGCCGCCGCAAATGTCTTGTGGTGAAAGAGCTTGACCGCCCCTGCCCAGATAAACAGGAGTCCTATGGAAACCCGCGGCAAGCGGTATGGCCAGGGTGAGCGAAGAGGCAGATCTTTCATTGTGCCAATAGTGTGGACCAAATCTGAAATGGGCAAGTTTTTATCAGACCTCCAGGGCAGAAGGAGGCTATTCTAATAAAGATGGGGCACGGACACAAATTGGTAATACTTATTGAAACCTATCCCATGTATAGCTTTTACCAATAATAAGCGTGGAGAGATCAAGGATGGAACGGGGTGGCTCGTACCCGGTGAGCTGATTGAAAATGGATCCAGGGATGAAAACGGATCCAGGGATATAGTTTAGTTTTGCCTGCGGTCAATGCCCCAGTCAGCCTGCCGGGGGAAATGCAGCAAAGAGGCGCAGGCCATTGCAGCCCCCCGCCGCTTGAAGTGGCCTCTCAACTGAGAGCGCAACGCGGCTTCCGTGGGGCAGGCTTTCCAGCCTGCCGGCGCCGTTCTGCTTATCTATTTTCTCTTTAGTACGAAGATCTGCTTCACCGGCATGGCACCTACGATATCACTTACTTCCGCAAGTTCGGCCGGCCGGGATTCCAACTCTTCCCAGGAATCCATTATCTGACATTCTCCGCTCTTTTTCACCAGGATCGGAACGGTCCTTTTTGAGGGCTTTTTACCTTCGAAAACCATGTTACCGGGTTCTTCCGGGCGAACCAGCCTGCACTCAACGCTGAATGTCTCCACCGCCTGGTAGAGCGTGGAGGTAGTATATTCCTCCGCGGAGAAGGGCTTTATCTGGCCGTCTTCCATGAGGAATACACCCTTCTCTCCATTATGCCCATTTTCGCCCTTCTGCCTGACTTCTTCATTCAGGGCGGCGGGCTCCATAGTCTTCTCCTGCTCTTCCCTCTTTGGGTTCATCTCAACGAAGGAAAGCTGGTTCTGGGCTTCCGCGGTTTCTTTGCGTTTCATGATATAGCACTCCTTGAATTTTCCAGAACTCCTGAGGAACTCGAAGGCCGGATC